>NZ_FOEB01000008.1:0-289172 GCF_900110515.1 Methylobacterium sp. ap11 | reverse complement strand
GACCAGCATCATCCTACTCACAGCTGGTTTCGAAGAAACCAGCCCGCAGGGACGACGCCGTCCACGCTTCTCTTTCTCGTATGAACTTGTCAAAGAGCGCGCCGGGCGAACCCGGCATCCATCGGCAAAAACAGGACCAGCACCTGACCAAGGTCAGGCTCGCCGGCCCGGACTGTCTCGAAGATGGCTCAGCGCCCGGGCCGCTGTCGCGGCCGGCGCCGATGGGTGGTCGTATAGGCTCGGGGTTTCGGCCCGTCAACCGGTTTGTGAAAACCTGTCGGCCCCCTGCCCTCTCGCGCCCCCTTCTCGTCTCCGGCTCGTCTGCCCGCTTCGGACTCACCTCGGCCGCTGCGACGGACACCGGTTGGCGCTTCGGCTCGTCCATGGGTGCGAAGGTTTCGAATCGCTCGACCGCGCAACGGCTGTATTACACCAGCGCATGGCTAGGTAATCGCCCACCTACCGAGACGATAGGGTGTCGTCGGCCTTACACACCAACGGTTCCGAGGCGTGATTCTGCCGCATTCTCGAAATGAAACGTTGACCTGCGACGCGCCAGGACGCATGGGGCACTCACTCAATCATCGGAGTCGATTGAATGCTGGACCAAGACCAAGAAACCAATCTGATTGAACGCGCGGCCGACATCGTGTCGGCCTACGTGTCCAACAACTCGTTGCCGGTTGCCGAGCTTCCGGCCCTGATCGACGCCGTGCACCAGTCGCTGAGCCGGCTCGGCGGCGTCGAGGCGGTGGAGCAGGAGAAGCCGACCCCGCTGATGCCGATCAAGAAGACGGTAACCCCGGACTACCTGATCAGCCTCGAGGACGGGAAGCAGTACAAGTCGCTTAAGCGCCACCTCTCCACCCGCGGCCTCTCCCCCGAGGAGTACCGCCGCAAGTGGGGCCTGCCGCACGATTACCCGATGGTTGCCGCCAACTACGCCGCGCAGCGCTCCGAGCTGGCCAAGAACAGCGGCCTCGGTCGTCGCCGCAGCGCGTGAGGCGCGCTGTCGTGCCGGAAGGCGCGACGCGCCCGCCATCGCCTCGAATGAAAGGAGCCCCCGGACCGTCGGTCCGGGGGCTCCTTCATATCAGACCCGGTTGATGGGTCGGGGGATCAGTGCGCCAGCACGCCCGAGGCGTCGTCCTCGGTCCGGGCCGGTGTGGCCTTCGGCAGGGGCTCGTCCCATTCGATCGCCTCCGGCATCCGGATCAGGGCCCGCTGGAGAACCTGGTCCATCCGCGCCACGGGCACGATCTCGAGCCCGTTCTTCACGCTGTCGGGAATCTCCACCAGATCCTTGGCGTTCTCCTCCGGGATCAGAACGATCTTGATGCCACCCCGCAAGGCGGCGAGCAGCTTCTCCTTGAGGCCGCCGATCGGCAGCACCCTCCCCCGCAGCGTCACCTCGCCGGTCATGGCGATGTCGCGGCGCACCGGGATGCCGGTGATGACCGAGACGATCGCGGTCGCCATGGCGATGCCGGCCGACGGCCCGTCCTTCGGGGTCGCCCCCTCCGGCACGTGGACGTGGATGTCACGGCGATCGAACAGCGGCGGCTCGACGCCGAAATCGACGGCCCGCGAGCGGACGTAGGACGCCGCCGCCGAGATCGACTCCTTCATCACGTCGCGCAGGTTGCCGGTCACCGTCATCTTGCCCTTGCCGGGCATCATGACGCCTTCGATCGTCAGCAACTCGCCGCCGACCTCGGTCCAGGCCAGGCCCGTGACGACGCCGACCTGATCGTCGGTCTCGACCTCGCCGTAGCGGAACTTCGCCGGGCCGAGGAAGGTGTCGAGGTTGTCGGCCGTGACCGTCACGCTCTTCACCCCCGACATCAGGATCTCCTTCACCGCCTTGCGGATCAGGTTCGAGATCTCGCGCTCGAGGTTCCGCACGCCCGCCTCGCGGGTGTAGCGGCGGATCAGGAGCATGAGGCCGTCATCGCTGATCGACCACTCCTTGGCGTCGAGACCGTGCTTCTTCAGCGCGCCCGGCATCAGGTGCTTGCGCGCGATCTCGACCTTCTCCTCCTCGGTGTAGCCGGCGATGCGGATCACCTCCATCCGGTCCAGGAGGGCCGGCGGGATGTTGAGGGTGTTGGCGGTCGTCACGAACATCACGCTCGACAGGTCGTAGTCGACCTCGAGGTAGTGGTCGTTGAAGGTCGCGTTCTGCTCCGGATCCAGCACCTCGAGGAGCGCCGCGGACGGATCGCCGCGGAAATCCATGCCCATCTTGTCGATCTCGTCGAGCAGGATGAGGGGGTTCGAGGTCTTGGCCTTGCGCATCGACTGCACGATCTTGCCGGGCATCGAGCCGATATAGGTCCGCCGGTGACCGCGGATCTCGGCCTCGTCGCGCACGCCGCCGAGCGACATGCGGACGAACTCGCGGCCCGTGGCCTTGGCGATCGACTTGCCGAGCGAGGTCTTGCCGACGCCGGGCGGTCCGACGAGGCACAGGATCGGGCCGGCGAGCCGGTTGGCACGCTGCTGCACCGCCAGGTACTCGACGATCCGCTCCTTGACCTTGTCGAGGCCGAAATGATCGGAATCGAGCATGGCCTGGGCGCCGGGCAGATCCTTCTTGATCTTCGAGCGCTTGCCCCACGGGATGCCGAGCATCCAGTCGAGGTAGTTGCGCACGACCGTCGCCTCGGCGGACATCGGCGACATCTGGCGCAGCTTCTTCAGCTCGGCCAGCGCCTTGTCGCGCGCCTCCTTCGACAGCTTGGTCTTCTCGATCTTGTCCTCGAGCTCGGCCAGCTCGTCGCGGCCGTCCTCGTCGCCGAGTTCCTTCTGAATGGCCTTCATCTGCTCATTCAGGTAGTACTCGCGCTGGGTCTTCTCCATCTGCCGCTTGACGCGGGTGCGGATGCGCTTCTCGACCTGCAGCACCGAGATCTCGCTCTCCATCAGCGAGAGCACGCGCTCCAGCCGCTGGGCGACGGTCGGGATCTCGAGGATCGCCTGCTTGTCGGAGATCTTGACGGCGAGATGCGAGGCGACCGTGTCGGCGAGCTTCGAGGGCTCGTCGATCTGGATCACCGCCGAGACCACCTCGGGCGAGATCTTCTTGTTGAGCTTGACGTAGTTCTCGAACTCCGAGATCACCGAGCGGGCGAGCGCCTCGGCCTCGATCTTGTCGCCGAGATCGTTCGGCAGCACCTCGGCCTCGGCGGCGTAGTACTCGTCGGAGCGGACGAAATCCTGGATCTTGGCGCGACCGCCGCCCTCCACCAGCACCTTCACGGTACCGTCGGGGAGCTTGAGCAGCTGCAGCACGCTGGCGAGCGTGCCGATGGTGTAGATCGCGTCGGTGGCCGGGTCGTCGTCGGTGGCGTTGACCTGGGTCGCGAGCAGGATGTGCCGGTCGGTGCGGACCGCCTCCTCGAGCGCCCGGATCGACTTCTCGCGCCCGACGAAGAGCGGCACGATCATGTGCGGGAAGACCACGATGTCGCGCAGCGGCAGGACCGCGTAGGTCCCGCTCGTGCCGGGGACGACGGGCTGGCGCGATTTCGGCTGGGTCATTGACTGACTTCCTTGTGTGGTGACGCCCAGGTCCCTCCCCTCATGGGGACAAGCAGGAGGAACAGGGGGGCCGACCGGGCCGCGGGGGTCGGAAACGAGAGAGCGGCCGGGTCGCGGCACCGCACCTCGTCTAGGGTGAGCATGCGGCCGCCGCGTTGACTGAGAGGTGGCTCGTCGGGGCGCCGCTTTCAAGCACCATGCCACCCGGTCGCAGGCGGGCGCCTCTCACGCGAGAGGCCGCCGTTTCGGCGGCGGCCTCTCGTCGTCGTCAGGCGCTGGCGCTCGCCGGCGTTTCCTTGCCGCGGTCGCCGTGGATGTAGAGCGGCCGCGACTTGCCGTCGACGACCTCCGGCCCGATCACCACCTGCTCGACCGAATCGAGGCCGGGCAGGTCGTACATCGTCTCGAGCAGGATGCTCTCCAGGATCGAGCGCAGGCCGCGCGCGCCGGTCTTGCGCTCGATCGCCTTGCGGGCGACGAGGCTGAGCGCCTCCTCCTGGAACGTCAGGTCGACGTTCTCCATTTCGAACAGGCGCTGGTACTGCTTGACCAGGGCGTTCTTCGGCTCCTGGAGGATCCGCTTCAGCGCGGTCTCGTCGAGGTCCTCGAGGGTCGCCAGCACGGGCAGGCGACCGACGAATTCCGGGATGAGGCCGAACTTCAGCAGGTCCTCGGGCTCGACGTTGCGGAAGATCTCGCCGGTGCGGCGGTCGTCCGGTGCCTGGACGGTGGCGCCGAAACCGATCGAGGTGCCCTTGCCGCGGGCCGAGATGATCCGCTCCAGCCCCGCGAAGGCGCCGCCGCAGATGAACAGGATGTTGGTCGTGTCGACCTGGAGGAATTCCTGCTGCGGGTGCTTGCGGCCGCCCTGCGGCGGTACGCTGGCGACCGTGCCCTCCATGATCTTCAGCAGCGCCTGCTGGACGCCCTCGCCCGACACGTCGCGGGTGATCGAGGGGTTGTCCGACTTGCGCGAGATCTTGTCGATCTCGTCGATGTAGACGATGCCGCGCTGCGCCCGCTCGACGTTGTAGTCGGAGGCCTGGAGCAGCTTGAGGATGATGTTCTCGACGTCCTCGCCGACGTAGCCGGCCTCGGTCAGCGTCGTCGCGTCCGCCATCGTGAACGGCACGTCGAGGATGCGGGCCAGGGTCTGGGCCAACAGGGTCTTGCCCGACCCGGTCGGGCCGATCAGCAGGATGTTGGACTTCGCCAGCTCGACGTCGTTGTGCTTGGTCGCGTGCGCCAGGCGCTTGTAGTGGTTGTGCACAGCCACCGACAGGACCTTCTTGGCAAAGTCCTGACCGATGACGTAGTCATCCAGGACCCGCCGAATCTCCTTCGGGGTCGGTACGCCGTCCCGCGACTTCACCAGCGAGGACTTCGATTCCTCGCGAATGATGTCCATGCACAGCTCGACGCACTCATCGCAGATGAAGACGGTCGGGCCCGCGATCAGCTTGCGAACCTCGTGCTGGCTCTTGCCGCAGAACGAGCAGTACAGCGTGCTCTTCGAGTCGTTGCCGCCAGCCTTGCTCATATGGGTCTCCAAGTCCCCGACCGGCCCCGCCCCGGGGACGCGACCGCATCGCTTTTAGATAGTGGCGCCCGGCTAAAGAAACAGTCACCGCCTCCCGCGCCGCCGGGCGCCCGGTGCAGAATCGCGATGCAAACACGCAGCCACCGCCGGATCAATCCCACCGATGCGACAGGCTCCCGCCAAATGGCCGCATCGGTGGGCCCGACGTCGAGGGCGGCCCCGTCCTTTTGGAGCAGGCCCCGCCGTGCCGAGGATTTCCTCGGTCACGGTGGAGCCTGCCGCCGCGAGGGATCGCTTACGACTGGGCCGGCGCCTCGGCGCGCTTCTGGAGCACCTCGTCGATGAGGCCCCACTCCTTGGCGGCGTCGGCGGTCATGAAGTTGTCGCGCTCCAGGCCCTGCTCGATGGCCTCGTACTCGCGGCCGGTGTGCTTCACGTAGATCTCGTTGAGGCGCCGCTTCAGGGCCTCGATCTCGCGGGCATGGATCAGGATGTCGGTGGCCTGGCCCTGGAAGCCGCCGGAGGGCTGGTGGACCATGATCCGGGCGTTCGGCAGCGCGAAGCGGTGGCCGGCCTCGCCGGCCGCCAGCAGCAGCGAGCCCATCGAGGCGGCCTGGCCGACGCAGAGCGTGGCGACCGGGCAGCGGATGAACTGCATCGTGTCGTAGATCGACAGGCCGGAGGTGACCACGCCGCCCGGCGAGTTGATGTAGAAGGAGATTTCCTTCTTCGGATTCTCCGCCTCGAGGAACAGCAGCTGCGCCACGATCAGCGACGCGGAATAGTCCTCGACCGGACCGGTCAGGAAGATGATGCGCTCGCGCAGGAGGCGCGAATAGATGTCGAAGGCGCGCTCGCCGCGGCTCGACTGCTCGACCACCATGGGTACGAGCGCGCTGTTGTAGTAATCGACCGGATCTCTCATCTCACTGGCCCTCTGAACGGAACCCGGCCGCCTCCAGGCGGCCGGGGTAGCGGCGGAAACGTACGACCTCGCAGGCCCCCGTCCGCCGCCCGTTCGAGGGGGCCGACCGGGATCAGGCCGGGTTGGACTCACCCGCGGGAGCGGCCTCGGCGGACTCGGCCTTGTCGGCCTTGGCCTCCTCGGCGTCGTCCTCGTCGGCGAACAGCGCCTCCTTGGAGACCGGCTCCTCGACCAGTTTCACCTGGCCGAGGACGTGGTCAACCACCTTCTCCTCGAACAGCGGGGCACGCAGCTCGGCGAGCGCCTGCGGGGTCTTGCGGTAGAAATCCCAGACCTGCTGCTCCTGGCCGGGGAACTGGCGGACGCGGGCGATCAGGGCCTGATTCACCTCGTCGTCCGAGACCTTGATATCGGCGCTCTCGCCGGCCTGCGCAAGCACCAGGCCGAGACGCACGCGGCGCTCGGCGATCCGGCGGTACTCCTCGCGGGCCTTCTCCTCCGTGGTGTCCTCGTCCTCGAAGGTCTTGCCGCGGTTCTTGAGGTCCTGCTCGACCTGGGCCCACACGGCGGCGAATTCCTGGTGGACCAGGCTCGGGGGCAGCTCGAACGAGTAGCGGGTGTCGAGGGCGTCGAGGAGGCCCTTCTTCAGCTTCTGGCGCGAGGCCGCCTCGTACTCGCGGCCCATGGTGGTCCGCACGGCGTCCTTGAGGGCGTCGAGGGAGTCCATGCCGAAGTTCTTGGCGAGCTCGTCGTCGATCTTGAGCTCGCCCGGGGCCTGGACCGCCTTCACGACGACGTCGAACTCGGCTTCCTTGCCGGCGAGGTGCTCGGCGCCGTAGCTCTCCGGGAAGGTGACCTTGACCAGGCGCTCGTCGCCGACCTTGGCGCCGACCAGCTGGTCCTCGAAGCCCGGGATGAAGGTGTTCGAGCCAAGGTCGAGGTTGATGTCCTCGCCGGTGCCGCCCTCGAACGGGGTGCCGTCGATGCGGCCGGTGAAGTTGATGGTGAGGCGGTCGCCCGACTGGGCGGCCTCGCCCTCGGCACGGTTCTCGAACGGGCGGTTGGCGGAGGCCATCCGCTCGATGGTCTCGCCAACCTCCTCGTCCGAGGGGGTGACGACCTGCTTGGTCAGGCTCACGTCCGAGAGGTCGACGAGGTCGAAGCTCGGCATCACCTCGAGGGCGATCGTGAAGGCGAGATCGGCCTTGGCGTCGAGCGCCTTCTCGATCTGGTCCTTGTCCTCGGGCATCTGGATCTGAGGCTCGAGGGCGAGCTTCAGCTTGTTGTCCTCGACGATCTTCTGGTTGGCCTCGTTGACGGCGTTCTGGACGACGTCGGCCATCACGGAGCGGCCGTAGACCTTGCGCAGGTGGGCGACCGGCACTTTGCCCGGGCGGAAGCCCTTGATCTGCACCTTGCCCTTGATCCCGTCGAGCTCGGTCGCGAGCCGGGTCTCCAGCTCGGCCGCCGGCACGACCACCTGGAATTCGCGCTTGAGCCCCTCGGACTTGGTCTCGGTCACCTGCATCGTCGTCATTCCGCCTTGCGCTCTCGAATCCGGCCTGGCTGCGGACCCGGACGGCGCTGGCTTGCACCGTGCGACGGGACCCTCAGGACAAGGAGCCGGCCCTGCTGCTTGAACCCAATCCGTCGTGTCGCCTGGCGGAGATGGTGCGGGCGGAGGGGCTCGAACCCCCACGACTCTCGTCACTGGAACCTAAATCCAGCGCGTCTACCAATTCCGCCACGCCCGCGACGCTCGCGCCCGGCGCTGTACGCACCCGGGCGCGGCTCTATAGCATGGTGGATCGGACACGCAGCAAGAATTTTGGGCCCGGCCTCGCCCCGCGCCCACGCCCCGGCTACAAGGCGGCTCGCCGTCACCGGGCCCCTCCCGCCCGCGGACGGCCCTTCTCCCGCACAGAGCGAGGTGCCATGCCGTCGTCCCTGCCGCCCTCGCGCCGCGCGCTGCTCGCCGGCGCCGCGCTCTCGCTCGCGCCCGCCCTCGTCCGGGCGCAGGGCGGCGCCCCGCAGGCCGGTACCGCTGCACCGGGTGCCGCGGTCGCGCCCGGCCCCGGGGCGGAGGCCCGGCTCCTGACCGCGCAGGCCGCCCGCGCCCGTCTCAAGCCGGAGCCCGCGCCCGAGACCCCGGTCTGGGCCTTCGACGGTCGGTCCGCCCCTCCGGTGATCCGGGTCAAGCTCGGCGAAGCGGTGCGCCTGCGCCTCGAGAACAAGACCGAGAAGCCGCTGTCGCTGCACTGGCACGGGGTGCGCAACCGCAACGCCATGGACGGGGTCGGCGGCGTGACGCAGGCCCCGGTCGCGCCGGGCGGCAGCTTCCTCTACGAGTTCACCCCGCCGGATGCCGGCACCTTCCTGATTCGCCCCCTGGTGGTCGGGGGGGCGAGCGAGCCCTCGGGCCGGGGTCTCGCCGGAATGCTGGTGGTCGAGGAGAAGACCCCGCCGGTCGTCGACCGCGACGTACCGCTCCTCTTGCAGGACTGGCGCCTGGAGACCGACGGCACCCTCGCGCCGTTCGGCCAGGCGGCCTTCGCGGCGAGCTCCGGCCGGCTCGGCAACGCCCTGACGATCAACGGCCGGCCCGCCCCGGAGACGATCGAGGCGGCGCCGGGCACGCGGCTGCGGCTGCGGCTCGCCAATGCCTGCAACGCGCGGGCGACCCGGATCCGCTTCGATGGGCTCAAGGCCTGGGTGGCGGCCGTCGACGGGCAGCCGACCGACACGTTCGAGCCCCTGCGCGCCACCCTGCCCTTCCCGCCCGGCACCCGCTACGACATCCTGCTCGACGTGCCGGGCGCCGCCGAGCCGGCCGGGGCCGTGGTGGCGCTGATCGGCGCCGGGATGCCGCTCGCCCGCATCATCGCCAAGGGCGAGCCGGTGGCGGCGCGCCCCGCCGTCGCGCCGATCGGCGAGAACAAGCTGCTGCCGCCGGAGATCAAGCTCCAGAACGCCTTCCGGCGCGATATCGCGATCGCCGGCGGGGCGACCTTCGACAAGGGCAAGCCCGACGCCGCCCCGGCCTTCACCGGCGACCCGACCCGGATCTGGACCCTCAACGGCGCCGCCGGCCGGGCCGAGAACCCGCCGCTGTTCACGGTCAAGCGCAACACCGCCGTGGTGCTGGCGCTCACCAACACCACGGCCTTCCCGCAATCGCTCCACCTGCACGGCCACGTCTTCCGGCTGCTCCACCCCCTCGACGACGGCTGGGAGCCCTACTGGCTCGACACGTTCCAGCTGCTGGAGGGGCGCACCGCCCGCATCGCCTTCCTGGCCGACAATCCGGGGAAGTGGCTCGTCAGCGCGACGGCGCTCGAGCGGTTCGATACCGGCCTGTGGGGCTGGTTCGAGGTCAGCTGACCGCCTGCGTCCGGCCGTCGCACCTCGCGCTTCCGCCGAGCTTTCGGCCCGCATCCAAGTCCTTGACGCGGGCCGATATGCCGGACTTTGCTTGAGACTTGGCAGTATTCCGATCGAGAAAACGTGTTAATGCCGGTGAATGCATCGGCGGAATGCTGGGCGCATGCTCGGTCGCAGCAGTGCGCACCGGCCTGCAGCGCATCGACGAGGTGCCCAGCATGGAACATCAGCCGCTTCGCCACATCCGCGACATCGCCGATATCGGGACGGTCCCGCCCCTCCTCGACGACCCCGTCCTCGAGGGCCGCCGGGCCCGGCTCGAGCATTTCGCCACGATCCTCGAACGCGACCCGGACCGCAGCTTCCTCACCCTGGAGGAGATCGAGTTCGTGCCGCGCGGGATGCGGGCCGGCATCCGGGCCGACAACTCGCCCCTCGCGCTCGCCGCGGCCGACCCGGTCCTGCGGGCGAACGGGCTTGCCGACGACACGTTCGGGGAGGCGCGGCGCTTCTTCGGCCTGAGCACCGGCGAGGCCCACCGCCTGCTCTGCTCCTGCGTGAACGGGCGCAGCGTCAAGGCCGGCCCGACCGCCAGGCGCCTGCGCCGCCTCGCCGCCCGCCGGCCGGGCCTGTGGCTCGCCTACGCGGGCGCCGCCGGCCTCGTCGCCCTGCCGGGTACCCTGCTCCTGTTCGGTTGAGCCGAGCCCGCAACGGAAAAAGGCCGCCCTGGCGGGCGGCCTTTTTCACGCCGCACGGGGGCGGCCCAATCTCCAGGATCAAGAATTACTTGATCTTGGTCTCCTTGAACTCGACGTGCTTGCGCGCGATCGGGTCGTACTTCTTGAACGACAGCTTGTCGGTCTTGGTCCGCGAGTTCTTCTTGGTGACGTAGAAGAAGCCGGTGTCGGCGGTCGAGAGCAGCTTGATCTTGATGGTGACGGCCTTGGCCATGGCGCGACCTCGTGTGATGGAAGGGGGGTTGCGCCCGGAAGACCGAAACGCAAAACGGCCGGGCAGGCCCGGCCAGAACGCGGCGCCTTCCTGCCCCATCACCCCGTTTGCGTCAAGCCCGGCGGCCCGACGCCCCGGGGCGGGCACCGTCCGCGTCAAGCCCGCGCGACGCGGCGCCGCTCCTCACGGCGCGGCCCGGATCATCCGCCCGCCGACCACCGCCAGATAGGCGACGAAGAGCAGCGCCAGCGCCCAGGCGAAGCCGTGCGGAGAGGCGAGGTCCATGCCGCCGCCGACGAGCGGCGGACCGAGCACCAGCCCGATGTTGTAGAGTACCAGGAAGGCCGCGTTGGCGCCGGCGAGCGCCGCGCCGTCGAAGCGGGCGCCGAGATGGGCGAGGCCGACGGTGTAGAGCGTGCCGGCGATGCCGCCCCAGGCGAACAGGATGACGGCGAGCAGCCGCACGTCGTCGGCGCCGAGCGGGAGCGCGGCGGCGCCGAGCGCGCCGAAGAACGCGGCGGCGAGCAGGAGCCGGCGCTTGTCCACCTTGTCGGCCAGCAGCCCGACCGGGATCTGGAACAGCACGTTGCCGAGCGCCGCGACGCTGACGAGCCCGGCCGCCTGCTCCGCCGTGAGGCCGAGGCGCAAGCCGTAGATCGGCAGGATGGCGAAGCCCCCGGTCTCGACCGCGCCGTAGATCAGGGCGGCGATCGTCGCCGAGGGCGCCACCCGCAGGTAGCCGAGGAAGCCGCGCCCGCCCTTGTGCGGGATCTCCGGCGACAGGTCACGGGCAAGGAAGAGCGGCAGCGTGCCGGCGCAGAACAGGGCCGCCCCCGCCAGGTACGGCGCCCAGCCGGCGGTGCCGAGGAAGCGCAGCAGGGCCGGGCCGATGGCGAAGCCGAGCGCCAGGACGGTGGCGTAGACCCCCATCACCAGCCCACGCCGGGTCGGGGGCGCCGCCTGGTTGATCCAAAACTCGGAGAGCACGAACAGCACGCCGAGCGCGGCCGAGAACACGAAGCGGAGCGGGAACCACCAGGCGAAATCGCGCACCGCCCGGAAGCCGAGGAGCGCCACGGCCGCGACCGCGATGGCGCCGAGCAGGAGCGGCATCACCCCGAGCCGCGCCGCCACCCGCGGCACGAAGGGCAGGACGACGATGCTCGCCACTCCGGCGACCGCCGTGTTGACGCCGATCCAGGTGTTGGAGAGCCCCATCCGCTCCATCTCCAGGGAGAGGAGCGGGATCGACAGGCTGAGTCCGATACCGACCACGGCGACGCAGGCGATGGCCGCCGCGATGGCCGCGAGGCGCGCACGCCCGAACTCGGAATCGGAGGGAAGGCTGGTCATGACGCGGGGTGCCGGCAGGGCGGGTCCGTATGGACCAACGGGTCTGCGAAAACCAGCCCGGCTCGAATCCTCGAAAAACGTGCGTCGCCGGGGTGCGCGGCTTCGACATGAGGTCGGTGCATCTTTCGCCTGAGGCGTCGGGCGGACGATGCACGACGGCGGGAATTTCTTGCGGCAGCGCCCGCACGACGCCGCGTCCCTCGGCCCGACCGAGACCCCGGCCTCTCCTTCGGGGGGCGCGATCCTCGGATTCCAGCACGATGATGCATCCGCGAGGCTGTCTCCGTCCGAGCCTCGCGGCCCGCTCCCGCGGGCCCGAACGCGATCACGCCCGCGTCGATCAGTTCCGCAACGTCATCCCTGCCATGCCCAGACGATCCGGAAAGATCCTGCATGGCTGTGTCGGGATGATGCCAGCAATGGTTGTCGTCGATCCGGCGGATTGCCACCACGCGCAATTTGCCGGGACGTTTCCGAAACGATCGCCGGGACGCTCTCACGTCGGCTCTGCACCGAAGGCACGCCTGAGATCGACGGCGATTTCATTCGCCTGTCACGAAACCACCCGATGACGCGCCGGTCACGACATCTCCGGCGGACCCTTTGACCCACGTTCTCGATACGATTCCGGCGCCGCCCGCGGCCGTGCCCGTCGCGGCCCGGCGGCCCCGGGCCGGCTTCCTCCTGCCGCTGGCCCTCCTCAGTCCGTCCCTCGTCTTCCTCGCCCTGTTCACCTACTGGCCGGTGGTCGAGGTGGTGTGGGACGCGACCCACGCGGTGACGCGGCGCGGCACCCGCTTCGTCGGCCTGGACAACTTCGCCGCCCTCTTCGCCGACCCGACCTTCCAGCGCGCGCTCCTCAACAACGCCCTCTACGCGGCCGGCACGGTGGTGCCGAGCCTGGTCCTGGCACTCGCCTTCGCCCTGGCGCTGAACGGCGCCGGCCGGGTGCGGGCCCTGATGCGGGCCTTGTTCTTCCTGCCAGTGATGATCCCGCTGGTGGCGGCGGCCGCGCTCTTCCTCTTCCTGTTCCTGCCCGGCATCGGGCTGATCGACTACCACCTCGCCCGGCTCGGGCTTCCCGGGGCCAACTGGCTCGGCGACCCCGATCTCGCGCTCGCCGCCATCACGGTGCTCACCGTGTGGAAGAACGCCGGCTACTACATGCTGTTCATCCTGGCCGGCCTGCAGGCGATCCCCGACGAGGCCAAGGAAGCCGCGCTCCTCGACGGCGCCGGTCCGTGGCAGCGTCTGCGCTTCGTGACCCTGCCGGCGCTCCGCCCGACCTTCGCCTTCGTGGGGGTGATCGCGCTCCTCAACGCGGTGACGCAGGTCGACCACGTCTTCGTGCTGACCAAGGGCGGTCCCTCGGACGCGACGAAACTGCTCCTGTTCTACATCTACGAGCAGGCCGCCGAGCGCTACGATGCCGGCCGCGCCGCCGCCGCGACCGTGGTGACCCTGGGCCTGCTCGCTGCGCTGACCACCCTGTCGCTTGCCCGCGGCCAGGGCCCGGAGGCGGCCCGATGACCGCCAGGGTTCAATCCGGCCCGGTGACCCGCGAGCTCACCCCGCAGATCGCCCGCCTCGCCGTCGCCGGCCTCGCGCTCGTCTGGGCGGTGCCGTTCTGGTGGATGCTGGTGGCGGCGTTCCGGCCGGCGGGATCGGGGGCGGACGCCTCGCTCCTGCCCTCGCTGACGCCGACGCTCGCCAACTTCGCCGAGGCCTGGGCCTCGGCCGACTTCCCACTCTACTTCCTCAACTCCCTCGCGATCTGCGCCGGCATCCTGGTCGTGCAGCTCGTCACGGCGTCGCTTGCCGGCTACGTCTTCGCGCGGCTCGAATTCCCCGGCCGCGGCATCCTGTTCGCCCTGTTCCTGGTCCAGCTGATGCTGGTGCCGGTGGTGCTGCTGGTGCCGAACCTGAAGACGATCGCGGCTCTGGGCCTCTACGACACCCTGCCGGGCGTCATGGCGCCCTATTGCGCCACCGCCTTCGGCACCTTCCTGATGCGCCAGAGCTTCCGCGAGGTGCCGCGCGAGCTGGAAGACGCCGCGATGATCGACGGCGCCGGCTGGTGGGCGCGCATCCGCCTCATCTACCTGCCGCTGACGAAGCCCGCGCTCGTCGCGTTCTCGATCGTCTCGGTCACCAGCCACTGGAACGAGTTCCTGTGGCCGCTGATGGTCATCAACTCCCCCGACAGGCGGCCCCTGACCCTCGGTCTCGCGAGCTTCACGCTCAGCGCCGAGGGCATGCAGGCCTGGGGGCTGATCGCGGCCGGCACCTTCCTGGTCAGCCTGCCGCTGCTCGCCGCCTTCCTGATCTTCCAGCGCCGGTTCGTGAACAGCTTCCTCGCCTCCGGCATCAAGTAAAGAGGACCGACAAGATGATTTCCTGGTGGAAGGGCGCCGCCCTCGCCCTCGTGGCAGCGGCCGGCCTCGCGGCGCCGCGGCCTGCGTTCGCGACCGACATCGAGCTGTTCTTCCCCGTCCCGGTGGACGGTGCGCTCGCCCGCAACATGTCGGGGCTCATCAAGGAGTTCAACGACTCCCACCCCGACATCAAGGCGGTTCCGGTCTTCACCGGGTCCTACGACGACACGCTCCTGAAAACCCGTGCGGCGATCAAGGCCGGCAAGCCGCCAGCTGCCGTCATCATGTCGGCGAACTTCCTCACCGACTTGTCGATCGAGCGTGAGATCGCCCCGATGGACGACCTCATCGCCAAGGATGGCAAGAGCCAGGAGGCGTTTACCGGCCAGTTCTTCCCGGCGCTGCTGCCCAACGCCGTCATCGACCGCAAGGTCTACGGCGTGCCGTTCCACAACTCGACGCCGCTCCTCTACATCAACGCCGACCACTTCAAGGAGGTCGGCCTCGACCCCGACAAGCCGCCGCGCACCTGGGCCGAGCTCGCCGACGCCGCCCGCAAGCTGACGAAGCGCGAGGGCGAGCGCACCACCCGCTGGGGCCTGATGATGCCCTCGAACTACGATTACGGCGGCTGGATCCTCGAAGCCCTGACGATGTCGAACGGCGGGCGCTACTACAACGAGGAGTATGGCGGCGAGGTCTATTACGACACCCCGACGATGCTCGGCGCCCTCACCTTCTGGTCGGACCTCGTCCACAAGGCCAAGGTGCACCCGGCCGGCGAGCAGAAGGGCCCGGCGGTGACCGGCGCGTTCCTGGCCGGCCAGGCCTCGATGATGATCATCTCGACCGGCTCGCTCACCTTCATCCGCGACACCGCCAAGTTCCCGTTCAAGGTCGCCTTCGTACCGATGAACGTGCGCCAGGCGGTGCCGATCGGCGGCGCCTCGCTGGTGCAGCCGACCGGCCTCTCGCCCGAGAAGCGCGCCGCCGGCTGGACCCTGATCCAGTGGCTGACCTCGCCCGAGAAGTCGGGCTGGTGGAGCCGCGCCACGGGCTACTTCGCCCCCAACAAGGCGGCCTACGACCTGCCTGAGATGAAGGCGTTCCTCGACAAGAACCCCGACGCCAAGATCGCCGTCGACCAGCTCGCCAACGCCAAGCCGTGGTTCGCTACCTACCGCACCGTGCCGGTGCGAAAGGCGATCGAGGACGAGCTGCAGGCCGTGCTCTCGGGCAAGCGCCAGCCCAAGGAGGCGCTCGCCGCCGCCCAGAAGGCCGCCGACGCCCTGATGCGCCCCTATGTCGAGGACACCGCGCTCCGCCTGCCGGGCGCCGAGTGATCGTCACCTTGCTCCAGTAGCTCACCCCTTTCCCGGGCCCATGCAGCGTCAGCGGAATGGGACCCGGGATCCAGCACGAGACTCCGCGAAGCGTCCGTCTGTCTGCAACGGTGCGGCATACGGAGCCGCTTCGCGGCACATCTCGTGCTGGATCCCGGATCTCCTTCCGCTTCGCTTCAGTCGTCCGGGAAAGGGCGTTGCGCCTAAAAAATTAGCCGGACACCCCCCATGCTCATCGCCCAGATCACCGACCTGCACGTGCGCCCCCACGGGCTGCCGGCCTACCGGGTCTCCGAGACCAACAAGATGGTCGCCCGCGCGGTGGCCCACCTCCTCGCCCTCGATCCCCGGCCGGATCTCGTGCTGATCTCCGGCGATCTGACCGATTGCGGCCTCGCGGAGGAGTACGAGGAGCTGCGCGGCCTGCTCGCCCGCCTGCCGATGCCGGTCCATGTCATCCCCGGCAACCACGACCGGCGCGAGACCCTTCGCGAGGTTCTGCCGGCGGCCTGGATGCCCGGCGTCACCGGGGGCTTCATCCAATATACGGTCGAGGATCACCCGGTCCGCCTGATCGCCCTCGACACGCTGGTGGCGGGTGCCAGCCACGGCGCGCTGTGCACCGAGCGCCTCGGCTTCCTCGAGCGAGCGCTCGCCGGCGGCGACGGCCGCCCGACCCTGGTATTCATGCACCACCCGCCCTTCGAGTGCGGCCTCGTCCACATGGACGAGATCCGGCTCCTCGACGGCGAGGCGCAATTCCGGCGGCTGATCGCCGGCCAGACCTGCATCGAGCGGATCCTGTGCGGCCATCACCACCGGCCGATCGTGACCCGCTACGCCGGCACGATCGCGCAGATCGCCCCCAGCATCACCCACCAGGTCGCCTTCGACCTGGACCCGGCGCACGCGGGGGCGCTCGTCTTCGAGCCGCCGGCCTACCTGCTCCACCGCTACACCCCGGAGAGCGGGATCGTCAGCCACATGGTCTACGTCGAGTCGTTCGACGGGCCGTACCCGTTCGTGCTGGACGCGGCGTATCCGGGGCAGCACTGAAAACGAAAAAATATTTAAGACTATTGCGCGGGATCCCCTCTCCCATGTGGGAGAGGGGTAGGGGCGATCGAAGATCGCACGAGGGTGATACGCTTCAGAATAGAACTCGACCGTGCCGCCACCAGCACGAACGCCTGAGCTTTACTCAGAACCGTAGCACCCTCACCCCTGGCCCCTCTCCCACACGGGAGAGGGGGACGTGCTTTCTTTTGAAGCCGTAGTCCGAAGACTGACCTGATCCTCAGCCGTTCTTCAGCGCCACCCGGTACTGGCCCTGCGTCTTCGCCCGAACCTCGTCCTCGGTGACGCCGTCGGCGAGCTCGACCAGGCTCATGCCGCCGTCACCCTTCTTGTCGATGGTGAAGACGCCGAGGTCGGTGATCACCATGTCGACCACGTGGGTGCCGGTGAGCGGCAGGTCGCAGGCCTCGAGCAGCTTCGGGGATTCCGAGCCGTCCTTGGCCTTGGCGACGTGCTCCATCACCACGACGACCTTCTTGACGCCGGCGACGAGGTCCATCGCGCCGCCCATCCCCTTCACCATCTTGCCGGGGATCATCCAGTTGGCGAGGTCGCCGTTCTGGGCCACCTGCATCGCGCCGAGGATCGACAGGTCGATGTGGCCGCCGCGGATCATCCCGAAGGAATCCGACGACGAGAAGTAGCTCGTGGTCGGCAACTCCGTAATGGTCTGCTTGCCGGCGTTGATGAGGTCGGGATCCTCCTCGCCCTCGTACGGGAACGGGCCCATGCCCAGCATCCCGTTCTCGGACTGGAGCTGCACCGACATGCCGTCGGGGATGTAGTTCGACACCAGCGTCGGGATGCCGATGCCGAGGTTGACGTAGAAGCCGTCCTCGAGCTCGCGGGCGGCGCGGGCCGCCATCTGGTCGCGGGTCCAAGCCATGGTGGTCTCCTCTCTCGCTCGTCAGATGGCGCCGCCGCCCGTGGGGGCGGGCGCGGGCTCGGCGTTGGGGGCGGCCTCGGCACGCTTGCGGGTGGTGCGCTGCTCGATGCGCTTCTCCGCGTTCGGGACGTGGATCATCCGCTTCACGAACACGCCGGGCGTGATGATGTGGTCCGGGTCGATCTCGCCGGGGCGCACCAGGTGCTCGACCTGCGCGATGGTCATGCGCGAGGCCGACGCCATCATCGGGTTGAAGTTGCGGGCGGTCTTCCGGTAGACGAGGTTGCCCTCGTGGTCGCCCTTCCAGGCGTGGACCAGCGAGACGTCGGCGAACAGGCCGCGCTCCATCACGTAGGTCTCGCCGTCGAACTCCCGGGTCTCCTTGCCCTCGGCGATCAGGGTGCCGACGCCGGTCTTGGTGAAGAAGGCCGGGACGCCGGCGCCGCCGGCGCGGATGCGCTCGGCCAGCGTGCCCTGCGGGTTGAACTCGATCTCGAGCTCGCCGGCAAGGTACTGCTTGGCGAAGGTCTTGTTCTCGCCGACATAGGACGAGATCATCTTCTTGATCTGGCGGGTCTCGAGCAGCACGCCGAGGCCGACGCCGTCGATGCCGGCATTGTTCGAGATGACCGTGAGGTCCTTGGCGCCGCTCTCGCGCACCGCGTCGATGAGGACGTCGGGAATGCCGCACAGGCCGAAGCCGCCGGCCATGATCGTCATGCCGTCCCGCAGGACGCCCGCCAGGGCGGCTGTGGCGTCGGGGTATACCTTCTTCATCCCTCGTTTCCCCAATCCATTCTGGTGCCGCCGGGGCTCGGATGCCCTCGTTCCCGCACGGATGCGGCGCCTCGCCGCCCTGTTTAGCACCGTTGCGCCGCCGCACCACCGGGCGCGGCTGGGAAAATGTCCCGCTTCGCCGGGCCGCGGCACGCAGGGCCGGGCCCGGGGAGACAAGGCGTGCGCGAGGGATTATACGGGAGCGTCACAGGGAAGTTTTGGGATGGCGCCCGCCGCGGGCAGGTCCGAGGGACCGCAGGCGGCGGCGGCCCGGGGGGGCATCGTCTTCTCGTCCACGCCGGCAGCCGGAGAGCGATGTCGCGCCGAACCATCCTGGCCCTGAGCGGCGCCGCCACCGCGGCCCTCGCGCTCACGGCCGCCTCCCTGCCCTGGACGATCGCGGCGCCCCGGGCGGTCGCCTTCGCCGAGCGGGACCTCGCGCGGCGCTACGGCCTGGGCCTCTCGGCCGCCGGGCCCGCCACCCTGACGCTGCTGCCGGCCCCGTCCCTCAGCTTCTCCCGCGTGCGGCTGCGCCGCGGCGACCACGACCTCGTCGAGAGCGCCGGCCTGCAGGTGCAGCTCGGCCTCGCCGGGCTCCTCGCCGGCCGGGCCGAGGTCACCGGCCTCGTCCTCGACCGGGCCCGGATCGCCCTGCCGGACGGCGCGGCCGTCGACTGGGCCGAGCCGGCCGCGCGGCTGGCCGCCCGCGTCGCCGCCGGGCGCGGCCGCCACCTGCGCCGCCTCGTCCTCGTCGACGCCACGCTCTCCGGCCGCGATCCCCGCACCGGCAGCCGCGAGACGGTCACCGGCCTGAACCTGGTGGCGAACTGGCCGCGCCCGAGCGCCGGGCTCGACCTCTCGGCCGCCTTCACCTGGCGCGGCGTGCCGGCGACGCTCACCGTGTCGGGCCTGCGCCCGCCCGCGCTCGCGGCCGGCACCGAGACCCCGCTCAACGCCGCCCTGACCTGGGTCGCCGGCCCCGGCCTCGACGGGCCCTCCGCCGAGGGCAGCGCCGAGATCGAGGGCAGCCTGGTCTGGGCCGGGACGACCGTCGCGAATCTCCCCGCGGCGAATTCTCCCGCCGCGAATGTCCCCGCCGACGAGGCGTCCGCGGGCGCCGCCACGGACGGACCGCGCCTGTCCGGCCAGGGCCGGTTCACCACCCCGGCCCTGGCCCGCACCCTGGCCTGGCTCGGGGTCGAGCCCGGTCCTGCCGCGCTCGCCGGCCCGGTCGGCGTCGAGGGACGCTTCACGGCTCGTCCGGGCGGCGTCGAATGGCCCGAGATCCAGGTGCGGTTCGGCGACAACCGGCTCGAGGGGGCCGGCGCCCTCGCCCTGGTGCGGGGGCGGTTGTCCGTCAGCGGTACCCTGGCGGCCGAGCGGCTCGACCTGTCGGGTCTCCTGCCCGACGTCGAGCCCGGCGGCGGCTGGAGCCGGGCGCCCCTCGGCCTCGACGCCCTCACCCGCGGCGACCTCGACCTGCGGCTCTCCGCGGCCTCCGCCCGCCTCGGATCCCTGGAGGCGCAGGACGTCGCCGCCGGCCTCCTGGTGCGCGACGGCACCGTCGAGGCGACGCTCGGGCGCGCCACCGTGCAGGGCGGCACCGTCAAGGGGCGGGCGGCTTTGGCCGCCCTGCCCTCCGGCCTCGACGCCCGGCTCCAGGGCAGTGCCGACCGGGTCGACCTCGGCGGCCTGTTCGCCGATCTCGGCTGGCCGCGCTGGATCCTCGGCCGCGGCCAGGGCTCGGCGGTGCTCGACACGGCCGGTTCGAGCCTCGCCGACCTCGTCGGCCGCCTCGGCGGGCGCGCCGTCGCCACGGTGGAGGGCGGCGAGATCCTCGGCCTCAACCTCGCCGATCTCGCCCAGCGGCCCGATTCCGCCGCCGTCGCCCTGCGCCGGGGCGGCCGCACCCATTTCGAGCGCGCCCGGGTCAGCCTGACGGTGGCCGACGGGGTCGCCGAGATCGGCCAGGGCCAGGTCCGCGGCGGGGGGTTGACGGCGAGCCTCGGCGGCCGGGTCTTCCTGGCCGAGCGCCGCCTCGGCGCCGAGGCGAGGATCGAGCCCGGGCCCGACGGGCGGCCCGCCGGGCACTTCGCCATCGAGGGCCCCTGGCTGCGGCCGGTGCTGCGGCCGCTCGCGGCGCGCACGCTCCCGGCCCTGTCCCTGCCGGCGGCCGCCAGCGCCTACGCGCCCTGACCGTGCGCCCGGACGAAGGTCACGCCTCCCGTCCGCCGTGCCGGTCTCGGCCCGGCCCATCTCCGCCCGGTAGATCGTTGTCGAGAAGCGCCGCGACGAAGTCCGGCACCGCCCGGGTGGCCGGGCCGTAGCTGGACTCGTCGAACAGGCCGGCGGTGTCGGAGGGCGCGAGGTTGATCTCCCGGGTGGGGATCCCGGCGGCGCGGGCCTGCGCCACGAAGCCCGCCGCCGGATAGACCGCCCCGGAGGTGCCGATGGCGACGAACAGGTCGGCCGCCGCGAGGGCGTCGCCGATCGCGTCGAGGTGGAGCGGCACCTCGCCGAACCACACCACGTCCGGGCGCATCCCGCCCCGCCGCCCGCAGGCCGGGCAGGCGGTGTCGAGACCGAGATCCTCCATCCAGGGCGTGGCCGCGCCGCAGGCGGTGCAGCGCGCCCGCATCAATTCGCCGTGCATGTGCACGACCGATCGCGAGCCGGCGCGCTCGTGCAGGTCGTCGACGTTCTGGGTGCACAGGAAGAGCCCGCCGCCGCGGGCGGCAAGGCCCGCCTCCAGCCGCGCCAGCGCCGCGTGGGCGGCGTTGGGCGCGGCCTCTCGCACCCCCTGCCGGCGCAGGTTGTAGAAGGCGTGGACCTCCTCGGGCTCGCGGGCGAAGGCCTCGGGGGTGGCGAGCCGCATTGGGTCGAAGCGGCGCCACAGCCCGCCCGGATCCCGGAAGGTGCCGAGCCCGCTCTCGGCCGAGATCCCGGCGCCCGTGAGCACGAAGACGCGGGCGACCGGCCGGCTCACGCGCGGCCTCCCGCCGGGACACGGCACGACTGCGACACGATTGAGTCAAATCTCGCGGCCGACAGAACATTGCGGACGCCAGACCATCGCGATGCCGTCACTGTGACCTCCGTTGAGACTTTATCAATTCTTGCCATGGACAATTCCCCTAACCCATCCTAAGTGAGGATCGTGCCCGCGCGCATGGCCGCGGGCGACTGATTCCGAACAGATCGCTTCAGGACATTCAATGACGCGCCACCGCGCGAGACCGTCATTCACGGTCGAGATCAAGCGCAGCCGCACTTCCCCCTTGATCGCCACCCCCGACAGCGAGCGGCCCCAGAGCGAGCGCCCCGCGGGCAAGCTCCCGGCGAGCCCCGCCGCGACGGGAGAGCCCGAGCGTCGGCCCGCCGCCACCGGCCGCAACCTCTGGGCCGGGACCGGCCTGTTCGAGGAGGCCGCCGCGGCGACCCAGTCGGGCCGTTTCGACCCGCCGGAGGCCCCGGCCTTCGCCAAGGATCACTCGCTCAAGGCTCCCTCCGTCAAGTCGCCCTCCGCGAAGGACTCGTCGGCGCGGGACGCCCTTGCGAGAGACGTCTTCTCCAAACCTTCGCCGGCTGCCGCGTCCGACCCCAGGAACGCCGATGCCAAGGGCGCCAAGCGCGTCCTGCCGAGCCTGATCGCCCCGCCGGAGCCCGAGCCGGAGCCGGATGCCGCGCCGGAACCCGAGCCGAAGCTGCCGCGGGTGCGCCGCTACCGGACCGCCGCCCCGGTGCAGCGCCGCACGCCCGGCCCGCGGCCGGCCTTCGTCTGGCCCGAGGACTGGCCCGACGAGGCGCCGATCCAGACCCCCGCCCCCATCGCCCTGCCGGCCCCCCCGCGGATCCAGGCCGCCGCGCCCCAGCCCAACCCGACCCGACCCGAGGCCGAGGCGGCCGAGACCGGGGAGATGCGCCTGCGGGCCAAGCGCCGCGCCGGCGACGAGGACCTGCGCGTCGGCCAGCGCTGGAAGCGCCGGCTGCCCCGCGTGTGCTGGTAGCCGACCGGGGCGGTCCGCCGTACCGGCTGGTCGTCCTCGATTTCGACGGCACGCTGGCCGACACCTTCCCGTGGTTCGCCGGCGTCCTGCCGGGCGTCGCCGACCGCTACGGCTTCCGCCGGCCCGCGCCCGACGAGGTCGAGGCCCTGCGGACGCTCGACGCCCGGGGCGTGATGCGGCGCCTCGGCGTCCCCGGCTGGAAGCTGCCCTTCATCGCCCGCCACATGCACGGCCTCGCCGCCCGCGACGCCGGCCTGCTGGCGCCGTTTCCCGGCATCCCGGCCCTGCTCGGGCGGTTGCGGGAGGGCGGCATCGCGCTCGCCCTCGTCAGCTCGAACCGCGAGGACGTGGCGCGCCGAGTGCTCGGCCCGGATTGCGCCGGCCTGATCGGGCACTACGCCTGCGGCGCCGGCGTGTTCGGCAAGGCGCGCCGGTTCGCCGCCGTGGTGCGGGCGAGCGGCATCGCGCCGTCCCGCGTCCTGTGCCTCGGCGACGAGCTGCGCGACCACGTGGCCGCCGCGCGGGCGGGCCTCGCCTTCGGGGCGGTGACCTGGGGCTACACGCGCGGGCCGGCGCTCGCGGCCGCCGGGCCCGATCACCTGTTCGACAGCCCCGCGGCGGTGGCGGCCGCGCTCCTGCCCGCCGCCGCCCGGGCGGCGTGAGGACGCTCCGGACGCAGGCGTCCGGAGCGTGCGTCAGTAGTGCGGCACCGTCCGGTGCTCGACCAGTGGCGCTTCCATGCGGAAGTGCAGCCCGGTCGGCTTGAAGTCGAACTTGATGTCGGCGCCGCACTGCATGGTGAGCACCCGCTGCAGCAGGGTCGAGCCGAAGCCCTTGCGGGTCGGCTCCGCGGTCCGCGGGCCGCCGCGCTCGGTCCAGTCGAGCCGCAGGCGGCGGCCGGCCTCGTCCTGCGCCACGTCCCACGTCACGGTGATGCGCCCCTCGGGCACCGAGAGGGCGCCGTGCTTGGCGGCGTTGGTGGTCAGCTCGTGGATCGCCATGCCGGTCGGCACCGCGAGGTCGGCGGTGAGCTCGACCAGCGGGCCCTTCAGGGCGATGCGCTTGCCGGCTTCGTCGTTGTAGGGGCCGAGCTCGTTCTCCAGCATCTCCTGGAGCGAGGCCATCTGCCAGTAATCCTCCGTCAGGAGGTTGTGGGTCTTGGCGAGCGAGATCACCCGGGCCGAGAAGCCCTGGTAGAACTCGTCGACGCTGGTGGCGCCGCGGGCCGAGGCGCCGAGCAGCGCCTGCACGGTGGCGAGCGTGTTCTTCACCCGGTGGTGCAGCTCGCGGATCAGCAGGGCCTGGCGCTCGGCGGTCTGCTGGCGCTCGTGCAGGAAGGCCGCGGCCTCGCGCTGGCGCCGGCGCGCCCGGACGGCGAAGCGGGTCGCGGTCACCAGGGTGGCGGGGTGGAACGGCCGTTCCAGCAGCGTGACGTTGCCGAGGGATTCCATCAACCGCGCCTCCGGCGGGGTGCCCCGCAGGGTGAGCAGCACGAACGGATAGTCCGACCACGGCTCCTGCCCGGCGAGGTAGGCGGCGAGCCCGTGCCGGTCGGAGGCGCGCAGGGCCTCCTCGGTCAGGACGGCGCAGCTGCCCTCGTCGAGCCGGGCGACCAGCGCCGGCAGGTCGGCGCAGACCTCCGCCCGCAGGCCGGCCTCCTCGAGGATGCTCGACGCCACCTCGGCGTCGCGGCCCGTCGGGGCCAGGATCAGGACCGGGGGATCATTCTCTCTCATGGCTGTCCCGATCGCCCGACCCCACCGGCAGATCCCGCTCGGGTCCCGCGCCCTCGGCCGGCAGGCGGCCCTGGAAGACCGGCACGCCCGTCAGGACGCCCCGGAAGCCCACCAGCGGCTCGCCGACACGCAAACCGTCGCCGTCGATCCGGAGTTCCCGGATGGTAGCCTCGTGCGGCCCCACCCTCTTCTTGACCACCGACACCGCCCGGCGCAAGTGCCCGTCCGCCTCGAAGTACCGGAACAGCACCACGGTGTCGCTGAGGTAGGTGAGGTCGACTGCCGCCGACATCTGGCCGACAAGCCCGTGCTGGGCCAGTACCAGCAGCGTCGTCACGCCCTGCTGGTTCAGGTATGTCAGGATCTCGTGCATCTGCAGCAGCAGATACTGCTCGCCCGGCATCGCGTTGTGGTAGCCGGTGAGCGAATCGATCAGCACCACGCGCGCGCCGTCGCGCTCGACGGCGTTGCGCACCATCGCGGCGAGCTCGCCCGGCGAGACCTCCGCCGGGTCGATCTGCTCGACCCGCAGGCGGCCGTCGGCGATCGGCCCGTCGACGGCCATGCCGAGACCGGCGGCCCGACGCCGCAGAATCCCGATCGGCTCGTCGAAGCTGAGGATCAGCCCGCGCTCGCCGCGCGCCAGCGCCGCCGTGACGTAGGCCAGCGCCGTCGACGACTTGCCGACCCCCGAGGGGCCGAGCAGCATCGTGCTGGTGCCCCGGTCGAGCCCGCCGCCCAGCAGCGCGTCGAGGCCCTGATTGCCGCTGCCGAGCCGGTCGATCGCGTAGGAATGGCCGTGCTCGGCCGCGACCAGGCGGGGAAACACCGTGAGGCCGCCGCGGCGGATGACGAAGTCGTGGAAGCCGCCGCGGAACCGCGTGCCGCGCATCTTGATCACCCGCAGGCGACGGCGCTCGCCGCCGTAGAGCGGGGCGAGCTGCTCGAGCTGGATCACCGCGTGGCAGAGGCTGTGCAGGTTGAGGTCGTCCTGCTCGGCGGTGAGGTCGTCGAGGAGGAGCGCGGTGGTGTCGTGGATGAGGAGGTAGCTGCGCAAGGCCAGCACCTGACGGCGGTAGCGCAGCGAGCCCTGGGACAGGAGGCGGATCTCCGACAGGCTGTCGAACACCACCCGCTGCGGCTTGACCCGGTCGATCTCCGCGATGGCGAGCCTGATCGTCTCGCCGAGCTCGAGGTCGGAGGAATGGACGAGGCTCTGCTGCTGGCGCGGGTCGAGGCTGAGCTCGGGGGGCACCAGCTCGAAGATCTCGATGCCGTCGAGCGACCAGCCGTGGCGGGTTGCGACCGAGATCAGCTCGCGCCGGCTCTCCGACAGGGTGATGTAGAGGCAGCGCTCGCCGAGCCGCGCCCCGTCGATGAGGAATTGCAGCGCCTGGGTGGTCTTGCCCGAGCCCGGCCGGCCCTCGATCAGGTGGGCGCGGTTGGCCGCGTAGCCGCCCTCCAGGATCGAATCGAGGCCCGGCACGCCGGTCGGGATCGGGGCGGCGTCGTCGGGTGGCGAAAGCTGGGGATCGGGCATGGACGGCGGGCGGGCCTTCGGCAAGCGGGTCTCGTGACAGGTCCGTCCGTCGCACGCCTCCCGACGCGTCCGGCCGCATCGGCGCACCCGGTGGGCGCCGCGCGGCAGGGACGGTCGTCGTGAGGCGCGCCACGATCGGCGGCGATGAGCCTTCGCCCGGCCTTCCGCCGGTCCCCTCGGCTTGTGGCAAAGAAATGCGGCGAGAACAAAGGGATCGTGCGTTTCGCGGGACGTTCCGCCCGGGGTGTGGCGTCGCGCCGGCGCGGCATGGTGCGGCGCGGGAAAAACCGTGCCCGCCCCCTTGACGTGGGCGGGGTTCGCACGCATGTGGCCCTGGTCCGCGTGGGGTCCGACGACTCGGCGCCGCGCGGCATCACCGGAATCCTGAATCCCCCATGCCCAGCGACAGTAGTCGACGGACCGCGCCGCCTCGGTGCCGCCTCGCGTGACCCGCGCCTGATCGCTGATCGGGCTCGCCCGCGACCGGCGCCGATGCGGCCGGTCGAACGAGGTGAGCCATGACAATGACGACGATGACCGCCCGCTCCGGCGGCGCCGCCACCCGCGACCGCAGCGTCGTGGTCGTTCTGCTTCTCATGCTGGCCCTGGTCTTCGGACCCGCCATCGGCCTGCACGTCGCCGTCAACCTGCTCGGCCCGGGTGCCGCGGCACCGGACGGCCTCGCCGCCACCGCCACCGAGGCGCCCCGCGGCGCCCGAGGCTGACGGCCGGGGGCCAGCCGAGGGGCCGGCCGGCGGGGCGGTCCCGTCGGGCCCCTGTCCTTCACGCCGTCCCCCGCCCGCGCAGGACCAGGACAGCGCCGGCGACGAGCAGCGCGGCCCCGATCCAGGTCTGCCAGCCGAGCGGGGCCTCGATCCCGCTCCGGCGCCCGGTCAAGCCGGCCGCGTCGGCGGCGATCCCCGCCGCGAGCTGGCCGGCCACCACCATCGTCACCGTGACGGTCGCGCCCTGCTGGCGGTAGCCGTACAGGCAGGCGGCGACGAACAGCGTGCCGAGCAGCCCCGGCACCACGAACCACGGCTCCACCCGCTCGATCAGCCGCAGCGGAAAGCCCGGCCCGCTGCGCCAGGCCTCGACGAGGCCGAGCAGCGACAGCCCGACCAGCGAGTTGCACAGGAGTGCCCCGGTCAGCCCGGCGCCCCGCGCCGCCATGGCGCCCATCAGCGCGTTCTGCACCACCAGTCCCGCCCCGGCGACGAGGCAGAGGATCGCCGCGCCGGTCATCGGGCGGCTGCCGTGGATGGTGGCGCGGGAACGGGACGTGATGGCATGGCGCGGCTCCTATGATGCTGCGATCATCTCCTATGATGGACGATTGTCAAATACCAGATACGCATGCGCGAGAGCGGCGGGCGTCCTCCGGGCGACCGGTGGAGGGTCGACGCCCGGCCACGGACACGAGGGCGCGGTCCTCCCGCATCGGGACGGGTGGGATCTCGCGGGTCGGATCTCGACGGAGCGCCCGCCACGACGTGCGAGTGCGTGCCCTGCGGCCCGCCACCTTCCCGCGCCCGCCGAAACCCGCTACGCCTCCCCACCATGTCGACCCCATCCCCTTCGGCCTCGCCCGTCACCGTCGCCGCCGGCTCCGTCCGCTTCGGCAACCACTTGCCGCTCGGCCTGATCGCCGGCCCCTGCGCGCTGGAGAGCCGGGCCCACGCCCTCGAGGTCGCCGGCGCCCTCAAGGAGATGACGGCGCGGCTCGGCATCGGCCTCGTGTTCAAGTCGTCCTTCGACAAGGCCAACCGCACCTCGGCCGGGTCGAGCCGCGGCCTCGGCTTGAGCCAGGCGCTGCCGATCTTCGCCGAGATCCGCGAGACCCTGGGGCTCCCGGTCGTCACCGACGTGCACGAGGCCGGCCATTGCGCCGAGGCCGCGCAGGCCGTCGACGTGCTGCAGATCCCGGCCTTCCTGTGCCGGCAGACCGACCTGCTGCTGGCGGCCGCCGCCACCGGCCGGGTCGTCAACGTCAAGAAGGGGCAGTTCCTCGCTCCCTGGGACATGGCCCACGTCGCGGCCAAGATCACCGGCGCGGGCAACCCCAACGTGCTCCTCACCGAGCGCGGCGCCTCGTTCGGCTACAACACCCTCGTCTCCGACATGCGCGCTCTGCCGATCATGGCGCAGGTGAGCGGCGGCCTGCCGGTGGTGTTCGACGCCACCCACTCGGTGCAGCAGCCCGGCGGCCAGGGCGCCACCTCGGGTGGCCAGCGCGAGTTCGTGCCGGTGCTCGCCCGGGCCGCGGTGGCGGTGGGCGTCGCCGGCGTGTTCATCGAGACCCACGCCGATCCCGACCGGGCGCCCTCGGACGGGCCCAACATGGTGCCGTTGCGCCAGATGCCGGCCCTGCTCGCCGAGCTCCAGGCCTTCGACCGGCTCGCCAAGGCGCGAGCGACGGACGGGGCCGGCGGCTGAGGCGGGGGCGATGCAGGCCGCCGAGACGCCGCAGCGAGGATCGCTCCAACACGGGTCGCCCGCCCGCCTGATCGCGGTCCTGGCCGCCGGGGGCTTTGCCAGCACCTTCGCGGGACGGGTGGTCGAGCCGCTGGTCGGCGTGCTCGCCCGCGACCTCGCGAGCCCGCCCGCCACCGTGGCGCTCCTCTCCACCGCCTTCGCCCTGCCCTACGCGCTGATCCAGCCGATCCTCGGCCCGGTCGGCGACGCGCTCGGCAAGGAGCGGGTGGTGGTCACCTGCCTGCTTGTGATGAGCGTCGCGCTCGCCGCCTGCACGGTCGCGGGCGACATCGGCACCCTGTTCGGCCTGCGCATGGTCGCGGGCGCGGCGGCCGGCGGGGTGATCCCGCTCTCGCTCGCCATGATGGGCGACCGCATCCCGATGGCCCAGCGCCAGGTGGCGATCGGCCGCTTCCTCGTCGCGGTGATCCTCGGCCAGCTCTCGGGCTCGACCATCGCCGGGCTGATCGAGGGGGCGATCGGCTGGCGCGGCGTGTTCGCCCTCGCGACCGGGGTCGGGATCGTCGGCCTCCTCGGCGTCGCCCTCGGCTTCGCCCGGCGCCTGCGCGCGCCCGGGGGCCGCTTCGTCCTGGCGCCGGCGCTGGCGCGCTACCGCACGATCCTGCGCACCCCCCGCGCCCGGGTGCTCTTCGCCGCCGTCTTCGTCGAGGCGGTCGCGGTGTTCGGCATCTTCCCGCACCTCGCCCACCTGATCGAGGCCCGCGGCGAGGGCGGTCCCCGGGAGGCCGGGCTGGTGCTGGCGGGCTTCGCCGCCGGCGGCCTGACCTACTCGCTGACGGTCGGGCTCCTGCTGCGCCTCCTCGGCCAGACCCGGATGCTGATGGCGGGTGGCGCGGTCTCGGGCGGCGCGCTCCTCACCGTCGGCCTCGCCGGCGCTTGGCAGACCGACGCCGCGGCGCTCGTGGCCCTCGGCCTCGGCTTCTACATGCTGCACAACACCTTCCAGGTGCAGGTGACCGAGGTGGTGCCGGAGGCCCGGGCCTCGGCGGTGGCGCTGCACGCCTTCTCGTTCTTCTGCGGCCAGGCCATCGGCGTGGCGGTGCTGGGCCTCGGCCTCGAGACCCTCGGCCAGCTGCCGGCGCTCGCCCTGTGCGCCGCCACGATCCTCGCCGTCGGCCTCGTCACCGCCCGGCGGCTCGCCCGGCCGGGCTGACGTCCCGGTCGAGCGCCAGTTCAGCCCGAGTTCAGGCGGTGGCCGCCAGGATCAGCGACAGTCACGTCCCCCGTGGCGGGGACCGGACGACCGGTCCATCGCCGCGCCGGCGGGCGGCCCCGGGCCGAGCGATTACGGGAACCCTTCCCGGCCGAGCTCGTTGTTCGGGTCAATCGCTTGAACGAAAGCAGGAGATCAACGATGCGCAAGCTGGCGATCATCCCGGCCCTCGCGGTGGCCCTCGGCGCCGTGTCCACCGTCGCCCCCTCCCCGGCCCAGGCCCAGGGCTGGCGCGGTCACGGCTACGGCCACTCCTATGGTCACGGCGGCGGCTATGGCCGAGGCTATGTCGGCCGGAACTACGCCTATGGCGGGCGCCGCCGCGGCATCTCGCCGGGCGCCGCCGTCGGCCTCGGCATCGCCGGTGCCGCCGTGGGCGCGATCGGTGCGGCGGCCGCCGCCGATGCCGCCCGCCGCAACGGCTACGGCTATGGCTACGGTGCTCCGGCCCCGGCCTACGGGTATGGCTACGGCTACTGAGATCGCAGCCGATCCAAGATGACAAAGGGCGGCCGGGGTGACCCGGCCGCCCTTTCTCTTTATCAGCCCCGCGCCCGGTAGGGCGGCACGCCCTGGTCGGGCAGCCAGACCGAGGCCGGCGGGGTGCCGGTCTGCCAGAACACGTCGATCGGGATGCCGCCGCGCGGGTACCAGTAGCCGCCGATGCGCAGGTAGCGCGGCTCCAGGAGCGTGGTCAGCCGGCGGCCGATGCCGACGGTGCAATCCTCGTGGAAGGCGCCGTGATCGCGGAAGCTGTGCAGGTAGAGCTTCAGCGACTTCGACTCGACGAGCCATTGGTCCGGCACGTAGTCGATCACCAGGATGGCGAAGTCGGGCTGGCCGGTCACCGGGCAGAGCGAGGTGAATTCCGGCGCGGTGAAGCGGGCGCAGTAATCGGTGTCCGGGTGCGGGTTCGGCACCCGGTCGAGCTGGGCCTCCTCCGGCGAGCGCGGCTGGGCGATGGGCTGCCCGAGCTGCCGGGCATGGTCGGTGATGTCTTGCGTCATGCCCGCCCTATAGACCCGCGCGGGCCGGCGCGAAACCAGGCGCCCCGCGCACGGTCTCCCGGACGACCGCCGGCCGTCCCTTCGTTCGCCGGTCCCCAGCCCTGGCCGGTCTCGACCCTCGGACGGCTTGCCGCAGGGAGCATCTTGGCCGATAAGCCGCGCGAACGCCGTAAAGCCTGCCCGAGAGATCCTCTCATGACCGCGATCACCAACATCGCCGCCCGCCAGATCCTCGACAGCCGGGGCAATCCCACGGTGGAGGTCGACGTCCTCCTGGAGGATGGTTCCTTCGGCCGCGCCGCCGTTCCGTCCGGCGCCTCGACCGGCGCCCACGAGGCGGTGGAGCTGCGCGACGGCGACAAGTCGCGCTACGGCGGCAAGGGCGTGCTGAAGGCGCTCGAGGCCGTCAACGGCGAGATCCTGGACGCCATCGGCGGCATGGACGCCGAGGAGCAGGCCGCCATCGACGAGGCGATGATCGAGCTCGACGGCACGCCGAACAAGGCCCGCCTCGGCGCCAACGCGATCCTGGGCGTCTCGCTCGCCGTCGCCAAGGCCGCCGCCGAGGCCTCCGGCCTGCCGCTCTACCGCTACGTCGGCGGCACCCAGGCTCGCATCCTGCCGGTGCCGATGATGAACATCATCAACGGCGGGGCGCATGCCGACAACCCGATCGACTTCCAGGAATTCATGATCATGCCGGTGGGCGCCGAGTCGCTCGCCGAGGCGGTGCGCTGGGGCACCGAAGTCTTCCACACCCTCAAGGGCGCCCTGAAGAAGGCCGGCCACAACACCAACGTCGGCGACGAGGGCGGTTTCGCCCCCAACTTGCCCTCGGCCGAGGCCGCGCTCGACTTCGTGATGGACTCGATCCGCGCCGCCGGCTTCGAGCCGGGCCGCGACATCGTGCTGGCGCTCGACTGCGCCGCCACCGAGTTCTTCAAGAACGGGTCGTACGTCTACGAGGGCGAGGGCCAGACCCGCGACCCCGAGGCCCAGGCCACCTATCTGGCCAAGCTCGTCGACGCCTACCCGATCCTGTCGATCGAGGACGGCATGTCGGAGGACGACTGGGCCGGCTGGAAGGCGCTCACCGACAAGGTCGGCAACCGCTGCCAGCTCGTCGGCGACGACCTGTTCGTGACCAACGTCACCCGCCTGTCGGAGGGTATTTCCAAGGGCACGGCGAACTCGATCCTGGTCAAGGTCAACCAGATTGGCTCGCTCACCGAGACGCTCGCCGCCGTCGACATGGCCCACCGTGCCGGCTACACCGCGGTGATGTCGCACCGCTCCGGCGAGACCGAGGACGCGACCATCGCCGACCTCGCCGTCGCGACCAATTGCGGGCAGATCAAGACCGGCTCGCTCGCCCGCTCGGACAGACTGGCGAAGTACAACCAGCTCATCCGCATCGAGGAGGGCCTGGGCTCCCAGGCCCGCTACCTCGGCCGCGCCGCGCTGAAGGTCGGCTGACCACCTCCGGAGAGGCCGGACGGCCCCTCCCCGATCCTTCGCGGGATCTTACGCGTCGCAGGCCGCCTCCGGGCGGCCTTTTTGCTGGCCGCGCCGCCGCCGCAGGGGCGCGAACACCGCGACGTTCCCGGCCAGCACCAGGGCGAAGCCGAGGCCCGCCAGCGGCGTCACCCGGTAGCCCTCGGCGAAGACCGAGATCGTGAGCGCCACGACCGGGAACAGCACGGTCATGTAGGCGGCCTTCTCGGGGCCGATCCGGTGCACCACCGTCAGGTAGGCGGTGAAGCCGATCACCGAGCCGGGGATGGCGAGGTAGAGGAGCGCCACGACATAGGCCGGCGACGGATCGAAGCCGAACGGCACCCCGCGCAACGCCGCGACCCCGGCCACCAGGGCGGCCCCGATCAGCATCCCGTAGGCGTTCACCGTCGCGACCGGCAGCCCGTGGCGCTGGTTGCGGGCCGAGACGAGGTTGCCGGCCGAGAAGAACCAGGTGCCGAGGAGCGCCAAGGCGAGGCCGATCGCGGTGTCCCGGTCGAGCGCCGTGCCGGCGAGCGTGTCGCGGAACAGGCAGGCGATGCCGAGAAGCCCGATCGACGCCCCGGCGAGGATCCGGGGGGCGGGCCTGCGGCGGTGGAAGAGGTAGGCGTTGGCGACGTTGAAGATCGTGGCGGCGGAAAACACCACCGAGACGATCCCGCTCGGGACCGAGCGCGCGGCGAGGTAGAAGCAGGCGAAGTTGCACGAGAACAGGCACACGGCCTGCAGCGCCACGAAGGGCAGGTGCCGCCGCGGGATCGGCGCGAGCCGCCCGGAGAGGATCAGCGCGCCGGCGAGCACGGTGCCGGCGAGCGCGAAGCGGTAGGCGATCGAGGCCTCGAAGGCGACGGGGCCGAGCTGGTGCTTGATGGCGATCCAGGTCGTGCCCCAGATGAGGACGGTGAGGGCGTACAGGAAGGCGGTCACGGCGTCGGGTTTCCGGTGGGCTCGGGCGGCCGGCATAGACCCGACCCGGACCGGGCGGCTTCCCGGTTCCGGCGGCGGCGTTGCCGGTTCTTGGGGTTTCATGCCCCCCGCCCCGTTGCGGGCGGCGGGGGCCGGCCCGTACAGTTCCCCGGCACACTCGTCCTGGCCCCGAGACCGTGACCGCGCCGAATCCCGACGTCCGCGACGCCCTCTCCCGCACCGGCGCGGCGCTCCTGCGCAGCGCCGATCTCGGCCGCGGCCTCTCGCTCGCCGAGTGGCAGAATCGCGACAACCGCGCCCGTTACGACCGGCCGGACCACCACACGCTGAGCCTCTACCTCGAGGGCGGCGAGGGCGTGGTGCGGGAGGACGGCGCGGTGTCGGGCGGCGGGCCGGACAAGCTCTGCCTGCTGCCGGCCGGCCACGAGAGCCGCTGGCTGATCGGCGGTCCGTTGCGGATGCTGCACCTCTACGTCGCGCCCGAGACCCTGGCCTACCAGGCGGTGAGCGCCCTCGACGTCGATCCCCGCGCCATCGCGCTGCACGAATTGACCTTCGCGGAGGACCCCGCCACCGCGATGCTGATGCGCGGCGCGGTGCTGCCCCTCGACTGGGCGGCGGGCGCCGACCGGATGGCGCTCGGGAGCGCCTGCCACCTCCTGCTCCACGCCCTGCTGCGGCGCCATGCCGGCGCCCGCGGCGCGCGGCCGGTGACCGGCGGCCTCTCGCCGGCGATCCGGCGCCGGACCGCCGAGGTCATCAAGGCCCGCCTCGCCGAGGCCCTGTCCCTCGACGACCTCGCCGAGGCCGCGGGCTTGAGCCCCTTCCACTTCGCCAAGATGTTCAAGGCGAGCTTCGGCGTGCCGCCGCACCGCTACGTGACCGAGCGGCGGATCGCCAGGGCCAAGGATCTGCTGGCGGAAGGAGGCGCGAGCCTCGCCCAGATCGCGCTGGCCTGCGGCTTCGCCTCGCAGAGCCACTTCACCCGCCGCTTCAAGCAGGCGACCGGTTTCACCCCGGCGGCGTGGCGGGGCGCGGCGTGACGCCTTGAGCCTTCCTTAACCCTCCCGCCCCATTCTGTCCGGCATGGTAGTCCGTCGTCGCGCCCGTGCCATCCTGTTGCCGCTCGGCCTCTACGCCGTGTCGATCCTCGTGGTCGGCTACTTCCTGCACGAGGCCGAGAGCGGAAGCCGCGGCCTCGAGGCCAAGCGGGCCCTGAAGATCCAGGCCTACGGCCTGCAGCAGGAGCTCGACGCCACCAAGGCCGACCGGACCGAGTGGGAGCGCCGCGTCGCGCTCCTGCGCAGCGACCAGATCGACCGCGACCTCCTGGAGGAGCGCGCCCGGGTGGTGCTCGGCCGCGTCCATCCCAACGACGTCGTCATCATCAACCCCTGACGCGTCGCGTCCGTCGTCCCCAACCCATCCCCAGGCCAGCGGCTTTCGGTCCCAAAGCGCTCGATTTGCGCTCCCGCCTGCCCTAAAAGCTCTCCCATAAAGGTAGCAGCCGGGAGGGTGCCGATGGATGCCGCGAAAGAGGCCCACCGCGGGAGCGACGAGGCCCGCGAGATGGCGGCGCTGCCGCCGGCCTCGAACGTGCCGGCCTTCAGCCGGGACGAGGATCTTCACGCCTATCGCGAGATGCTGCTGATCCGCCGCTTCGAGGAGAAGGCCGGCCAGCTCTACGGCATGGGCCTGATCGGCGGCTTCTGCCACCTCTATATCGGCCAGGAGGCCGTGGTGATCGGGGTCCAGATGGCCTCGAAGGACGGCGACCAGGTCATCACCGGCTACCGCGACCACGGCCACATGCTGGCCTGCGGCATGGAGCCGAAGGGCGTGATGGCCGAGCTGACCGGCCGCAAGGGAGGCTACTCCCGCGGCAAGGGCGGCTCGATGCACATGTTCTCCCGCGAGAAGAACTTTTACGGCGGCCACGGCATCGTCGGGGCGCAGGTGTCCCTCGGCACCGGGCTCGGCTTTGCCAACAAGTACCGCGGCGACGGCGCGGTGAGCCTCACCTACATGGGCGACGGCGCGGCCAACCAGGGCCAGGTCTACGAGAGCTTCAACATGGCGCAGCTGTGGAAGCTGCCCGTGGTCTACGTGATCGAGAACAACCGCTACGCCATGGGCACCTCGGTCTCGCGGGCCTCGGCCCAGACCGACTTTTCCAAGCGCGGCGTCTCCTTCGGCATCCCGGGCGAACAGGTCGACGGGATGGACGTGCGCGCCGTGCGCGAGGCGGCGACCCGCGCCATCGCGCACGCCCGCGACGGCGAGGGCCCCTACATCCTCGAGATGCAGACCTACCGCTACCGCGGCCACTCGATGTCCGACCCGGCCAAGTACCGGACCAAGGACGAGGTCGCCCGGATGCGCGAGGAATCCGACCCGATCGAGCAGGTCCGCAAGCGCCTGCTCGGCGCCCACAAGGTGCCGGAGGACGAGATCAAGGCGGTCGACGCCAAGGTGCGGGCGATCGTCAACGAGTCGGCGGACTTCGCCACCAGCGATCCCGAGCCGGATCCCTCCGAGCTCTGGACCGATATCCTGCTCTAGCGCCCCTCCCCGCGCGCCCCGGCCGTCCGCCCCGCGGACGGCTCCCCTCGCCTTCGGCCGGCGCCCGACCCGGCGCCCCTCTCCCGGATCGACAGAGCACCCTATGGCGACCGACATCCTGATGCCTGCCCTTTCGCCGACGATGGAGCAGGGCAAGCTGGCGAAGTGGCTCAAGAAGGAAGGCGACCCGGTCAAGGCCGGCGACATCCTGGCCGAGATCGAGACCGACAAGGCGACCATGGAGGTCGAGGCGGTCGACGAGGGCGTGCTCGCCAAGATCCTCGTCGCCGACGGCACCGACAACGTCGCGGTCAACACCCCGATCGCGGTGCTGGCCGAGGAGGGCGAGGACCCGGCGGGCGTGGAGGCCGGCGGCGCGAAGCCCGACGGCAAGGCCGGGGGCGAGGCTCAGAAGGCCCCCGCCCCCGACATGCAGGCCGAGGGCCAGGCCGAGCGCCCCGCCCCGGCGGCCAAGACCGAGGACGACAAGCCGGTCGAGAAACCCGCCGCGCCGGCGGTGATCACCAACCGCGGCCAGGATCCGGCGATGGCCGAGATTCCCGAGGGCACCCAGATGGTGACCCAGACCGTCCGCGAGGCCCTGCGCGACGCGATGGCCGAGGAGATGCGCCGGGACGAGAACGTCTTCGTCATGGGCGAGGAGGTCGCCGAATACCAGGGCGCCTACAAGATCACGCAAGGCCTGCTGCAGGAATTCGGCGCGAAGCGCGTCGTCGACACCCCGATCACCGAGCACGGCTTTGCCGGCGTCGGCGTCGGCGCGGCGTTCACGGGCTTGAAGCCCATCGTCGAGTTCATGACCTTCAACTTCGCCATGCAGGCGATCGACCAGATCATCAACTCGGCGGCAAAGACCCTGTACATGTCGGGCGGCCAGCTCGGCTGCCCGATCGTGTTCCGCGGCCCCAACGGCGCGGCAGCCCGGGTCGGCGCCCAGCACAGCCACGACTACGCCGCCTGGTACTCCAACGTGCCGGGCCTGAAGGTGGTGATGCCCTACACCGCCTCCGACGCGAAGGGCTTGCTCAAGAGCGCCATCCGCGACCCGAACCCGGTGGTCTTCCTGGAGAACGAAATTCTCTACGGCCAGTCCTTCCCGGTGCCGCAGCTCGACGACTTCACGGTGCCGATCGGCAAGGCCAAGGTGCATCGCGAGGGGCGTGACGTGACGATCGTGTCGTTCGGCATCGGCATGACCTACGCGCTGAAGGCCGCGCACGAGCTCGCCGAGGCCGGCATCGAGGCCGAGGTGATCGACCTGCGCACCATCCGGCCGATGGATTCGGAGACGGTGGTCGCCTCGGTGAAGAAGACCGGCCGCTGCATCACCGTGGAGGAAGGCTTTCCGCAATCGGGCGTCGGCGCCGAGCTCGCCGCGCGCCTGATGGTCGACGCCTTCGACTACCTCGACGCTCCCGTGCTGCGCATCACCGGCAAGGACGTGCCGATGCCCTACGCGGCGAACCTCGAGAAGCTCGCGCTGCCGAACGTCGCCGAGGTGATCGAGGCGGCCAAGGCCGTCTGCTACCGGTGAGCGGCATGACCGACGACGAGCCCCGCTTCGAGGCCCTCGACATCCCGCCCGACGCCCTGGAGCAGGGCGGGATCGAGGTCCTGCGCGCCGCCGTGGTCGACGGGGCGGTGAGCATCGCGCTGCGTCGCTCCTTCGACGACCCGGCGACCTGGGGGCGCCTCTTCATCGACCTCGCCCGCCAGGCGGCCGTGGTCTATGCCCGCGAGACCGAGATGTCCGAGGAGGAGGCCTTCGCGCGCATCCGCGCCGGGATGGAGGCCGAGAGCCTCGATCCCGAGAGCTTCAACTGAGGCTCCCGATGGCCGAGGCCGCGCCGCGTTGGGCCACCTATGCCGATCTCGAGGCGGTGCCGGACCACCTCGTGGCCGAGATCGTCGACGGGGTGCTAGAGACCCACGCGCATACACTGCCGCGGCTCGGAGCCACCCTCGCGGCCTTGGCCGGCGAGCTGGGACTGCCCTTCTCCCGTGGGCGCGGCGGCCCCGGCGGCTGGATCTTCATGCCCCGGACCGAATTCCACTTCGGACGACAGGTCCTGGTCCCGGATTATGCGGGCTGGCGCCGCGGTCGCCTGTCCATCGATCCGGACGCCGCCTTCATCGAGACCTCGCCCGACTGGGTCTGCGAGATCCTGTCTCCCGCCACCGCCCGGCTCGATCGGGGGCGGAAGCGACGGATCTACGCCGAGGCCGGCGTGAACCATCTCTGGCTCCTCGATCCCTGGAACGGCGTGCTCGAAGGCTTCGCCCTCACCGGTGGCCGCTGGCTGCTGCTCGAGACCGTGGTGCGCGGCGGGACAGTGACCCTGCTGCCCTTCGACGCCGTCTCCTTTCCCCTCGACGACCTGTTTCCCTTCGACGATCCGGCCGCCCCTCCTCCCGCCGAGACCTGAATCCATGCCGATCAACGTCCTGATGCCCGCCCTCTCGCCGACGATGGAGAAGGGCAACCTCGCCAAGTGGCTCAAGAAGGAGGGCGACGCGATCAAGTCCGGCGACGTGCTCGCCGAGATCGAGACCGACAAGGCGACCATGGAGGTCGAGGCGGTCGACGAGGGCGTGCTCGCCAGGATCGTGGTGCCGGAGGGCACCGCCGACGTGCCGGTCAACGAGCTGATCGCGCTCATCGCCGAGGAGGGCGAGGATCCCGGCAGCGTGACGGCCGGCCGCGCCCAGCCGGAGAAGACGGCGGATGCGCCCGCCAAGCCGGATAAGCCCGACGCGGCGAAGACCCAGGCGCCCGCCGGCAACGAGACGCCCGGCGGCGGCACGATGTCGTACGAGCGGGTCGACACGGCCCCGGAAGGCGCGCGCCCGGCGGGCGGCACGACCGCGGATGGCGCTCCTGCCGGGCAGCCGGAGGGCGGCCGCCGGTTCGCCTCGCCGCTCGCCCGGCGCATCGCCAAGCAGGAAGGCGTTGACCTCGGCGCCGTGCAGGGCTCGGGCCCGCATGGCCGGATCATCGAGCGCGATGTGCGCGCCGCCCTCGAAGGCGGGGCCGCCAAGGCCCCCGCCACGCGGGCTCCGAAGGACGCGCCGGCCTCCGCGCCGAAGCCCGAGAATCGGGAGGCCCCGGCCGCCAAGGAGACCCCCGCGGCGAAGCCCGCTCCTGCGGCGGCCGCACCATCCGGCCTCACGGCCAAGCAGGTGATGGGGATGTTCGAGCCGGGCTCGTTCGAGGAGGTGCCCCTCGACGGCATGCGCAAGACCATCGCCAAGCGTCTGGTCGAGTCGAAGCAGACCGTCCCGCACTTCTACCTGTCCCTCGACGTCGAGCTCGACGCGCTGCTCTCCCTGCGCGAGCAGGTCAATGCCGGGGCGTCGAAGGACAAGGACGGCAAGCCGGCCTTCAAGCTCTCGGTCAACGACTTCGTCATCAAGGCGCTGGCGCTGGCGCTGCAGCGGGTGCCGGCGGCGAATGCCGTCTGGGCCGAGGACCGGATCCTGCGCTTCCGCCACTCCGACGTCGGCGTCGCGGTGGCGATCGACGGCGGGCTGTTCACGCCGGTGATCCGCAAGGCGGAGCAGAAGACGCTCTCGACCATCTCGGCCGAGATGAAGGACCTCGCCGCCCGCGCCCGCACCAAGAAGCTCAAGCCCGACGAGTACCAGGGCGGCACCACGGCGGTGTCGAACCTCGGCATGTTCGGCATCAAGTCGTTCGGCGCGGTCATCAACCCGCCCCACGGCACCATCCTGGCGGTCGGCGCCGGGGAGGCCCGGGTGGTGGCGAAGAACGGCGCTCCCGCGGTGGTCCAGGCGATGACGGTGACGCTCTCCTGCGACCACCGTGTGGTCGACGGGGCGCTCGGCGCCGAGTTGCTCGCCGCCTTCAAGGGGCTGATCGAGAGCCCGATGGGCATGCTGGTCTGAGCGCTGCCGCCCCGCCCTCCCCGGAGACCTGAATGTCCGACACCTACGACGTCCTCATCATCGGCGCCGGTCCCGGCGGCTACGTCGCGGCGATCCGGGCCGCCCAGCTCGGCTTCAAGACGGCGGTGGTCGACCGCGAGCACCTGGGCGGCATCTGCCTCAACTGGGGCTGCATCCCCACCAAGGCGCTGCTGCGCTCGGCCGAGATCTACCACTACATGCAGCACGCCAAGGATTACGGCCTGACGGCGGACAATGTCGGCTTCGACGTCTCCGCCATCGTCAAGCGCTCGCGCGGCGTGTCGGCTCGGCTCAACGGCGGCGTCGGCATGCTGCTCAAGAAGAACAAGGTCGACGTGATCTGGGGCGAGGCCGCGATCGAGGTCGCACCGAAGGGCAACGAGCCCGGCCGGGTCGTGGTCAAGGAGACCACGCGCGCCGAGGCGCCGAAGGGCGCCAAGGCGGCGGGCACCTACCAAGCCAAGCACATCGTCGTGGCGACCGGCGCCCGGCCACGGGCGATTCCGGGCATCGAGCCGGACAGACGCCAGATCTGGACCTATTACGAGGCGATGGTCCCGGAGCGGATGCCCAAGAGCCTCTTGGTGATGGGCTCGGGCGCGATCGGCATCGAGTTCGCCTCGTTCTACCGCACCATGGGCGCCGAGGTGACGGTGGTGGAATTGCTGCCGCAGATCCTGCCGGTGGAGGACCACGAGATCGCCGCGCATGCCCGCAAGCGCTTCGAGAAGCAGGGCATCAAGATCCTCACCGGCGCCAAGGTGACCAAGGTCGAGAAGGGCGATGCGGTCACCGCGACCATCGAGAGCGAGGGCGGCAAGACGCAAGCGATCACGGCCGAGATCCTGATCTCCGCGGTCGGCGTCGTCGGCAACATCGAGAGCCTCGGCCTCGAGAAGCTGGGAGTCACCATCGAGCGCGGCATCGTCGCCACCGACGGGCTCGGGCGCACGAATGTGCCGGGGATCTACGCCATCGGCGACGTCGCCGGCCCGCCGATGCTCGCCCACAAGGCCGAGCACGAGGGCGTCCTCTGCGTCGAGACCATCAAGGGCCTGCACACCCACCCGATGGACAAGGGCAAGATTCCGGGCTGCACCTACTGCCAGCCGCAGATCGCCTCCGTTGGTCTCACCGAGGCGAAGGCCAAGGAGCAGGGCTTCGACGTGCGGGTCGGCCGGTTCCCTTTCGCGGGCAACGGCAAGGCGATCGCGCTCGGCGAGCCCGACGGCTTGGTCAAGACGATCTTCGACCGCAAGACCGGCCAGCTGCTCGGCGCCCACATGGTCGGGGCCGAGGTGACCGAGCTGATCCAGGGCTACGTCGTGGCGATGAATCTGGAGACCACCGAGGAAGAGCTGATGCACACGGTGTTCCCGCATCCGACTCTCTCGGAGATGATGCACGAGAGCGTGCTCGACGCCTATGGGCGGGTGATCCACGCGTGATCGCCGTCCGGGCCCTTCCGACAACGCAATCCAGCTGTGCCGCGAACCGAAAGGCCGGGCTCGGTGTTGACGCCTCGGAAAGAGCCGGAGACCTCGAATGCCGATGCCGTGGATCCGCGCCGCCAACGTGGCGGCAGCGGTTGGGGCCGTTGCGATCCTGATGCCCGCCCTGGCGAATGCCCAGGGCACCGAGCGGCAGCGCCTGGCCTGCATGACGGACGCCATGACGCTGTGCTCGCGGGACGTGCCCGACACGCGGCGCATCGAGCGCTGCCTGCGCCGCAACTACGACCGCATCAGCGCGCCCTGCCAGAGCGAGCTCGACGCCGCCGGTGGGGCCGCCAACCCTGGCGGCGGCGCGGGAGCGCCCTACGCCCGCTGAGGACCGCCCGGCTCCAACCCCCCGGCCCATCGAGGCCCTTCGACGGGGGCCTCTCCGGGCGACGTCGATGGAATCGTCCTGGAGGGCCGCCCGAGCCCCCTCGTCTCACCCCGCGCAATACGCCGCCATCCCGTCGGCCAGGGCGTCGAAGGCGACCCGGCAACGGCGCAGGGAGCGCAGGTCCTCGTGCATCGCCACGAAGGTCGGCAAGTCCCAGACGATCTCCGGGAGGACCCGGACCAGGTCCGGGTCGCGGGTGGCCAGCGCGGTGTGGCAGGCGCCGAGGCCGAACCCGGCCCGGAGCGCGGCGAGCTGCGCCAGCGTGCTGTCGCTGCGCCAGGCGAAGCGCGCCGCCGCGAGGGCGGGGGTGTCCCGCATCATCGCTCGCAGGAACGGCGTCTCGGCGTCGAAGCCGATTACGCTGTGGTGGGCGAGGTCCGCCGGCCGCTCCGGGAGGCCGCGGGCCGCAAGGTAGCGGCGATGGCCGTAGAGGCCGAGGCGGACGGTGCCGACCCGGCGCGCCACCAGGGCGGCCTGCGTCGGCGGCGCCATCCGCACCGCGATATCGGCGTCGCGGCGCAGGAGGTCCTGCATCCGGTCGGACAGGATCACGTCGACCGACAGGCCGGGATGGCGGTCATGCAGCGCGGCGAGGATCGGCGGCAGCACCTCGGCCCCGACCACCTCGGAGGCGGTGATCCGGACCCGGCCCGACACGCCCTCGGCGTCCGAGGCCACCGCGCGGTGCAGCGCGTCCGCGGTCGCCTTCAGGGAGCGGGCATAGGGCGCCAGGATCAGCGCCGCCTCGGTCGGCGCCAGACCCGTGGGCGAGCGAGTGAACAGTGCGACGCCGAGCGCCTGCTCCAGGGCCGCGACCTGCCGGCCCAGCGTCGGCTGCGTCAGGCCGAGCGCCCGCGCCGCGCCGGAGAGCGAGCCCTCCTCCAGCACGGCGAGCGCGGCGCGGTAATGGTCCCAGCTCGGCTCGCTCATGCGATTTCGTATAGCCGATCATCGCGCTTCGGCAATTTTCGAAGGGCCGGTGTTTTGGCACATCTCGGCGCATCGACGGGAAGGGATGCGCGATGACGACGAGGACGGCACTGGTCCTGGGGGCGACCGGCGGGGTGGGCGGCGCGGTGGCGCGGCGGCTCGCCGCCGGCGGATGGCGGGTGCGGGCCCTGCACCGCGATCCCGCCCGGGTGGCGATGGAAGCGGACGGGCTCGACTGGGTGCGGGGCGACGCGATGGTGCCGGCCGACGTGACGGCGGCGGCGGCGGGCGCGTCCCTGATCGTCCACGCGGTCAACCCGCCCGGCTACCGCGACTGGGACCGGCTGGTCCTGCCGATGCTCGACGCCGGAATCGCGGCGGCGAAGGCCGCGGATGCCCGGCTGCTCCTGCCGGGCAACGTCTACGTCTACGGCCGCGACGCCGGCCCGAACCCGGGCGACGACGCCCCCCAGACGCCGCGGACAGTGAAGGGCCGCATCCGCATCGCGATGGAGCGCCGTCTGCGGGAGGCCGACATCCGCAGCCTGGTCGTACGGGCCGGCGACTTCTTCGGGCCGAACACCACCGCCAATTCCTGGTTCTCCTCCGCCCTCGTCAGTCCGGGCAAGCCGGTGCGGCGCGTGCTCGATCCCGGCACGCCGGGCGTCGGCCACCAATGGGCCTACCTGCCCGACGTCGCCGAGACGATGGTGCGGCTCGCCGAGCGGGAGGCGGACCTGCCCCGGGCTGCCGCCTTCGGCATGGACGGCCACTGGGACCCGGACGGACGGCAGATGGTCGCCGCCATCGTCCGGGCGGCCGGCGGCAGGGTTCCGGTGCGGCGCTTCCCCTGGTTCCTGCTGCCGCTCGCCGCGCCGTTCTGGCCGCTCGCCCGGGAGATCGGCGAGATGCGCTACCTCTGGCGCGAGCCCCTGCGGATGGACAATGCCGGGCTCGTGGCGTTCCTAGGCGCCGAACCGCACACGCCCCTCGACCGGGCGGTGCGGGAGACCTTGGTGGGATTGAGGTGCCTGCCCGGTTGAGGCACCAGCTCACGCGAGGTCCGCCGCTCGCCCCCCTCCCCGGTCCCGTGCAGGATGGATGCGGCAGACGACGCGGGAGGACGGCGCCGGAATGGGATCGCTCAGGCTACGGTTCGGACTGCTCGTCGGCAGCGCGGCGGCCCTCGTGGTGCTGGCGGCGATCGGCCTCTACGCGGCGCTCCACACCGCCGAGCGCACGCTCGACGCGACGCTCGACGCGCAAGTGCGCCTGGAGCTGATCGCCGAATTGTCCGGCCGCCTGACCGAGTTCGGCCTCGCGGCGATCGAGGCGGTCGGCGACAATCCGGGCCGGCCCGAGCGGCTCGCCAACGCCCGCAACGAGGTCGACCGGGCCTTGATCGCGGTCGACGACGGCCTCAGCCGCGCGGTCGCCGGCTCCGGCGGCGTCCTCGACCGCACCCAGTACACCGCGCGCGCACGGCCGCTCGCCCGCCTGCGGGCGGCCCGCGCCACCCTCGACCGCCAGGTGGCGCAGATCCAGCGCGAGCCGGAACCAGCCCGCCGCGCCGACGCGATCCGCGGCGCACTCAACGCCTTCGGGGCGATGACCGGGCAGCCCCTCACCTTCCTGGTCGAGGCCGAGCGCCGGGCCGTCGAGGCCTCCTCCGCCGAGGTCCGCACCCTGGCCGGCCGGATGCGCGGCGTCGCCCTCGCGGCGGCCGGGCTGATTGTGATCCTGCTGCTGCTGCTGCACCAGAGCCTGACCCGGCCGATCCTGCGCCGCCTCGAGGCGATCCGGGCCGGCGCCGCCGCCATCGGCCGGGGCGAGCTCGACACCCGCCTGCCGGTGGCGAGCCGCGACGAGCTCGGCCTCCTGGTCGCCAGCTTCAACCGGATGGCGGCGCGGCTGAAGCGGCGCGAGGCCCGAGTCGCCGCCGACCGAGCCGCGCTGGAGGAAATCGTCGCCCGCGCCACCGCCGACCTGCGCGGCGCCAACGCCCGGCTGGAGGAGATCGACCGCTCGCGCCGGCGCTTCTTCGCCGATGTCAGCCACGAGCTGCGCACGCCGCTCACCGTGATCCTCGGCGAATGCGACCTCGCCGCCCGCTCCCCCGACACGCCCGACGCCTTCCGGCCGGTCATCGCCACCATCCGCAACCGGGCGCTGCGCCTGCACCGCCGGGTCGGTGACATGCTGCGGGTGGCCCGCTCGGAATCCGGCCAGATCGAGCTGGAGCGCCGCCCGGTCGGCCTCGCGACGATCCTTGCCGAGGCGGTGGAGAGCTGCGCCCCGGAGGCGAGGCGTCGCCGCATCGACCTCGCCCTGGCGCCGAGCCCGGCCGACGTCGAGGTCGTGGCCGATGCCGAGTGGCTGCGCCAGATCGTCGAGGGGCTGATCGACAACGCCCTGCGGCACGCCGCCGGTGCGACCCGGGTGCGGGTCGGGTTCTCCGCCCGCGGCGAGGCCGACGGCGCCGTCGTCACGGTGACGGATGACGGCCCCGGCTTCCCGCCGGCGGCCGAGGCCCTGTTCGAGCGCTTCCGGCGCGGCGAGGCGCGGGGCGCCGTCTCGGCCGGATTCGGGATCGGGCTCGCACTGGCGCGCTGGGTCGTTGAGCGCCATGATGGCGCGATCCGCCTGGAAACCATCCGCCCGCAGGCGGGGGGACCGGACGACCGGGCGACCGGGGCCCGCGTGGTCCTGGAGCTGCCCGGCGAGACCATGAGAGAGGACGCGGCATGAGCCGGCGAGAGGGCATCCGGGGGCAATCATGAACAGCGTTCTGATCGTCGAGGACGACGGCGACATCCGCGCCATGCTGGCCCGGGGCCTGAGCGCGGAGGGGTTCGCGGTCGACCTCGCGGGCGGTGTCGACGAGGCGCTCTCGGCGGCCCGCGAGCGGGTGCCCGAGGCGGTGCTCCTCGACAACATGCTGCCGGACGGCACCGGCCAGGACGTCTGCCGCTCCCTGCGCGAGGGCGGCTATCCCGGCGCGATCCTTTTTCTCAGCGCCAAGGACGAGGTCGGCGACCGGGTCGAGGGCCTGTCGGTCGGGGCCGACGACTACATCGTCAAGCCGTTCGTGTTCGACGAGCTGCTCGCGCGCCTGCGCGTCCACCTGCAGCGGCGGCGCGCGGCCGGCGAGGCCCGCACCCTGATGACCGCCGGGCGGCTCTCCCTCGACCTTGCCACGCGCCAGGTGCGGTTCGGCGAGACCACCGCCCGCCTGACCCAGCGCGAGGCCGAGCTGCTGGCGATCCTGATGGAGCAGGCGAGCCGCCCGGTGACCCGGGGCGACATCTTCGACCGGCTCTGGGCCAGCCAGGGCGGCCTCTCCCTCAACGTGGTCGACGTCTATGTCGGCTACCTGCGCACCAAGCTCGCCGACATCGCCCGCGCGGGCGGCCCGAGCCTCGTCACCGTGCGCGGCCGCGGCTTCATGCTCGACCTGCACGAGGCCGGGTTTCGCCAGTGACAAAATTGTTTTGGGCGCAATCGATGCGGGCTAAGGTCATGCCCGTCCTGCACAATAAGACCGGTCTGAGAAGCCCGGGCCCACCGCGTCCCCGGATTTCGGCAAAATAGCGCTTGCGCTCCGGGCCTGGATTGCCGATATATCCTGCGTGACAGAAAACCACTGTCATCTCAACATCTTAGGAAACTCTTAGAGGTTTCCGCCGATAGGAGAAGCGCCATGAAGTGGTCGATGCCCGTCGTCGCCGAGGTCTGTGTCGGCATGGAAGTCACCAGCTACGAGTCCGCCGAGATCGACCCCTTCAACTAAGGGCTCGCCTGAAGCGCCTCCGGCGATCCCCGCCGGATGGCGCCCAGCCTCGATATCGTCGTCCCGAACTCTCACGCACTGTCCAGGAGAAGCATCATGAAGTGGTCGATGCCCGTCGTCGCCGAGGTCTGCGTCGGCATGGAAGTCACCAGCTACGAGTCCGCCGAGATCGATCCCTTCAACTGAGGCAAGTCCTCCAGTTTGAGATCAAGCCACCGCACCGGGACGGACCATGCAGGCCATCGTTCTGGGTTCCGGTGCGGGCGGGGGCGTGCCGCAGTGGAACTGTCGCTGCCCGATCTGCGCGATGGCGCGGTCGGGAGACCGCCGCGTCCTGCCGCGCACCCAGTCGAGCCTGGCCGTCTCCGCCGACGGCGATGAGTGGCTCCTGGTGAACGCCTCGCCGGACATCCGCCAGCAGCTCTTCGACACGCCGGCCCTGCACCCGCGCGAGGGCCTGCGGCACTCGCCGATCCGGGCCGTGCTGCTGACCAACGGCGACGTCGACCACGTCGCGGGCCTTCTCACCCTGCGCGAGGGCCAGCCCTTCCGCCTCCACGCCACGCGCGGCATCCTCGATTCGATCGCGGCCAACCGCGTGTTCGACGTGATGGCCCAGGGCGTGGTGGAGCGCACCGAGATCGCGCTGAACGAGACGTTCTCGCCGGTGCCGGGCCTCTCCGTCACGCTCTTCCCGGTTCCCGGCAAGGTACCGCTCTGGCTCGAGGACGGCACGCCGGAGATCGGCGCCGAGACCGAGAGCACGGTCGGCGCGATGATCGAGGCCGGGTCCAGGCGCCTCGCCTACGTGCCGGGCTGCGCCCGCGTCACCGACGGCCTCAAGGATCGGCTCTCGGGCGTGGACGCGCTCCTGTTCGACGGGACCGTGCTGGCCGACGACGACATGATCCGGGCCGGGGTCGGCACCAAGACCGGCTGGCGCATGGGCCACGTGCCGATGACCGGCGAGGGCGGCTCGGTGGCGGCGCTCGCCGAGGTGCCGATCGGCCAGAAGGTCTTCGTCCACATCAACAACACCAATCCGGTGCTGGTCGAGGACTCGCCCGAGCGTCGCCGCATCGAGGCCGCCGGCTGGGTCGTGGCGCATGACGGGCTGGCGCTGAGCCTGTGAGGGGGCGGCTCGTGGCCGCCCTTCCCCAAGGTGCGCATCCGTTCGACGAGGACGGCGTAGGATCCTCTCGGCCTCGCCGGGATACGAGGGGACGCCCCGGGCACTTTGGTCGCTCTTGACCCGTCGTTGAGGCGGATCAATGTCCTCCCCACGGGATCACGGACAACGAAGAAACCGGATACGCCAGGACGCCCGACGCCATGCCCGCTTCCCTCGCCACCACCGCCCTCTCGATGCCCCTTCCCCCGGCCGAGGCCTCGGACCGCCTGCTCTCGCCGGCCGAGCTCGAGGCGGCGCTCCGCGATATCGGTGCGCGGCGCTACCACAACCTGCACCCGTTCCACCGGCTGCTGCACGACGGCAAGCTCGAGAAGGACCAAGTCCGGGCCTGGGCGCTCAACCGCTACTATTACCAGGCGATGATCCCGGTGAAGGACGCCACCCTGCTGGCGCGCCTGCCGGATGCCGCGCTCCGCCGGGTCTGGCGCCAGCGCATCGTCGATCACGACGGCGACCACGATGGCGACGGCGGCATCGAGCGCTGGCTGAAGCTCGCCGAGGGCGTCGGCTTCGAGCGCGACTACGTGCTCTCGACGCGGGGCATCCTATCGGCCACCCGCTTCTCGGTCGAGGCCTACGTCCACTTCGTCGCCGAGCGCTCGCTGCTCGAGGCCATCGCCTCCTCGCTCACCGAGATGTTCTCGCCGACCATCATCTCCGAGCGCGTCGCCGGGATGCTGAAGAACTACGACTTCATCACCCGCGAGACCCTGGCGTATTTCGACAAGCGCCTGACGCAGGCGCCGCGGGACGCCGACTTCGCCCTCGACTACGTCGTGCGCCACGCCGTGACGCCGGAGCAGCAGCGCCAGGCCCTCGACGCCCTGCGCTTCAAGTGCAGCGTGCTGTGGACCCAGCTCGACGCGCTCTACTTCGCCTACGTGGCGCCCGGGATGATCCCGCCGGATGCCTGGCGCCCGGGCGAGGGCCTGCGGGCGGATGCGATCGGGAGCGTTGCCGCGTGAGCCTGACCCCCGACAGCGTGCCGCGCCTGCCCCGCGGGGTGCGGCTGCGCCACGACACGGTGCGCGACGCCCACGTCCTTCTGGCGCCCGAGCGCACCTTCGACCTCGATCCGAACGCCGTGGCGGTGCTCAGCCTCGTCGACGGCGCCCGCAGCATCCGCGCCATCGCGGAGGCGCTGGCGCAGCAATACGAGGCCGAGCGCAGCGTCATCGAGCCCGACGTGATCGCGATGCTGGACGGCCTCCTCGTGAAGCGCGTGCTCGAGACCGTGCCGGCCGCCTGACGCCGCGGGTGCAGAGCCTGGGAGAGCTACCATGAACGCCGTCGCGCCCCCGCCCCTGCCGGCTCCGATCGGGCTCCTGGCCGAGCTGACGCACCGCTGCCCGCTGCGCTGCCCGTACTGCTCGAACCCGCTGGAGCTCGACCGGCGCTCGGCCGAGCTCGACACCGCGACCTGGCAGCGGGTGCTGAGGGAGGCGGCGGCGCTCGGCGTGCTCCACATCCACCTCTCGGGCGGCGAGCCGACGGCGCGCCAGGACATCGTCGAGATCACCCGCACCTGTGCCGAGCTCGGCCTCTACTCGAACCTGATCACCTCCGGGGTGGCGGGTGCGCTGGGGAAGCTCGACGCCCTGTCGGAGGCCGGGCTCGACCACGTCCAGCTCTCGGTCCAGGCGGCGGAAGCCGGCAATGCCGAGCGGATCGGCGGGCTGAAGGACGCGCAGCCGCAAAAGTTCGCCTTCGCCGAGCGGGTGACGGCGCTCGGCCTGCCGCTGACCCTGAACGCCGTGATCCATCGCGGCAACATCGCCGAGGTGCCGGCGCTGATCGACCTCGCCATGCGCCTTGGCGCCAAGCGGCTCGAGGTGGCCCACACGCAGTATTACGGCTGGGCCTACGTCAACCGCGCCGCCCTGATGCCGGCGAAGGCCGATGTCGACCGCTCGATCCGCACCGTCGAGGAGGCGCGCGAGCGGCTGAAAGGCCAGCTCGTCATCGATCTCGTGGTGCCGGACTACTACGCCAAGTACCCGAAGGCCTGCGCCGGCGGCTGGGGCCGGCGGCTGATGAACGTCACGCCCACCGGCAAGGTGCTGCCCTGCCACGCCGCCGAGACGATCCCCGGCCTCGAATTCTGGCACGTCCAGGACCGCCCGCTCGGCGAGATCTGGGCGGATTCGCCCGCCTTCCGGGCCTATCGCGGCACCGATTGGATGCAGGAGCCCTGCCGCTCCTGCGACCGGCGCGAGAAGGACTGGGGCGGCTGCCGCTGCCAGGCCCTGGCGCTCGCCGGCGACGCCAAGGCCACCGACCCGGCCTGTTCGCTCTCGCCGCTGCACGGCAAGGTCCAGGCCCTGGCGGTGGCGGAATCGGCGCTGGAGACGGCGCCGGACTATCAGTATCGCACCATCGGCGGCGCGCCCCGCGTCGCCACCCCCGAGGGAGCGCCCGTGTGAAGAGACGTCTCGTCCTGGTTGCCGCCCTGGCCGCCGGCCTCGCGGGCGCCGCGTCCGCGCAGGACGCCGCGCCCGGCGCGAAGGCCGTGACCCAACACGATGCCGCTCCGGCGAACGCGGCGCGAAAGGACGGGGCGCCCGATCCCGCCACCCTGCTGTTCGAGACCAACCAGATCGGCAACGCCCCGGTCGGGCAGGCGCTGAGCTACCGCTACACCCGCTTCAGCGGCATCGAGGGCGCGCCGTTCGGGCCGCCGATCGAGGACAGGATCCGCGAGGAGGTGAGCGCGGGCGAGAAGCCGGACACCCGCAACCTGCGAGTCGAGATGTTCTCCGGCGAGCGCCGGATGCCGACCGCGACCTACCAGGATTTTCCCGGCAACCCGGTGCTGGTGCGCTTCCTCGAGCATCACCTCGAGGACCTCGCCAAGGTGCTCAAGGGCAACCCGCGCTACATCAAGAACGGCATCCGGCGCGCTTTGCGCGAGAATGCCAGCGTGACCGCGACCGAGGTCGAGGTGGATGGCGCGAAGAAGCCGGGCTGGCAGATCGTCGTCCGGCCCTTCGTCGACGACCCGGTGCGCGACCGCCTGCGCGGCTTCGACGGCCTGACCTATACCTTCGTACTCTCCCCCGCGGTGCCCGGCCAGATCGTCTCGATCGACGCGCGGGCCACCAACCCGGAGGGCGGAATCCTGCTCCAGGAAACGCTGACCCATGAACCGAATGCTGGCTAAGGCGGTCTTCCTCGGCGGTTTCGCCGTCGCGGCGGGGCTCACCCCCGCGCGTGCCGACGACAACGACTACCCGACCGAGGCCCGGGCCGATTACGTCTTCGGCTGCATGGCGGCGAACGGCCAGACCCGGGAGGCGCTGACGAAGTGCGCCTGCTCGATCGACGCCATCGCGGCCATCCTGCCCTACGACAAGTACGTCCAGGCCTCGACCATCCTGGGCATGCGCCAGGGCATCGGCCAGCGCGCCAACGAGTTCCGCTCGACCAAGATGTTCGACGACCAGGTGGCGGAGCTGCGCCGGGCCCAGGCCGAGGCCGAGATCCGCTGCTACCGGCAGACGGGGCGGTGAGCGGCGCCGCCGGGGCTCAGGCGCCCATGGCGCTGCACAGTTCCACCAGCACCCCGTCGCCGTCCCGCACGTAGGCGACGGTCTGTCCCCAGGGCTTCGTCACCGGCGCGGCGACCGGCAGGGCGCCGGCCGCCACCGCCCGGGCGAAGGCCGCCGCGACGTCCTCGGCGACGAGGCCGACCTCGAAGCCCGCCGGTGCCTCGCTCCGGCGGTTGAGGCGGAAGCCCGGGCAGGCCTCGCCGACGAACCCCTCCTCCGCGAAGGCCAGGGCCGTCCCGCCGGTCTCGAGCTCGGCATACTGCCCGCTGTCGTGGACGAAGCGCGGCGCGAGCCCGAAGGCCCGCCCGTAGAACGCGACGCTCGCCGCCACGTCCGGCACGTACAGGATCACGTAGCCCAGCTTCATCCCGACCCGCTCCCCGACACAGGATGCGTCGTCAGGTCCCGTTGGCCGCCGGGAAGCTCTGGGTGAAGACCCGCCCCTCGGTGTCCTTGGCGGTGACCGTCACCGGCTCGGTGTTGCCCGCGAAGGAGAACCGGAAGGTCGGGTCCTCGCTGATCGAGATGCCGCCCGTCATGGTGAAGACCGGCTTGTCGCCCTGGCGCACGGTCATGTTCTCGACGAACCAGGCCGGGGTGTAGGTCCGGGTCAGCTGGTCCATCTGCAGGCCGGAATAGTTCGGGTGGCGGACCTGCACCTGGGCCTCGCCGCGCTCGGCGAAGCTGCGGAACCGCATCTCGCCGAGATGGGCGGTGGAGGCCACCGGATCCTTGAGGGCGGGGGCCGAGCAGCCGCCCGACGCCTTGACGAAGACGCGGGTCATCAGGAGCGCGCCGTCCTCGGTCTCGGCGATGGCGCGGACGTAGGAGTAGGAGTTCACCCGGATCCGGGTCGAGAGATTGAAGCGGCGCTGGCCCTCGGCGAACCGGAAGGTGCCGACCACCGGCGAGGGGTTGTCGTCCACCACCAGGGTCAGGGCCTTCACGCGCCGCGGGTCGCCCTCGGGCACCGCGATCCGTAGGGTGATCGGCACGATGGCGGCGTCCTCGGCGCGCTTGGGCGCCTCCAGGGTGACGAGACCGCTGCCGTCGCCGAGCGGCTTGTCGCCGGTCACGCTCGTGCGCAATTCCTGCCAGGTGGTCTCGGGCCGGTCGTCCTGCAGCGGCGAGGGCCGTGGCGGCGCCGGCGGGGGGCTCGTCTGCGCGGCCACGGCGCTCGTCGGCGTCACGCCCGATTCCGCCCGCGCCGGCCCGGCGAGGGCCGCGGCGACGACCAGGGCCGGCACCAGCCTCGCTGTCTTGCTGTTCCTCATGGCGTTCCCTCCGGCGGCGGGGCCCTGGCGGGCTTCTCTCGCGCGTGAACCAATGCTCCGACCAATGTAGCGGGCCGCCCGCGCCGGCGCCAGATAAGGGCCTGGCGGCGCACCGTTTCCGGCCGATCCTAACCGAAGGGTGATCGCCCCGGCGCCGTTGCGCCCGCGCCCGGGCCGGCCTATCCCGGGCCGGTCTCCCGCCCGAGGACAATGCCGTTGACCGCACTCGCCGCCCTGCTGCCGGATCTCGGCCGCCGCACCCTGGTGATGGGCATCCTGAACGTCACGCCCGATTCGTTTTCCGACGGCGGCCGTTTCCAGGATCTCGACGCCGCGCGGGAGCAGGCCGCCCGGCTGGCGGCGGAAGGCGCCGCACTCCTCGACATCGGCGGCGAGTCGACGAGGCCCGGCCACGTCCCGGTCCCGGCCGACGAGGAGCAGGCCCGGGTGCTTCCGGCGATCCGGGCCCTCGCCCCCACCCTCCCCGTCCCGATCTCGATCGACACCTACAAGGCCTCGACCGCCGACGTGGCGCTGAAGGCCGGCGCCCGCATCGTCAACGACGTCTGGGGCCTGCAGCGCGACCCCGAGATCGCCCGCGTGGCGGCCCATCACGGCGCTCCGGTGGTGGTGATGCACAACCGCGAGACCATCGACCCGAGCCTCGACATCATGGACGAGATGCGGGCCTTCTTCGAGCGCTCGCTGACCATCGCCCGGCAGGCCGGCATTCCCGACCGAGATATCGTGCTCGATCCGGGCGTCGGCTTCGGCAAGAGCTGGGAGCAGCATCTCGAAGCCCTGCGGCGCCTGCCCGAATTGCGGGCGCTCGGCTTCCCGCTCCTCGTCGGCGTGTCGCGCAAGTCGGTGCTCGGGCGCATCCACAACGCCGCCACCGCGCCCGCCGACCGCCTGTTCGGCTCGATCGCCGCCCACGTAGCGGCCGCCGCGCTCGGGGCCGACATCGTCCGGGTCCACGACGTGCGCCCGCATGTCGAGGCCTGCCAGGTCGTCGACGCGATCACGCGTCCCGCCTCCCGCGCAGGAGCCTGAGATCGTGCCTGAATCCCGGGACCGCATCCTGATCCACCGCCTCGCGGTCTTCGCCCGCCACGGCGTGCTGCCGGAGGAGGAAACCCTCGGCCAGCGCTTCTACCTCTCCCTGGAGGCCCGGCTCGATCTCGGCGAGGCCGGCCGCAGCGACGAGATCGGCGCCACGGTGAGCTACGCCGACCTCGCGGGCCTCGCCCACCGCATCGCCACCGAGCGCCGGTTCCGGCTGATCGAGGCCCTGGCCGAGACGATCTGCGCGGAGGCGCTGGCGGCCTTCCCCCAGCTCGACGCGCTGACGGTGCGGATCGACAAGCCGAGCGCCCCGGTGCCCCTCGTCCTCGACGGGGTCGCGGTCGAGATCACGAGGACCCGGCATGCGTGAGGCGAATTCGGCCAGGGCCTATCTGGGGCTCGGCAGCAACCTCGGCGACAAGGCCGCGATGCTCGATGCCGCGGTGGCGGCGCTCGCCGCGACGCCCGGCATCGCCGTCACGGCGCGCTCGCGCAACTACCGCACCCCGCCCTGGGGCGACACCGACCAGGACTGGTTCCTCAACGGCGCGCTCGGGATCGAGACCACGCTCCCGCCCCACGCCCTGCTGGAGGCCTGCCTGTCGATCGAGGCACGGCTCGGCCGGGTGCGCGAGCGCCGCTGGGGCCCGCGGGCGATCGACATCGACGTGCTGCACTATGCCGGCGCGACCGTCTCCGACGAGCGCCTGGTGCTGCCCCACCGCTTCCTGCGCGAGCGCGCCTTCGTGCTGGTGCCGCTCGCCGAGATCGCCCCGGACCTCGTTACCGGCGGCGAGACCGTTTCCGAGGCGCTGGCCCGGCTCGACCGCAGCGGGATCGAGCCGGTCGCGGGCGCGGCGTAGCATCCTTTTGGCTCACACCGACCGGGTGATGCCGCCATCCACCCGCAGGTTCTGCCCGGTGATGTAGCCCGCGCCCGGCGAGGCCAGGAACGCCACGACGGCGGCGATCTCGTCGGCGCTGCCGTAGCGGCCGAGCGGGATGCGCTCGCGGATGCCCGGCTTCTCCGGCAGGCTGTCGACGAAGCCCGGCAGGACGTTGTTCATGCGGATGTTGTCGGCGGCGTAGCGGTCGGCGAACAGCTTGGTGAAGGCGGCGAGCCCCGAGCGGAAGACGCCGGAGGTCGGGAACGCCTGCTCCGGCTCGAAGGCCGCGAAGGTCGAGATGTTGACGATCGCGCCGCCGCCCTGGCGCTGCATGATCGGCGTGACGAGGCGGGTCGGCCGCACCACGTTGAGGAAGTAGACCTCCATGCCCCGGGCCCAGTCCTCGTCGGTGAGATCGAGGAGCGGGCCCTTGGGCCCGTGGCCGGCGCTGTTGACGAGGACGTCGACCCGCCCCCACCGCTCCATCGTGCGCGCGACGAGGCGGCCGAGATCCTCCGGCGAGCGGTTCGAGCCCGTGACCCCGACCCCGCCGAGTTCCTCGGCCAGGGCCTCGCCCTTGCCCGACGAGGACAGGATCGCGATCCGGAACCCGTCGGCGGCGAGCTTGCGGGCCGCCGCGGCCCCCATGCCGCTGCCCCCGGCGGTGACGATGGCGACGCGCTCGACGGTCATGATGGTCTCCCGGACGTGGATCGGGCGTTCCATGACACAACCGACGGGTTCGCGTCAGGGCCCCGCCGGCTCGGCCCGGGCGAGAGGCAGGCCGGCCTCGCCCCAGCCGTCGGTCCCGTCCGGGTACCAGTGGACGTGGCGGTAGCCGAGGGCGAGCGCCCGCTTGGCGGCGTTCCACGACATCCAGCAATTCCGTTGGCAGAACAGCACCACGGGCTTGTCCGGATCGCCGCCGGTGGCGGCCGACAGGCCGTGCCGGAAGTAGTCCTCGGTCTGCGGCGCCAGCTCGCCGAAGCCGGTATTGGGCAGCCACTGGGCGCGGGGGATGCTGTCGTGCGGCGCGTCGCGCCAGATCGTGCCGGGGGGCAGCGTGGTCGGCCGCGGCGGGCGCGGCAGCACGTCGACGAAGGCGGCGCCCGCCCGCCAGAGCCGCTCGGCCTCGGCGGTGCTCACCGTCTCGGCGCCGGTCAGCGCCGCCGGCGTCGGGCTGCGGAAATCCTCGAGGCGGTAGCCGTCGGGCTGCGGCGGTGCGGCGCGGGCGGCGGGTGCTGCGAGCAGGAGCGCCGCGAGACCCGCCGCGAGGGCACGCCTCACGGCTTGGCGTCCGCCGGCAGCAGCTTGTTCTCCTCCTCGTCGAGGAGCGGCACGCCGTAGTCGTGCAGCACGGCCTCGATCTCGGCGCGGCGCTTGCGGAGCGCGGTGTTGAGGATCCGCTTCCACTCGTTCTCGCCGTGGCGCACCCCCATGGCGATACGGTAGGCGAGCGGCGGCCGGTCGGGCTCGCGCAGCAGCGGCACCACCTCGAGGCCGCCGGCATGCTTGTCGGTTTCCTTGCCGGCCTCCTTGGCGAGCCAGCCGGCGGCGGGCCCCCACAGCACCGCGGCGTCCAGCTTGCCCGAGGCCACGTCGGCGACGATCTCGGCCGAGACGGTCTGGTGCTTGCGCGAGGGGTCGAACTGGTAGGGGGGATAGGGCTTCATCGTCGGCACCAGGCCGACCGCGCCCATGCGCTCGACCGGGGGCGTACCGACGATCACGCCGATCGGCTTGCCCTTCAGGCGCTCGTCGTCGAGCCCGGTCAGGCCCGGGAAGGTGCCGGGCCGCGACACCAGCACGTAGGTCGAGCGGTAATAGGGGTTGGTGCTCTGGACGAGCTCGGTGCCGAAGGCCGAGCCGACGATGACGTCGCACAGGCCTGCCCCGAGGGTGTTGCGCACGAAGCCCGGGCCCTGGGTGAGCCAGTAGTACCGGAGCTTCACCTTCAACTCGTCGGCGAGGATCGCCGCGATGCGGTTCTCGAACCCGTCGCCCTGGCGCTCGGAGAACGGCATGTTGCCGGGATCGGCACAGACCCGCAGGGCGTCCGTGGTGACGAGGTCCGGCAGGGATTGCGCCCGCGCCGGACCCGCGAGGGCCAGCGCGAGGCCGGCCGCCAGGAGAAGGGCCCGCGTCATCAGCCGCCGAGGCACTCCTTCTCCTGCTTGCGCGCCGCGTCCGGCTTGTCTTCCTTCTCGTTCGGACGAATCCGGCCCATCGCCCCGGCGGCACGGGCCTTCAGGTAGACGTAGAGGTCGTCCATGTAGCAGGTGACGTTCTTGTTGTCGCCGAAGGCCGGCATGACCTTCTGGGTCGACGAGTTCACGTCCTGCTTGCCGCCGACGACGATGCCGACGAACTCCTCGTAGGAGAGGTACTTCAGCGAATCCTTGAGCGCCGGGGCGTAGGTCGAGCCCATGCCGTCCGGGCCGTGGCAGACGTGGCACTCGGCGTGGTAGCGGCGGTAGCCGGAATAGCTGTACCAGTCGACCTTCTTGCCGTTGTCGGTGACGTGGAAGGTCGGGCTGCCGGAGGCGTCGGTGTACTTGCCGTCCTCCACCTTCACGGCGGCGTCCTTGGCGAGCAGCTTCTCGTCGGGCTCGGCGGTCTTGTCGTTGGGGTTGAGCTGGTTGGCCAGCGCCGGATCCGGCTTCGCATCGGCTTTCTTGGCATCCTCAGCATGTACGGCAGCCGTGCTGACGGCTGCTAGGGCGAGGCCGGCCGCGAGCGGCCGCAGGACAACTCTGCTGAGATGACGCAAAGGACGCTTCTCCCTGATATCATTGAACCGCCGCCGCGCAGTTCGGCGTTTCGCGATTCTGATGATAATCTAATCATAAGGAGGCCGGCGCGGATACCCGCGCCGGCCCGGACTTAGGTCTGATGGGCGGGCGCGCCGCGCGCCCGCCCGTGCCGGGGATCAGTTCGGCAGGTTGAAGACCGTCAGCTGGCCGCCGAGGTTGGTGTAGCTCGACAGGGCGGCGTAGCCGCCGACCGCGCCGAGGCCGGCATTCGGGTCGGTCAGGCCGGCCGCGAGGCCGATGCCGGCCCAGCCGCCGACGCCCGACAGGACGGCGATGTTCTGCTTGCCCTTGTGCTGGAAGGTCATCACGTTGCCGATGATGCCCGACGGGGTCTTGAACTTGTACAGTTCCTTGCCGGTCTTGGAGTCGACCGCCTTCAGGTAGCCCTCGAGCGTGCCGTAGAACACCACGTCACCCGCGGTGGCGAGCGCACCCGACCACACCGAGAACTGCTCGGGGTTCGACCACTTGATCTTGCCGGCCGTGCCGTCCCAGGCGATGAAGTTGCCCATGCCGCCGTGGCTGTTGGGCGCCGGGTACATCGACAGGGTCGCACCGACATAGGGCTGGCCCGGAGTGTAGCTCACCCGGAACGGCTCGTAGTCCATGCAGACGTGGTTGGTCGGCACGTAGAACAGGTTGGTCTTGGGCGAGTAGGCCGCCGGCTGCTGGTCCTTGGAGCCGAGCGCCGCCGGGCAGATGCCCTTCGAGTTGGTGTCCTCGCCGTTCTGGTCGGTCGAGTACTTGGCGACGACGAGCGGACGGCCGTAGGTCTTCGAGGACTTGTCCTGGTCGACCTTGCTGGCCCAGTTCACCGCCGGATCGTACTTCTCGGCGACGAGCAGCTCGCCGGTGGCGCGATCGAGGGTGTAGCCGAAGCCGTTGCGATCGAAGTGGGTCAGGAGCGGCCGCTCCTTGTCGCCGATCTTCTGATCCGTGAGGATCATCTCGTTGATGCCGTCGTAATCCCACTCGTCGTGGGGGGTCATCTGGTAGACCCACTTCGCCACGCCGGTATCGGCGTCACGGGCGAAGATCGTCATCGACCACTTGTTGTCGCCCGGGCGCTGCTTCGGGTTCCAGGTCGAGGGGTTGCCGGTGCCGTAATAGACCAGGTTCAGCTTCGGGTCATAGGAGTACCAGCCCCAGGTCGAGGCGCCGCCGGTCTTCCACTGGTCGCCTTCCCAGGTCTTGATCGACGAGTCCTTGCCGACCGGCTTGCCGAGCTCGGTGGTCTTCTCCGGGTCGATCTTCATCTCGGCGTCCGGGCCGACGTTGTAGGCGCGCCAGGCCTGCTTGCCGGTCTTCAGGTCGTAGGCGGTGATGTGGCCGCGGATGCCGTACTCGGCGCCCGCGATGCCGACGATCAGCTTGTCCTTCACCGGCAGCACGGTGGCGGTGTTGGTCTCGCCGATCTTCGGGTCGCCGTTCTGGACCGACCAGTTCACCTTGCCGGACTTGGCGTCGAGCGACACGATGGTGGTGTCGGCCTGGTGCAGGAAGATCGCGCCGTCGGCATAGGCGAGGCCACGGTTGACCGTGTCGCAGCACATCACCGGGATCACGTTCGGATCCTGCTTCGGCTCGTACTTCCACAGGATCTTGCCATCCTGGTTGAGGTCGAGCGCGTAGACGATGTTCGGGAACGGCGTGTGGACGTACATCACGTCGCCGACGACCAGCGGCGAGCCCTCGTGGCCGCGCAGCACGCCGGTCGAGAAGGTCCAGGCCACCTGCAGCTTGTTGACGTTGCCGGCGTTGATCTGGTCGAGCTTCGAGTAGCGCGTATTGGCGTAGTCGACGGTCTGGAGGACCTGCTCGGCCGGGTTGGCCGTGCGCTTCAGGACGTCTTCGTTCGCCAGCGCCGGGACGGCGCCGAGGATACCCGCGCTCACCGCAAGGAGATGGACCGCTCTCATGGATTCCTCCGACAGGTGCATTGATCCCGACATCCGCAACGGGACGAATCGGGCCGGTTCCTGTTGTTTGCGTTTGGGGATGTCGTTGGCCTCGTCAGCGTGTCACAACCGGCCGCCAGAGATCCTGGCACGAGGGGACCGGTGAGATCCCTGCCGTGTTTGCGAACCGAGCGCCCCCTCCCCTGGCGGCGCCGTTGAAGCCGAAGCTGAAGGAACTCTAAGAGAAATCGGGGCGCCGTCAACACGCCAACCGGCTCTCGGCCTGCGACACCCGAGCGCGAATTTCATAACTAAGGTATATGAGACCTTCCATGCTGCAGGGCAGCATAGGTATTGTGCCGCGCAGCATGAACGTTGAGCCGGCTTTGCCGTTCGCACATCAACGGAAGTGCCGCGGTTGGACGCATCCGGATATTTAACTGCTCCTTACTCCCACTCGAGCTCTTGGTAGGCCGTCGTGGCGTTGCGGGCGTTGAAGTCGTCGAAGAGGGACCAGTTCTGGGCTTCCGCGCGTGCGGCCTTCCCCGCCTGGTCGATGGGCGCGCCGTCGCGCACCATCGCCCGCACTTGGCTCTCGAGCACTGCGAGGTAGCGGTCGATCGGACCGGCGGCGGCGGGCCAGGCGACCGAGGCGGGGCCGTGGCCGGGCACCACCCGGGCGGCGGGCTCGGCCCGCAGGCGGCGCAGGACCCCGATCCATCCCGACAGGCGCCCGTCAAGGGCCGGGACGTGGCCGACGAACAGGAGGTCGCCGAGGAACCAGGTGTCCGTCTCCCGGTCGCGCACCGTCAGGTCGCTGTTGGTGTGGGCGGTCGGCCAGGCCTCGAGGTGCAGCGCCCGGCCGCCGAGGTCGAGGTCGAGGCTCGTCGAGACGAGAAGCGTCGGCGGCACGATCCGAGTTCCGGCGAAGTCCGGGCCGACGAGGTCGGCATTGGCCTTCAGGTAGTCCTGCGCCCGGGCGGCCAGGGCGTCGGGCAGGGCGGCGTGGCCGACGAAGGTCGTGCCCTCCCCCGCGAAGGCGGCGTTGCCCAGCACGTGGTCGGGATGGACGTGGGTGTTGACGACGTAGCGCACCGGCAGCGCGGTGCGCTGGCGCAGGGCGGCGAGCAGGCGCTGCCCCGCCCGCAGGCTGCCGCCGGTATCGATCACCGCCACCGCGTCGCGCCCGATCACGAAGCCGACATTGGCGATGGCGCCGTCGTTGCGCCGCCCCGCGAGGGCGTAGGGCGCTTCGTAGACGAAGATGCCCGGGGCGACCTCCTGCATCGGCAGGGCCGTCACGGCCGCCGGAGCGTCTGCGGCCGGGGGCGGGTCTTGCGCCGAGGCGGCCGGCGCGCCGAGGAGCGCGGCGAGGAGCGCGACGGCGGCGGCCCGCATCACGCGTCCCCCGCCTGCGCGTCGCCGGCCTGGGGCGGTGCCAGCGGCACGAACAGGCCGCGGTCGGGCTTGATGTCGAGGAGCGGCGTCCCGTCGAGGCAGTCGAGGCCGCGCACGTGCAGCACGCCGTCCTCGATCCCGACCAGCGCGACGATGCTGGTGCCGATCGGGTTCGGCCGCACCGGCGAGCGCAGCGAGAAGGTGCCCCGGGTCGTGCCGTCGTTGGCCGGGCTCTGGCGCACGAGGTCGCGCCGCGAGCGGTCGAGCCAGTACAGCACCTCCAGGCGCTCGTAGAGCGCCACGCCGTCGAGGGCGTCGCGCCAGGGCGCAAACACCTCGATCCGGCAGGTCGGCCCGTCGAGGCGGCCCTGGCGCGGGCAGCCGAGGCGGTCGGTCCAGGGCGTACGGATCCGGCCGACGAAGACGAGACCGGCATCGGTCGCGCGGGGCGCCTCGACGGCGACCTCCCCGGCCCGGATCTCGTTCAGGCGCACCATCGGCGGACTCCCCGGATGCCCTCCCTGTTGCCCCCCCGCAAGCAGGTCGGGCGCTGACGGAGGTGTTCAGACTGCGCCGGCCCGACCTGCCGCCAGCCCGACCGCGGGGGCAGTCGCCGGGCTCGGCGCCGGAAGCCTAGTCAGCCCCCGTCGGCCTGGCAATCGTCTGCGGCATCAAGGCCTTGTGGAAGCGTGTGGGCGCCCCGCGGGCCGGCTCAGTAGGTCGCGAAGATTTCCGCCAGCGCGGCGGGATCGCGGGTGACCGTGAGCGCGAGGGCGAGGAGGATGCGGGCCTTCTGCGGCGTCAGGTTGTCGGCCGGGACGATGCCGTGGGAGGCCAGCCGCACGGTGGAGGGCACGACGCCGCTGCCGGCCCGGGTCGATTGCACGACGGCGATGCCGGCGGCCGCGGCCTCGGCGAGGGCCTCGGCCTCCGCCGGAGGGGTCATGCCGGGGGCGAGTCCGGCCGAGACGATGCCCCGGGCGCCCGCCGCCGCGAAGGCCCGCACCGCCGTGCCGTCGGCATCCGCGTAGGCGTAGGAGATGTCGACCCGCGGCAGGGCGTCGAGGGTGCGGATGTCGAACGGCGTACCCGGGGCGTGGCGGCGCTCGGACCGGCGGTAGTAGCGCACGTGCTCGCCGTCGACCTGGCCGAGCACCCCGAAATCCGGGCTGCGGAAGGTCTGCATCCGGGTCACCGAGGTCTTGGTCACCTCGCGGGCGGCCTGGATCTCGTCGTTGAGCACCACCAGCACGCCGCGCCCGCGGGATTCCGGGGCGGCCGCGGTGCGCAACGCCGCGACGAGGTTGAGGCCGGCATCGCTCGACAGGGCGCTGATCGGCCGTTGCGAGCCGACCAGCACCACCGGCAGGTCGGCGGTCAGGGTGAGGCTCAGCGCGTAGGCGGTCTCCTCCAGGGTGGCGGTGCCGTGCCCGATGACGATGCCGGCGAGGTCCGGGTGCGCGCCCGCCAGCTCCTCGCAGAGCCGCACCAGGGTGCGCCAGTCGGAGAAGCCGATCCCCGGGCTCGTCACCGCCCGGTAGCGCACCGGCACCACCTCGGCGACCTCCCGGGTCTCCGGCACCCGCGCCAGGATCTCCTCGGCCTCGAGGCGCCGGCCGGTGGCGGTGTAGTCGAGGATGTCGAGGCTGTCGCGGCCCACCGACGATAGGGTGCCGCCGGTGCCGATGAAGGCGACCTTGGGGAGCGTGCTCATGCTGTGGGGCTACCGTGGAGGCTGCGCCGCCCCGGCCGGGGCGGCGGGATCGATCGGGCGGGGTCTGGCAGGATCCGTACCGCCGTCCTCGCCGGGCCCGCAGTCCGGCGCGTCGAACAGGGCCGCGAGGCCGCAGGCCGAGCCGAGCATCCGGCGCCCGTCATGGCCGACGCCCGGCACGACGTGGAGCGGCTGGCGCAGGTCGGGGTGGCGAGCCCGCAGGGCCGCCCAGTAGGCCTCGCCGCGGGCCAGCCGGAACGGCCCCTGCGCCTCGGCCATGCAACTCCGGTCGAGGGCGGGATGCTGCGGGTCGGTGTCCCAGCCGCCGAGCAGGTAGGTCACCGGCCGGGCGACGTAGGCGGCCTCCAGGGCCGCCGGCGCGGCCCCGCCGGCATAGCGCGGCAGGTCCTGCAGGCCGTATTTCCAGCGGTCGTAGCCGGGGCAATCCGCGGTCGGGCCGGGCCGCTCGGGCGTGACGTAGGCGTAGCTGCTGGGATTGGCGACGACGTAGGTCACCCGGACGCCCCGCCCCGCCAGGGCGTCGCCTTCCCGCGACAGCATCGCGTAGCGCTGCGCCACCTGGCCGCCGCCGGAATGGCCGGCGACGACGATCCGCGACAGGTTCGGGAACAGGCGCCGGTCGGCGAGCCGGGCCAGGATCGCGTCGAGAGCGTCGAACGAGCTCAGGGGTGCGGGGCCGAGCGCGTCGTCCCCGCCCTGCCAGCCTTCGAGCGTCCAGCGCAGCACGTCCGGCGGGAGGGCATGCGCGGCCCAGTCGGTCTGGCTCAGGAATTGCGGCACGACGAGGAGCGCCCCGTCCCCGGCCCGGCCGGCCGCCTCCCGGGCGGCGAGCGCGGAGGCGTAGTAGACGTCGGCATCCCGCAGCCGCCCGTGCAGCACGATCACCGCCCGGGTCGTCTCGGGATGGGGTGCGTCGAGATCGGCGGAGGCGAAGAACAGGAGCCGCGCGCCGGGCGCCACGGCCAGGCTCCGGTCGGCCACGACGGCCACCGGCTTCCGATGAGGCCCCCGCTCGTCGGCGGCCTGGGCCCGGCCGGCGAGCAGCGCGAGCAGCAGCGGGAAGGCCGAGCGGAGCAGGGACGGCATCGGGGGCCTCCGCGACGCACGGACCGCGCGGGCGGCCCGGTGGAACTGGTGCCGGTGGAGAGGATCGAACTCCCGACCTTCGGTTTACAAAACCAATGGACGGAAATCGCGGCGGTCATCTATTCCGCAGCCGTAGCAACGTGTTAGGCCCCGGTCAATCCCGGAAACCGATGCACCTGTGCCGTGTTTTGTGCAGGCATGTCCTTCGCTCGAGCCTGCTCCTCGGGGGTCAGGAAGGCCAGGTACAGCTCCGTGACCTTGATGCTCGTGTGCCCCATCTCCTGCTGGAGGGTGTAGATCCCACCGCGGCCCGACCGCAGGTAGTCGACCGCGAAGCGGTGGCGCAGGTCGTGAAACCGGAAGCGCCGGAACGTCGGCTCGAGCTTCTTCCCACGCTTAGCGGCCTCCGCGATCTCGGTAGCCTCGGCCTCGGCGACGCTGCGCGTATATAAAGAGAAGCGCGTGGCGGGGTTGATGAACGGGCCGGGCTCGGGCTCTTCCCGGGCGCGGCCGCCGGGCAGGCCCTTCGCCCCCGGGTGCCAGAAGACGGCTCGGGTCGCCAGGTTGACCGGGATTGACGCGAACAGCGCGGCGGCCTCCTCGGTCAAGCCGACCTCGCGCCGCTTGTTGCCCTTGCCGAGGACGGAGATGGCGCGCCGGTTCAGGTCGACGTGCCGTCGCTCCAGCGTCACGAGCTCGTCCTGCCGGCAGCCGGTAAGGAGCGCGGCCCGGATCAGATGCGCGAAGAGGCCGGGGGCCCGCGCGATCACCCGCTCGATGTCGCGATCATCCGGCAGCACGATCGGGTCGCGGCGCTCCTTCAGCCGCCGGCTGCGCATCGCCTCGAGCGCCGGGTTGCCCTTCCGCCACTTCTCGTCGACAGCGAAGCTAAGCACGCTGGACAGCGCGGTCAGGTCGCGACGGATCGTGGCCGTGGAGACGCCAGCCGCGCGCCGCGCCCGCACGATGGCCGCAACAGTGTCGTCGGACACCTCATCGACGTGGAGTCCGGTCAGATGGTCGTCTATGATGTCGAGGGAGTTGGTATACCGATCGAACGTCCGAGCGCCGACTTGGCTCACCATGTACTGCCCCCAGGCAGTCACGGCATCGGCCCATAGCTTTCGGTCCTCCCCGAAGCTATGGGCCGCCACTATCTTGGCGTGCTCTGCTGCCGCGCGATTTCGCGCAACGCTCGGATCGCCTGTCTTGAGGCTGAAACGGTACTCTTTTCCCCCGACGGTGAAGCGAGCCCATAAGACCTCGCCCCGCCAGTAGCAGCCCTCTGGGGCTTCCTTCTTTCGATGCGCTGGCACGGTTTTACCTCCTGCTCGACGAGCCAGGTCCGAAGCGCCTGGATGTCGAACGTCCACACCCGACCAACTTTGACGGCGCTCGGCAACAGGCCCGCCACCGCGAGCCGCTGAATGGTCCGGGCGGACACGCCGAGGATCTGACAGGCGCCGGGGATCTGCGTCCGCTCCACGTCACCTCTCCCCTTCAGCAGTAGGGGCCGGGACGCCCCCCGCTCGCCACTCGACCAGCGGCATCCCGAGCGGCACACGGCTGCGGCCGCGCGCTATCGGGTGGCCTGGATGGACCTGGGCAAGAATCAGCATGCCGATCGGGCCACGGTTCGTCACTGCGCCCTCGCCGATGATGAGGCGTGTGCAGCGGTTCGCGGAATCATGCAGACAAGCCGCTGATGTGACGCAGCTTTTGCCAATGAGGTGCCCGAAATCAGGCCGGTGGAATCACTCACCCTCAAGGCGGCCGCGAGATGCTGCAGGTACTGCCCGCCCGCGCACATCGGCTCGAATTCCTCGCTCTCCCGGGCGTAGAACTCGGCCAGGGCGAACAGCCCAGCCCGCGTGGTCGGCAGGATAGTGGTCAGCGTCTCGAAGGCCGCCGAACTCGCGTCTGCCGCGGTGTTGGCGGCCCGCACCTGCACGTCGTCGGTCTCGTCGAGGTCTGAGAGTGCCGCAGTATGAGCGCCCTCGGCCTCCTCCGCCTTTTCGATGGCCGGAAGGATCGGGTCCGGCTCCCGCCCGGAGACCGGCCAGCACGAGCAGGCCAGCGCCGTGAGATCGGCGACGCGGACCTGCGCGGCCCGGTAGGTCAGGCCGTAGCTGTCGGCGAACGCGACCTCCTCGGCGAGCCACCAGCGCAGGTGCTCGAGGAGCCTCATCGCACCGGCGGGCGTGGCGCAGGCCATCGTGACCAGGACCTCGCCGGCCTCCCGGTAGGCTTCCTCGGCGAGGATGGCGGCCTCGCCGTCGGGTGCGACCTGGAACGCGTCGTAGGCGGCGCGGTGGGTGGCGATGGCCGCAAGGATGGGATCGGGCTCGGTCATGCCGATCCTCCTGCCACCCTGCCGTCCGCGAACAGGTCGGGCTTCATCTCGGCCGCGCGGGCCCAGACCTCCGTTACGACCTCGTGGCTGAGGAGTTCCTGGGCGGCGAGGATGAAGGCGCGGCGCCGGCCGTCCTTGGCGGAGGAGGCAGCCAGGGTGTCGGCGGCATGCGCCTGGTCCCGCTCGGCTCGCCGAAGGATGCCGATCCGCTCCTGCAGCCGGGGGCGGATCCGGCGCTTGCGCTTGTGGGCGGTGGTGGCGCGTCGGCGCCACTCCGGGTCCGCGCCGCGCAAATCGGCGGCGGACAGCTGGTCCTCGATCCTGGCAATCTCGCCGTCGAGGACCGCCAGCAACTGGCGCCCCTCCTCGGCGGTCGCGATGTCGTCGAGATGGATGGCGCGTCCGTCGATCAGCAGGACATCGATCCCGACGAGGCCGCGGGTGGGAGGAATGCGGGAGATCGCGTTCATGCCCGCACCTCCGCCAGGAAGTCGGCATCGTCCGGCGCAGCCTTGCCGGACTGAGCCCAGACAGGCAGCGACCCGGTGCCGGTCCAGGCAGCCCGGTCGCGGTCATCGTGATCCGGCTCGTCGCCGAAGCCGGTGAAGCCCGGCGGCAGGTTCTCCCCGGTCGCGCCCAGGATCGCGCGGGCCGCGAGGGTCAGGTACAGGCCCGCGTCGCTGCCGGCGGCGCGCCCCTCCGCCGCTATCGCCATCGCCAAGCCGGTGACGCGCAGACCGTCCCGGGTGACCGGGGCCGGTAAAGCGAGGACGCGTAGGACTTCTTCGCGCCGCGCCTCGTTCACCGCCAGGGCGGATTTGTGGGCGGAAGAGGTGGGATTCGAACCCCCTTCGATCGGCCGGGCAGCTACGAACCAGCCATAGGCGGTCAGGAGGCGATGGCGGCAGGCAACGTGCGGGTCGGTGATGTGGGTGGTGATCACGACAGCACCCCCTCGTGCGAGATGGTTAGGCGTCCGGCGCGGAAATCCTCGACCCAAGCCGGGTTCTCGCCGGCCGGGCCGAACAGCGCCGGCAGCGCGGCGGCAACGTCGTCGTAGATCCGGTTCAGCAAGCCCTCGGCCCGCTCGATGGCCGCGCTGCGCTGATCGTCGTCGGTCAGCACGCGGTCCTCCTCGGCGTAGGCGGCACCCGAGAGGAAGTCCTGGAACACGAGGTCGACCAGCGTGGTGCCGAGGGCGTCCCGCGTCTCGCGAGGAAGGCCGGCCCAGGCCGTGGCCGGGTGGAACGGCGGAAGCGCCGCCCCGGTGGGGCCGGCAGCACGAGGCTGCCGGGTCTGGAGGGAGATGGCATTCGCCATGGGTCAGTGCGCCCCCTGCAGGACCGAGACCTCGCCGCGAAGGCAGGAGACCAGCTGGGCGGTGGCGTCCCAGTTTCCCCGGACAAGCGTGCGGCGCATCAGCATTTCGCCGCGGTCGTCGGCATCTGTGCCATGCACCGGCGTGCGCTTCTGCAACTCGTCCGCCACGGCGTCCTTGAGCGCCATGCAGCGGTCGCCTTCGCTGGTCACCATGGACGAGCCGGCCTCGCCGAGCTTCGGCCACCAGGCAGCGCTGTAGAAGTGATCCTCGGCTCGCTCGTACACACCGAACAGGGCGCAGAGCTGCGGGATGGAGTAGCCGGACAGATCGTGGCTGGGCAGCGAGGCGGCAGGAGCCTGCGCGCAGGGAGCGACCTCGGGCGATCCCTCGCCAATGACGTCCTCGGCATCCGGACCCGCCTCGCCGGCCAGCGCCCAGGCCGGGAGGGAGCCCGAACCGGCCGCCGCGGCTGCAGCGTTCGTCCGCGCCTCGTGGTCGGGCTCGTCACCGAAGCCGGTCCAGCCCGGCAGAGGTTCGACACCCGTCGCCGCCATCATGGCGCGGATCGCAGCCGCCATGCGCTTCTCATCGCCGTAGCGCTCGTGGTCGAGGTCGTCCCCGCGCTCCACTCCGATCGCGCCTTCAGCCGCGACGGACAGCGCCAGCGCCAGCGCGCCCAACCCGGCCGGGGTCTTCGGTGCCGGCAGCGCCACGATGCGGCCGGCCAGTCGCCAGCAATGCTCGTGCACGGCGCCGCACGCCTCGTCCTCTCGGCTTCCGCTCAGCGCATCGTTGCGGATGGGCATGGCCGCGCAGTTCCACGCGAAGGCCTGCCGCAGGGCGGGCAGGAGCGCGACGTGGGGATCTTCGGGTGTCTCGGGCTCGGCCGCACGGCCGATGTCACGCATCTCCACCGGCTCCCGGGCGTACTCGCCGAGGCGGAGATTGCGGTAGGCGACCGGCATCGGGTGGTCCCGGCCGAGCGATCGATCGACAACGAGAGCGCTGCTCTGCCGCTCGATCACGGCGAGGGCGTAGGCGGCCCGATCGGCGTCGGAATGCAGCGGGGTGTGCAGCAACGCTCGGAAGGCCTCCTCCTTGGCCTGCCTGCGGGCGGCGGCATCCGGCTCGCCGTAGGTGTCGGCGAAGAGGGCGTGCCCGTAGGCCAGTTCGTGCGCCTTGATCAGCGCGGCCAGGGCTTCTGAGGTCTTCGGGGCGCCGACGGGCATCGCGGCGATGTCCGTCGCCATCGAGTCCGCCAGACGCTCCGTCGGCTTCTGAAAATGCTTGACGCTCTCCAGATCGAGCAAGGACGCCTTGGCCTTCAGCCCGTCCATCGTGTGCGCACGGGTCGCGATCACCCGTTCCAGGATGGTCTCGCGATGGCCTTCGAGCCGGACCCAATCCGGTGAGTCGTAGGCGTCCGCATAGGTGCCGGATTTCAGGATCGCGGTCTGCTCAGCCTCGATCGCGGCGAGTTCCCGAACCCATTGGATCAGGCTGGTATCGACGGCGGTCGAGCCCTCCGGCCGGACTTTGACGGCTTCGGACACCACCGACGCCAGCCCAAGCTGCAGCGCTCCCTCGCGCAAGGCATCGAGCGTTGCCTGCTCGTGCGATGCGTCGCTGAAGCCCGCTTCGTGAAGGAACTCCGGGATGTATGTGGTGAGGGCCCAGAGGCCGCCGGCCGTGGTCGGTCGCGTCGCCAGCAGGGCGCCGAATGCCTCCCGTTCGCGCCGATAGGGCTCTGCCTGCGCGGCCTCCGCGGCAGCGTATTCCGGCGTTCCGCCGAGGGCGTCGTTCCAGGCAGCGCCAAGCGGCTCCCACGCCGCATAGGCGGCTCGATGCGCCTCGATCAGGGCGAGGACGGGATCGGGCTGGCTCAGAGCCAGGGTAGAAACCTGCTCCGGCGAGAATGAAACGTGAACGCCTTCGGGCATACCGGGGACGTGAAGCATGGTAGCCTCCTGATGGGTCTGGCTGTGTGGGAAGAAGCGGGCGTGATGACCCGGGGGTGACCCGTCCGGGCCGGCTCTCAGCCGACGAGGGCGGGAACTGGGAAGAAGAGGGTCAGGCTACGGGCGCGTCGGCCACAGTAGCTTCGCGCAGGGCGGTGACGATATCGGCCGACCACTTGAGCTGGCGCACCGGCGTGCCGTCGGAATGCTTCTTGCCGGTGTCGAGGAAGACGGCGAAGCGCTCGCCCGCTTCGGTCGGAACCCAGTAGGGCCGGTCCTTGGCATCGCGCCGCCCCTCCTGGAAGCCGCGCTCGGCCAGCATGTTGTTGGTCGCGATGGCCGAGAGGCCGCCGAGTTCCTTGCCGAGGTCGGTCGGGGTGAGAAGCGGGGCCTGCTGCGGCGCCAGGAGATGGGTCGCGCCCATCAGCGCCAGCGGATCGATGCCGGTGGTGGTGCGCGTCGCCCGGTTGGCCGCCAACGCCGCCTGGTTGCGGTCGAGGCCGATCAGCTCGCCGATGGAGAAGTAGGAGCGGAAGGCAGTGGCGACCCCGGGCGCATCGGAGGGCTCAGCCGGCGCGTAGGTGCCGGTCCGGCGGAAGCTCGGCAGCACCTCGTGGAAGACCCAGCGCTGGAAGCGGGTGATGGCCTGCCGGATCTCGGCCGGGACGGAGTTCGTCGCCCGGCGCTGGAGGATGGCCCGGTACAGGCCCGCCTCGCTGATGATGGCGACTTCCTGCTCGCCGCCAGGGGTGGGCACCCGGTGCCCACCCTTTTCGTCGTCATCCAGGGTGCGGGTCAGATCCTTGGCGGCGGCGTAGCCGAGGATGCCGGCGGCGTCGGTAGCGACGAACCAACTCTCGCCGTTCCGATCGACCAAGCGCAGCGGCTTGGTCTCGAAGTTGAAGGTTGTGAGCGCTTCCATCTCTCAACCCTCCATCTGGCGGGTGAGCGCGTGGCCGGCGCACAAGTAGGCGGCGGCGATGAGGATGGGGACGAAGGGGTTGTGGTTGGATAGCACGAGCGGCCTCCACGCCAGCGGCGATGGAAGGCATCATGCGGGACGATGCATAAATGCACAAGTCTGAAAATGCATCACTGCATCATTTATATTGGCTTCACCACATAGCCGACGACACCAATCACCTCGGCGTCAGGGTCGCCTGTCAATTCGGCAAGGACGACCTGATCCTGGGCCAGGCGGCCCCTGCCATAGGTGCTAAGTTGCCAACCCTCTTTCAGCTTCTGCACGCGGCGCGCGGTAAGCTCAATGAGCCTGCCGCCGTCACGGCGGCGTTCTAATAGGACTGTTTGGCCAGAAGTGACTTCATGTTTATAAGCGCCGAATCTGATGCATAACAAATAGTCGTCAACGTAGCCATGTTTAAGAATATGATCGTCAAGTATTCTTACTGCAAAGCAATCGTTGCTTTTGTATCCTGTATAAGTTAGGTCCATTATGTTTAATTGAGTTGACCATGCCTTTCCAATTTCCTGCCAAACCCCTAGTCCAGCTCCTCCGATAACAAGGGTCGCTACTAAATCGCTGTCATTGCCGCCCCAAATTTCTGGATCATAGGCATCTTTGTCATGGATAGCCGCTAACGAGCGCGAGGCAAAATCAGAATTATTAAAAAATGGTCCCGGATTTATTCCACTTATCTTGTGTATTTTTTCTATAGTTGACGCAGATAGATTAAATTTATGGTCTGGCTTGTTTAAAGGCCTAGTCAAAGTCGTAGAGCTTACACCGGCCTTTTTTGCGAGTGCGGTTGGACTTATCTGCATTTCATGGAGAACATGCCTTATATACGCAACAGTGGCTGAGTCACTTATTTCTTCCATCTTACAACGCCTAGGGGCCTTCCGCTCGGGTGGATCATACCAAATATGATGCAGGCCTGCATCGTGCATTGCCGCTTGTGCATCGTGCTTTAATGCACTATATGCACATGTATGCAGATCGCTGACCGCACTCGCCGTATAGAATCAGCGCTGAAGGCGGCGGGCGTGCCGCTTGGGGCGCTGTTTGAGCGGGCCAATATAGACAGGTCTACGTGGACAAGGTGGAGGTCGGGGACAACCAGACCTCGCCTGGAAAATTGGGAGTCTGTTGAACGGGCTGCTGGTTTTCTTGCATTGATTCACCCAAAAAGCGCGGATTAGGAACAATGATCCGCTGCCTCCTCTCCTGGCCGGATCGGCGGATCGATGCGTGGTGCGCGGGACGTGATAGTCTGCGCAGCGCGCTGAGAGCGCGCGCCGTGCTCCGCGCCTTCCTCAATATGCAGACCGCGCGCAGGTGCGTGCGCTGCAACTACATCAGCTGGCGTATCCAAGACTTCAGATCACGTGACGCTCGTCGTCTGTATGCTCGGCCATGCAATTGGCTCGCTAGTGACATTAAGTCGCGTGATGGATCTGCTGGACGAGACTTCCTCAAGCTTAATCGATATTCGCACCCTATCTGTGGGATTGCGCAGCCTTTTGATCGACGCAGGTTTCACAAAGAAAAGATGGGTTGCACGATCGACGGCGTATCTTCGATCTTGCTTCAACTCTATATTTGGCTCGATCATATTTTTCCAATAGATAGGCTTGGCGCCTATATATCGACCGTCATGACCAAATACGTTTTCAAATTCGGATACCAGCGCCCTTTTCGGCAGCTGGACCTTTATAGATATAAGGCGAAAGCGGTTCATATTTGGCTCTTCGAGATGTATTCGCAACAAAACCCCTTCTGCCTCTGGGACAACGGTGTCTTCTTGATGGAGAGACCAAATTCTCTCCTTTTGTTTCCGCGAAGTGCGCTTGGCGTCTCGCCTCGTCTGTATGTTGAGCCACAAGCTTACCAGTCCGAGGCCGCCGGTTACGCCCCAACCAACGATATCCTTCAGTTCGATCGGCATGTGACTTCCACCCGTCGTGTCGCAACTTCGGATGGTAGCGGCGCCGGGCGGCACGCGCGAATCGTTCGCCGCCCGGCGCTCGCACTTCTGAACAGCGGCGTGCCTGGGTCAGCCCGTCCCGCCCTTCCACGCCCTCGTCTGCTCGGTGAGCTTCGCCACCACTTCGTGCAGCAGCACCATCGCTGCCCGGATCAGATCGACCGTCGGCACGCTGTGAGCCAGCAGCCAGACCGTGACGTCGAATCCTCTGCCCTCCCGCTCGACCCGGAAGGTGATCACGTAGGTCTCCGGGCCGAAGGGGTCGTCGTCCTCGTACTCGACGCGTGTCAGTTCGATCGTGAAGTCCTGATCGGGGTTGGTCTCGCGTCCGGTCATGGCCGGCTCCTTTCATCGGGGCCGGCGGCCGGAATGGAGCGCGCTTCGCTCCCAGGGCGCGTGCCGGCGTCGGCGCTGGCGCGCCCGTTCCTTGTGTTTGCGTCTCGTCTCGGCGGCCCGCGCCGCACCCGGACCTGCCAGGGTGGTGCGCGGCGTGGCCTCCGTCTCCGTCAACTCATCCTCGGGGCATCTCCTCATCTGGCACCTCCGTCACGACCCGGATCGTGGCGGAGGTGGATTGGGAGATGTCCCAAAAGTCTTGGGAGCAGCGCGTGACCGCGTTCCTGCTTGAGGCGGCCGAGGGCCTGCGCGAGATCGCGCAGCCTTCCGGCAACGACAGCATCAAGGTTCAGATCGGCCGCGCCGCGCGGCGTGCTGGGCTCTCGTACTGGCGGGCGTTCGACCTCTGGTACCGCAAGGCCCGGTGCGTCCACGCCGCGGAGATCGAGGCGATCCGAGCGGCGCGTGCGGCCCGCACCCGGGAGAGATCAGATGAGTACGCCTCGTTGGCAGCAGACTTCGAAGCGCTGGCGGAACGCATGTCCCGCCTCTCTGCGGGATCGGCTGGGGCGGATGCTGCTGCGTTCCGGGCGGTGGCTCGCCGCACTCGGCGTCTGGCTGATGGAGAGTGACCCGTGACCGCTCCTGCCCCCACTCTCGCCCCTGACGCGCCGGATGCCGGGTTCGCCCCGGCCCGGGCCTACCGGGACCGGCTCTTCCGGGCCTGGATCGACGCCAAGCGGTGCGCCGCCGACAGCGAGGACCCGGCCGACCATGCGGCGGTCGGTGCGGCCTACACCGCTTTCATGCGGGCCCACCTCGCCCGCGACGAGCGCGATCACCTGGCGCTCGAGGACGAGGTCTCCCGCCTGACGGCCGAGAACCTGCGGCTGCGGGGCGCGATCCTCACGGCCGCCGCGGCGGTCACGATGCCGGAGGCCGCCGAGTGATGGCCGAGGACATTGCCATCGTCATCCTGGCGAGCGATCGGCCGATTTCGGGTTCCCGGCTCGACCAGCTCATCCGCTGGTACGACGCCCAGGCCCGATCGGAAGACCGGCTCGCCAACGAACTCGCCGGCACCGACCTGACCGAGGCCGCCGAGCGGAACCGGTCCCGGGCCCGCGCCCACCGCGACACGGTCCTGGCCCTCTCGCTGCTGCAGCCGGTGCCCGAGCCGCCCGCCACCGAGTTCCGCGGCCACCTGACCCTCAAGGAGCGGCCCAAGGCGCAGGTCCGCGCACCGCCGTGACCGCCCGCTCCTGAGGGCGCCCACCCGTCCCATCCGCCCGACGCCTGCAACCGACCGCGCCTCGCGGTTCTCGGAACGGTCCCCCCATGCCCGATGCCTTCGCCTCCGAGGCCCTGACATGAGCCGCCCCTGGATGCCGCTCTACGTCGCCGATTACCTCGCCGACACCGGGCACCTGAGCACGCTGGAGCATGGCGCCTACCTGCTGCTCATCATGCACTATTGGCAGAACGGCAAGCTGCCGACCGAGGAAGCAAAGCTCGCCCGGATCTGCCGCTTGTCGTCCCGCGAATGGGCCGGGGTGCGCGATACGCTGGCCGAATTCTTCGGCGACGACTGGCACCATGCCAGGATCGAGCAGGAGCTTTGCTCGGCCAAGGCCGCTTACGAGAGGCGGGCAAAGGCAGGCGCCAAGGGTGGCAATGCCAAAGCAATGCTACGCCAGGGCCAGAGCGACGGCAGTGGTGATGCTGGAGCCCGGCCACAGCAATCACAATCACAACCACATAGATTACCTAGCCGTGATAAGAACCTTCCTGGGGAGGGTAGGCTCTCACCTGGGGCGCTTGCCCCTGCGGAACCCGATCCCACGGCTTGGGACAGCAACGCTCCCTTCGGCCGGACCGCCTCCGGTGGGGGGCGCCCGTGACCCGGCAACTTCGCCCCCATCAGGTCGCGATCATCGACCGCCTCCGGGATTCGCTCCGCAGCGGCCGGCGCCGCCCGATGCTCCAGGCCCCGACGGGCTTCGGCAAGACCGTCGTCGGTGCGGCGTTGGTGAAGGGCTCGCTGGCGAAGGGCCGGCGGATCCTGTTCGTTGTTCCTGCTTTGTCCCTCATCGACCAGACCGTTAGGTCGTTTTTCACCGAGGGGATCCACGACGTGGGGGTGATCCAGGGCAGCCACCCGATGACCGACGCGAGCAAGCCGGTGCAGGTCGCGTCGATCCAGACGCTGCAGCGCCGGGCGATCCCGCCGTTCGACCTCGTCGTGGTCGACGAGGCCCACCGCTGGTTCGAGATGCTGGGCGTGTGGATGGCCGATCCGGCCTGGCAGCGCGTCCCGTTCGTCGGCCTCTCGGCGACGCCGTGGACGAAGGGCCTGGGCAAATTCTACGACGACCTGATCCAGGTCACGACCACCGCCGAGCTGATCGAGGCCGGCTACCTGTCGCCGTTCCGGGTCTACGCCCCGTCGCACCCCGACCTGTCGGAGGTCCGCACGGTCGCCGGCGACTACCACGAGGGCGATCTGGGCGAGGCGATGAACCAGGCCACGCTCGTCGCTGACATCGTCCAGACCTGGCTGCGGCGGGGCGAGAACCGCCCGACGTTCATCTTCGCCGTCGACCGGCCGCACGCCAAGCACCTCCAGGCGCAGTTCCAGGCCGCGGGTGTCGCGACGGGCTACATCGACGCCTACACCGGCAGCGAGGAGCGGGAGGCGCTGTTTCGGCAGTTCACCCGCGGCGAGCTGAAGGCCATCGCGAGCGTCGGATGCCTGACCACCGGCGTGGATCTCGATGTGCGCTGCATCGTGCTGGCCCGCCCGACGAAGTCCGAGATGCTGTTCGTCCAGATCATCGGGCGGGGCCTGCGGACGGCGCCGGGCAAGGCCGACTGCCTGATCCTCGACCATTCCGACACGCACCTGCGGCTCGGGTTCGTGACCGACATCCACCACGACCGGCTCGACGACGGCCGGGAGCGCCAGAAGCGCGACGCGCGGGAGCGTCTCGAGCCCCTGCCGAAAGAGTGCTCGTCCTGCAGCTTCCTCAAGCCGCCGAAGGTCCATGCCTGCCCGGCCTGCGGCTTCAAGCCGGAGAAGCAGAGCGAGATCGGTTGCGAGGACGGCGAGCTCGTCGAGGTGCGGCCGCTGAAGGCGAGGGCCAAGACGTTCGAGAAGGCGAACCTGTTCGGGCAGCTCAAGTTCGTCGGCCGGCGCCGGGGCTACTCCTCCGGCTGGGCAGCGAACCAGTTTCGCGAACTCACCGGCGTCTGGCCCAACCACTACCGGGATGCCCCGGAGGTCGAGCCCACCCCGGAGATCCTGGGCTGGGTGAAATCGCGCGCCATCGCCTTCGCCAGGAAGCGGGAGGTCCACCATGTCCAGGCCGCTGAGTGAGCGCGCGTCGGGGCGGTGGTCCGAGCTTCTGCCGCTCCTCGGGGTGGATCGGAAGTACCTCACCGCCAAGCAAGGCCCCTGCCCGCTCTGCGGCGGTCGGACCCGGTTTCGCTTCGACGACCTCGAAGGCCGTGGGACCTGGATCTGCAATCACTGCGGCCCCGGCGATGGCCCGATGCTGGCGATCCGGGTCCTCGGCATCACGTTCCGGGAGGTGGCCGATCGGGTCGATTCGCTGATGGGAACGGTCCCGGTCCGCCCGGTGCGGGGTAAGCGGTCCGCCAACGACTGCCGCGAGCGCCTGAACCGCCTGTGGCGGTCCTCCAAGCCCGTGCAGGCCGGCGATCCCGTTGCCCGGTATCTCGCCCAACGTGTCGGCCTGAGGACCGTCCCGGCCTGCCTGCGGACGATCGCCCGCCTTCGCTACCAGGACGACACGCCGTCCTGGCACCCGGCCATGCTCGCCATGGTCACCGGCCCGGACGGCGCACCGGCCACGATCCACCGGACCTACCTGACCGAGGGCGGCAGGAAGGCGCCGGTCGCGGACCAGCGCCGGATGATGCCGGGCGCCATCCCGGCCGGTGCTGCGATCCGTCTCTTCGATCCCGGCCCTGTCCTGGGGATCGCCGAGGGCATCGAGACGGCCCTAGCCGCGGCCTCCCTCTTCGGCATCCCATGCTGGGCCGCGATCAACTCCACCATGCTCGCCAAGTGGGAGCCGCCACCGAACGTCGAGGAGGTCGTCGTATTCGGAGATTCGGACGCCGCCTATGCGGGGCAGGCAGCGGCCTACGCCCTCGCCCATCGCATTCAGCGCGAACTGACGGCCGTGCGAGTTGAGATACCGTCCAAGATCGGAATGGATTGGTGTGATATTTTAGAGGAAAATCTGATCGCAGCTTGATCTTTGCCCATCGTTTTGATGCTCAAGCGAGTGGATTGTGCTATGTATGAGTATGGAGTTGCCTGAGATGTCTCGCCGCTCAATTGCTCTTGCCCAGGCCGCCGGTGAAGCGACGGACGCGCCGGTGCTGCCCGCCACGCCGGCCCTGCGCCTCGGTGACCGCTGCCGCTGGCCGCGTGACAGCCGCCGGGAAACAGCCATGGCTCAAGCTGCCGGTGAGCCCAACCCGGTCCGCTGGCATGCCGCCGTGACCAACCCCGGATGTGAGGTCATGGTCCGCGACGCCATGGCCCGCAGGGGCGTCGACACGGTGTTGCCGATGCTCCGGTTCTGGCGGGTGCGGAACCGCAAACGGATCATCGCCGAGCGCCCGCTGATGGCCCGCATCCTGGTGTTTGGGCTCGACCGCTCGACGCAGCACATCGCCGGCATCTACGGCCTGGAGCGCATCGTCAGGGGTGCATCGGACCGCTGGGCGGTACTGGCTCAAGGCGAGGTGGAAGACTTGCGCCTACGCATCCTCAGGGGTGAGTTCGACGCCACACTCAGGCAGACAGATCCGCAGATGGAAGTGCCGCCGCTGATACGGCACCTCGTCAGCATCGGCGCCCTCCCTTACTCGGCGACTTGTACCCACAAGGCAGCGCGGAACTTGGGCTTGAAATTCAAGGACGTAGCGTGATATCGAGAGATCTCAGCACGGCAGTGGCTCCACACCTGCCGTGCGTTAGCTTTGGCGCTACGGCTCAGTCCGGCTCCTGATCCCCCAGGCAATTCAGTCAGCCCTTCAAGGCACCAAGCCAAGTAGCAGTTTACGATCGATATACCATTTGCGCGCAACTCGTTTGCACTCAAGACAACTTGTCGTACTCTGGCGAGGACGGGTGGGGTGCGCGAGATGTTTTTCGTTGCAACAGCGACCATAGGTGGTGGGCTCGCATCGTGCGCTTGGGTGTATCACGCCACAACGTTTTGGTGGTCCATCTTCGCGATAGTGCTAGGCGGCTCCCTTTGTGGACTGGCAGCTTGCTCAGTAAGCTCGTGGATGGGTGATAACCCTCACCGCTGATACTAACGGAGCATCAGGCTGGGCAGCAGAGTGAGCGGGCTCAGCTGAAGCTCCCCGCCAGCCCAACGGCATCGCCATGACCATCGTCGCTTCGCTGCCGAGAGCTTGCCAGTTTTGTCCATGGCACATGGCCTGCTAAGGCTGGTGTGTCGCATTGAGTATCGCCCCCGCGACCTCACGCGATAGGCAGGCCGGGCCGACGCAGTCTGAACAGCTTCCCGTTGTGCCCTGGCCTGCCGCCCGTGTCATACCCTCCTAAGGTGCGGGATCGTCGGCTCATCCCGCTGGCTCGACCACATCACCACCTTCGCACCGATTGTCAGGGCCCCTGGCCCGTCCAGACCTATACGGGTGGTCGGGGCCCCCAAGTTTCCTAGCGCCAGGGTTCCAAAACCCGTGAACGGTAAACGGTGAACGCCCATAGTGAACGCCCTTCGACGATGACCCAGGCTGAGTTCGCCCGGCACCGCGGCGTCTCGAAGGCGATCGTCACGAAGTGGAAGGGCCAGGGCCTCCTGGCGCTGGCCGCGGACGGCCGGGTCAATGTCGAGGCTACCGAATGGAACCTCGACCAGCGGCCGGCGACGAACCGGGGCGGCACGACACACCGGCCGATCCGTGCCATCCCGCGAGCCGAGCCCGATCCGCGCGAGCGCCCGGCGCAGCAACCGAGCAAGGCGAGCCAGGGCGCGCCACCCATACAAGCGCCCCTGCCCGAGCCTGACGACGAACCAGGCGATCCCCCGGAGTTCGACCCGGAGAACCCGAACCTCTCGCTCGCCGCGGCCGCGCAGCGGAAGGAGAACCATCTCGGCCTGCTCCGCCGGCAGGAGTACCTGACCAAGCAGGGCAAGCTGGTCGACCGGGCCGAGGCCGAGGCCGCCTTCTTCGACGAGGCCCGGGCGATGCGGGACGCCTGGATCGCCTGGCCGGCCCGGGTCGGCATCGAGATGGCGGACGTGCTGAAGGTCGATGCCCGGACGCTGACCCAGGTCCTCGCCACCTATGTCCAACAGCACCTCGCCGAGCTTGGCGAGCCCAGCAGCCCCGATCTCGGCTCCCCCAAAGCCAGCTGACGTCGGCAGCCTACGCCGGTCCTGGCGGCGCGGCATGACCCCGCCGCCGAACCTCGACGTGGTGCAGTGGGCCGAGCGCTACCGGAAGCTGAGCAAGGAGAGTTCGAACGGCGGCAAGTTCTTCGTGTCGCGGGTGGAGGTCGCCCGCGGCCCGATGCTCTGGGCGACCGAGCCCGGGGTCAGCAAGATCACGCTGATGGCGTGCACCCAGCTGCTGAAGACGACGCTCATCGAGAACGTCATCGGCCGCTTCGCCCACGTCGATCCCTGCCCGATGCTCGGGGTGTTCCCGAAGGACGACGCGGCCGAGACCTTCTCGAAGGACCGGCTGGCGCCGATGATCCGGGATACGAAGGTCCTGACCGACCTGTTCGGCGAGGCCAAGTCCCGGGACGCCGGCGCGACCCTGTCGCACAAGCAGTTCCCGGGCGGCCACATCACCCTGGTGGGCGCGAACAGCCCGACCAACCTCGCGATGCGGCCGATCCGGCTCCTGGTCTGCGACGAGATCGACAAGTATCCCCTCTCTGCCGGTGGAGAGGGCCCGCCGATCGACTTGGCCGAGGAGCGGCAGGCCGAGTTCAAGGCGAACAGCCTGACCGTGGTGGCCTGCTCGCCGACGATCGCCGGGCGCTCGGCCATCGAGGCGAGCTACGAGGAGAGCGACCAGCGCAAGGCATTCGTCCGCTGTCCCCATTCGGGCTGTGGCGCCTGGCAGTCGCTGGAATGGGAGCGGGTCCGGTTCGAGAAGGACGAGTCCGGCAAGATCGATCCCCAAACGGCACGGTACGAGTGCGAGGCCTGCGAGCGGCCATGGACCGAGGCTCAGCGCCTGGGCGCGCTGAAGCGCATCGAGTGGCGGCAGACCCGGTCGTTCACCTGCTGCGGTGAGCCGCAGACGCCGGAGCGCTGGGCGCCCCTGGCGCACGGGGTGCGGCGGGCGCTCTGCCGGCACTGCGGCGCGCAGGCGGTACCGAACGACCATGCCGGTGGCGTCGCCTCGAAGCTCTACGCGCCGAAGCAGACGATCCGAGAGACGGTGACGAAGTTCGCCCGGGCGCTGCGACGGGGGCCGGAGACGTTGCGGACGTTCTTCAACACGCAGCTCGCCCGCACCTGGAAGGAGGGCGCCGACGCGCCGGATTGGCACGACGTCTACGCCCGGCGCGACACCTACCTGTCGGGCACGGTCTGCCGGGCCGCGCTGATCCTGTTCGCCGGGGTCGACGTGCAGAAGGACCGCCTCGAGGTAGGGATCTGGGGCTTCGGCCGGAACCGGGAACGCTGGCTGGTCGAGCACCGGGTGCTGCCCGGGCCGACGAACCGGCCGGAGGTATGGGCCGACCTGGAGGCCATGTTTGGGGAGACGTGGCAGCACGAGGCCGGCGCCGAGATGGCGGTGCGGGACTGGGGGATCGATTCGAGCGGCTTCACTGCCGAGGTCTACGCCTTTGTCCGCTCGCAGGGCGGGCGCGGCAACGTGCACGCGGTCGACGGCCAGGACAGCTACGCCTCTGCCTTCCTTGGCGTTGGCGCGAAGGACACCACCCCTGCCGGCAAGAAGCTGCGGCGCGGACTGAAGACGATCCGGGTGGGCGCCTCGTTCGCCAAGCAGGAGCTGATGGGCTGCCTCGCTCTGCAGCGCCCGGCCGAGGGCAACCCCTTCCCGGCCGGCTTCGTGCACCTGCCGCGTGACGTGCCCGAGGACCAGGTCAAGCAGCTGACCGCCGAGGAACTGGTCACCCACGTCACGCGCGGCCGCACCCGGCGCGAGTGGGTGCCGATCGGCGGACGGCGCAACGAGGTGCTAGACTGCGCGAACTACGCCCGCGGCCTCGCCGCGATGCGCGGGTGGGACCGGTGGCGGGAACTGCACTGGCGCGACCTCGAGGCGGCGCTGGGCATCGAGCGGGTCCGCCCCACCGCCGAGGATGCGCCGCTGGCGCCCGCCATCGCCGCCGGCACGCTGGCCGCGCGGAACCTGCAACGCCGCGCCGTCCGGCGCAGCCGGGTCAACAACAGGCCCACGAGGTGAGCATGGCCGACACGCCGGAACAGCAACTCGCGAAACTGCGCGCCCAGCGGGTGAAGCTGCGCGTGGCGATGGCGAGCGGCGTGCTCACCGTCGAGGGCGCCGACAACACGGGGCGCGTGACCTACCGCAGCTACGACGAAATGAAGAAGGCGCTGCGCGACCTGGACCGGGACATCGCTGCGCTCGTCGTCGCGACCGGCGGAACGGTCGTGCGGCGCGCCAGCCAGGTCGTGATGACGGGGCGCAGCGGGTGGTAAGCACGAACCCGCCGGTCCGGTTCCGGGTCAAGGGCACCGGCCAGTACGTCGCCCCGGTCGCCATGGATCTCGACGGCGAGCCGGCCGGCACGCTCGAGGCGCCGGCCTACGACGTCGCGGGCGGGCGCGGACGCCGCTCGCGCAGCTGGCGGGTCGGCAGCTACGGCCCGAACACCGCGATCACCTACGCGCTCGACGAGTTGCGCCGGAAGAGCCGCGACCAGACCCGGCGCAACCCCTATGCCGGTGCCGCGGTCGACCGGCTGGTGTCGAACATCGTCGGCACCGGCATCGTGCCGCGCTCCACCGCGGCGCGCTCGACCGAGGGCCTGTCGAAGGCCGAGGCCCGCCGGATCAAGAAGGAGGACGCCGCTTTCCGGGCCGGGCTGCAGGCGCTGTTCCTGGCCTGGACGGACGAGGCCGACAGCATCGGCGCCCACGACTTCTACGGGCTACAGGCCATCGCGGTGCGCGGCATGGTCGAGGGTGGCGAGAGCTTCACCCGCCTGCGCACCCGGCTGCTCTCCGATGGCCTGTCGGTGCCGCTTCAGCTGCAAGTGCTCGAAGGCGACCACTGCCCGCACCTCAAGACCGAGCCCGGCAGCAACATCCGCCAGGGCATCCGCTACAACGCGATCGGGCGGCGCCAGAGCTACTTCCTCTACCGGGAGCACCCGGGCGACGGTGTGATGGCGCCGGCCGGCCTCGAACTCGCCGAGGTGCCGGCGGGCGACGTGGCCCACCTCTACCGGGCGATGCGCCCGGGACAGGATCGGGGCGAACCCTGGCTCGCTCGGGCGCTGCGCACGCTCTACGACCTCGACGGCTACCTAGATGCCGAGCTCGTCCGCAAGAAGAACACGACGCGCCTCGTCGGCTTCATCAAGCGGTCCATGGAAGAGGGGGTAGACAGCCCGGCCGGCTCCGGCCCGCTCGGCACCGACGGCGCGGACGACGATGGTGCCGTCTCGCTGGAGTTCGAGCCCGGCACCCTGCAGGTCTTGGCCGACGGCGAGGAGGTGCAGTTCTCCGACCCGAAGGACGTCGGGCCGAACTTCGACATGTTCGTCCGCGAGGCCAAGCGCCAGATCGCGGCGGCCTGCGGCCTGCTCTACGAAATCCTGAGCGGCGACTACAGCACGCTCGACGACCGCACGCTGCGCGCCGCGCTCAACGATTTCCGCCGCGGCGTCGAGGCGCTGCAGCACCACCAGGTCGTGTTCCAGTTCTGCCGCCCGATCTGGCGCCGGTGGATCGACCTCGCGATCATGTCGGGCGCCCTGAAGCTGCCGCCCGGCATGCCGCGCGCCACGGCCTACGCCGCGAATTGGGTGCCGCAGGCCTGGCCGTACATCCACCCGGTGCAGGACGTCGAGGGCAAGACGAAGGAGATCCAGTCGGGTCTCTCCTCACGCGCCAGGAAGGTCGCCGAGGGCGGCTTCGACGCCGAAACGATCGACGCCGAGAACCAGGCGGACAACGAGCGGGCCGACGAGATGGGGCTCGCCTACACCAGCGACGGGCGCAACGCGGTCAAGCCGGCCTCGTCGGCCGACGCCGCACCGGGCGGCAGCGAGCCGCCGCCGAAGCCCTCCCCCGCGCCGACCCAGCCGGAAGAGTGACCATGACCAGCGCGCTCCACGCCCTGACGGCCGAGCCGTGGGCGATCCGCCCCGACTACTTGCACTTCATGGCGAGCCTCGCGAGCCTCGACCGGTCCGGCCGCGCCGATCGCCGTGCGGCAGAGGGCGAGGACTGGTTCCGCCTCGACCTGCAGGCCGCCGCCGGCCCGACCGCGCAGCGCCTCGACGGCGCCCGATACGCCATGCTCACCCGCGAGGGCGTGGCGGTGATCCCGATCGTCGGCCCGATCTTCCCGCGCGCCAACATGATGACCGAGATGTCCGGCACCGGCGCCTCGACGGCGATGTTGGCCCGAGACCTGGCGCTTGCCCGCGACAGCGCGGACGTCGGCGCCATCATGCTCCTGGTGGATTCGCCCGGCGGCTCCCCGACCGGGATCAACGCCCTGGCTGATCAGCTCTACGCCCTACGGGGGGTCAAGCGAGTGGTCGCGCACGTCTCGGGCTCGGCGGCCTCGGCAGCCTACTGGATCGCCTCGTCCGCGGGCGAGCTCGTGACCGACAAGACAGGCATGCTCGGGTCGATCGGTGTGGTGGCGGCGCTCTCGAAGCAGGTCGAGCCGGACGCGACCGGCAACCTGTCCATCGAGATCGTGTCCTCGAACGCGCCGAACAAGCGGCCCGACCCCCAGTCCGAGGACGGTGCCGGCCAGGTGCGGGCGCTCCTCGACGGCATCGAGGCGCAGTTCATCGCCGACGTGGCGCGCGGCCGGAAGACCACGCCCGCGCGGGTCCGCACCGACTTCGGCGCCGGTGGCATGAAGGTGGGGGCCGATGCGGTCGCCGCCGGCATGGCCGATCGCGTTCGGACGCAAGACGCCACCCTCAAGGATCTGAGCCGGACCGCCGCCAACGAGCGCGCCGTCCGCGCCACGCGGCGATAGCCGCGCCTCCCATCCCGGCCGAGCCGGGCCAGGGCACATCGCCCGCCCATCCGCCCATCCCAGGAGTACCGAATGCCGCGTGATCTCGCGGGCCTTCGCCATGATCGCGCGAAGGCCTCCTCCCGCATGACCGAGCTTGCCGCCGCCGCCCGCGGCCGCTCGATGACCGACGACGAGCAGCGCGAGTTCGACGCCGCCGCCGGCAAGGTGACGGATCTCGACCGCGACATCGCCGCCGCCGAGGCGGAGGCGGATCGCTCGACGTCGAGCGCCAGCACCCGCGCCGACGCGGCGGAGATCGCCAAGCTCTGCGTGAACGGCGGCGTCGCCTCCATGGCCTCCGCCCTGATCGCCGAGGGCGTGTCGGTCGACGAGGCCCGGGCGCGCATCAACGCCGCCGGCGAGATGAAGGCGGTGGTCGAGCACGCCCGCCGCGTCGATCCGACGATCCTGGCCGACGCCGCCGACAAGCTCCTCGCCGAGGGCAAGACGGTCGAGCAGGCCCGGGCGAGCTTCTTCGAGCGCTTCGTCGCGGCCGAGGAGAAGACCTCGATCCGCTCCCACGTGCCGGCGGCCCAGGGCAACGCCGGCCTCACCGCCTCCGCCAGCAACATGGAGCGTGAGCTCCGCCGCGCCGGCCTGAAGAAGGACGCCTGATCCATGGCCCTCCTCGAGACCGCAATCGTCGCCTCCGACTGGCTGAAGGCGGAGGACGGCTCCTACCGCAGCCGCGACACGGCGATCATCGCCTCCGGCGCCGGCAAGCTCGCCTCCGGCACCGTGCTCGCCAAGGTCGCCGCGACCGGCAAGCACGTGCCGGCCGCCGCCGCCGGTTCCGACGGCTCGCAGACCGCCGTCGCGGTGCTGCTCTTCCCGGTCGACGCGACGAGCGCCGACGCCAAGGCGGTGATCGTGTCCCGGTACGCCATCGCGAGCCACGCCGGCCTCACCTACGGGGCCACCATCAACGATGCCACGAAGCGCGCGGCGGCGAACGCCCAGCTGAACGCGGTCGGCATCATCGTCCGCCAGGGGGCCTGAACCGCGATGCCCGAGATCCTCGACATCTTCAACCAGGACGCCTTCTCGGCGTCGGCCCTCACCGGCAACATCACACTGGTGCCGAATGCCTACGGGCGCATCAACGCGCTCGGGCTGTTTCGGCCCGAGCCGATCGCCACCACCACGGTGACGGTGATCCTCGAGAACGGCGTGCTGAACCTGCTGCCGACCCGGCCGCGCGGCGCCCCGGCGTCGCTCGGTACCCGCGGCCGGCAGAAGCCGAAGGCGTTCCCCGTGCCGCATATCCCGCACGAGGACAGCGTGCTGGCGACCGACGTCCAGAACATGCTGGCCCTCACGCCGAACGGCATCGCCGGCCTGGAGACCGTGCTGGGCTTCCTGAACCGGAAGCTGATCGTGATGCGCAACAAGCACGCGATCACGCTGGAGAAGCTGCGGATGGACGCGCTGAAGGGCGTGATCCGCGACTACGACGGCTCGGTCATCCTCGACCTGTTCGCCGCCTTCGGGGTGACCCAGCAGGTGGTGGACTTCGCCCTGGGCACCTCCTCGACCGACGTGCTCGGCAAGTGCCAGGACGTCACCGGCTACATGGAGGACAACCTCCTCGGCGAGACCATGACCGGCGTGCACGCGCTCGCCTCGCCCGAGTGGTTCCGCAAGTTCACCTCGCACGCCAGCGTGAAGGAGGCGTTCAAGTACTACCAGTCGGGGCCGCAGATCCTGCGCGAGGACGTCCGCAAGGGTTTCACCTTCGGCGGCATCACCTTCGAGGAGTATCGCGGCTCGGCCTCCTACGTGCAGGAGGACGGGACCACCAGCGTGCCCGAGCGGTTCATCCCGGCCGGCGACGTGCGGTTCTTCCCGCTCGGCACCACCGACACCTTCACGAACTACTGGGCGCCGCCCGACTTCTGGTCGGTGGTGAACCAGGCGCCGGCGATCGGCGACGCCGAGGTGTTCGTGGCGCCGCTCGAGCCGAAGAAGTTCGGCAAGGGCATGGACATCCACACCGAGTCCAACCCGCTCCCGCTCGTGAAGCGCCCGGCGCTGCTGGTGCGCGGCACCACCTCGAACTGACCGGCGCGGCGTGCGGCCCATCCGCATGCTCGTCGCCGACGAGGTCGACCATTGGCCGCCCGGGACCCTGGGCGGCCCCATCGTCCTGACGCCTGCACAGCAGGCCTTCATCGAGAGGATGCGCGCCATGCGGTTGCGTGAGAAGGGCAAGACCGACGGCGAGCCCGTCACCATGGGCTGGGACGAGGCGCAGGCGGCGCTCGCCGCCGGCACCCACGAGGTCGCCGAAGGCTCGGACAACGGCGCGGCCGGCGGCGACACCGGGGCAGCCGAGGGCGGGGCCGAGCAGGGCGGCGACAACTTCGACGCGCTCACCCGTCCCGAGCTCGAAGCCATCGCCGCCGAGCGCGGCATCGACGTGTCGAAGGCCAAGGCCAAGGCCGACGTCGTCCAGGCGCTGCGCGCCGCGCGATGAGCGTCCTGTCGATGGCGGTGGACGCCCTCTTCGATGACCCCAACCTCAGCCGTGACGCCGTGTGGCGCGCGGGCGGTGCCGGCGATGGCCTGCCCGTTCGCATCCGCCGGCGCTCGCCGGAGGCGGTCATCGGGGTGGGCGACAACCGCTTCGACCTCGACGCCATGCTGATAGACGTCCGCCTGTCCGAGGTCCCGGCCCCAGCCAAGGGCGACACCTTCGAGGTGGGATCGGACGACGGCGAGCCCGGCGGCCTGTTCGAGGTCATCGGGCTTGCCACGATCGACAGCCACCGCCTGGTGCGCACCTGCGAAGTGGCGGCCCTCGCCGAGGACGATCCGGAGGACGACGAGCCGTGAGGCCCACCGTCCAGGTGCCGGACATCCGCGGTGCCCTCGTCGGCACCGAGGTGCAGATCGCCCGTTCGGTCACGGCCGGCATGCGGCAGGTCACCGACGGGCTGAAGGAAGACCTGCGCGACGAAGTGCGCGAAGCCGGCCTCGGGCCGCGCCTTGCCAACACCTGGCGCGGGCAGACCTTCCCCAAGACCGGCGAGAGCGCGGACGCCGCGGCCTATGTCTCCTCGAATGCCCCGAAGCTGATCGACGCCTTCGACCGTGGCGTGACGATCACCGCGAAGGGCGGAAAGTACCTTGCGATCCCGACGCCCGATGCTGGCGTCCGGCAGCTGTCGAAGCGGCGCACTAAGGGCTCGACCGACAACACCTTGTCCCCCGCTGCGTGGGAGCGGGAGACCGGCACGAAGCTGCGCTTCATTCCGACCCGGAGCGGCGGCGTGCTGGTCGCCGATGCCTTCTACCGCCGGCAGGCCGCGCGCTTCCAGCGCCGCAAGAGCTTCCGCCCGATCCGCGAGGCCGGCCCGTCGAGGGGGCGCACCTTCGTGGTGATCTTCGTCCTCGTGAAGCAGGCGAAGCTCCGTAAGCGGCTCGACATCGACACGACGGCCAGGGCCTGGGCCGAGCGCGTGCCCGCCGCCATCGCCGCCAACTGGCAGGCCTGATCCGAGGACGTCGCCATGGTGCGCATCGCTCCGTTCGTCGCCCTGTCCCTGCTGCTCATCGCGCCTGCCCTGGCCGAGCCGCCGCCGACCGTGGCGCCCGGCGCGGCGCAGAGCGTGCAGCTGCAGCCGGTCGCGATCTACGGTGCCGATGGCCGGGTGGTCTCCTTCCCGGACCCGAACCGGACGATGGTCATGCCGTTCGTCCGGGCGACCGGCAGCGGCTTCATCTTCCCGGCGACCGCGTCGCCGCAGCAGTTCCTCGTCACCCAGCCGCCCGGCACCACCACCTACCGGGCCTACAACCCGTGCGCCGCGGCGGATGTCCGGATCACCAGCGTGTCGGCGCTCGAGCCGCTGATCGCGATTGCGACCGAGTACCCCGGTGTGGCGCGGATCACGTCGCGCACCGGCACCATCGACCGGTTCAGCGGCACGCGGTTCGGCTGTGGCGCCGAGACCCTGGGCAGCGCGGCCAACCCGATGGGCGGCCCGAACCGCATCGTCTCCATCATGATCGTGCCGATCCCCGGGTACCCGGCCGACCTGTCCGGCATGACGTGCGAATTCGAGCTCATGTACGGGAGCGGCGGCTGATGCGCTTGCTTCACATCGCGCTGTGCGGCGCGCTCCTGGCAGCACCTGCTGCCGCGCGCGTGCCCGGGACCGCCGGTCCGCCGGGGCTGCAAGGCGAAAAGGGCGAGCCCGGGGCGCCCGGTCCGAAGGGAGATCCTGGTGAGCGAGGACTTCCGGGAGCGGCTGGACCGCCTGGACCGAATGGCGAGCGCGGCCCCGCGGGGCCTACTGGACCACAGGGCAACCCTGGACCTCAGGGTGTGCCTGGTCCGGCCGGGGCCGCAGGCGGGAAGGGCGATACCGGTCCGGCCGGCCCCGCAGGCGCCGCCGGTGAGCGCGGTCCTGCTGGAGCGGCCGGCGCTACCGGCGCGCCTGGACCCGCAGGTAGCCCGGGCGCAACAGGAACAACGGGCCCTGCTGGTGCGCAGGGATTGACGGGACCAACCGGACCCGCCGGCCCGACAGGCGCACAGGGTTCGACAGGGTCGACTGGAGCCACCGGGGCAACCGGCCCGGCAGGTGCCGCCGGCACGCCGCGGCGCGTCGAGCGCTACACCCAGCCCGCCAACGCGAGCGGCGTCGCCACCTTCACCTGGCCCGCCTGTACCACGACGCCCGACGTGGACGTGATCCCGGGGTGGATCACGATCGGCGGCGTGCAGCAGATGGTGACCGGCGGTGTCGCTTCGCAGACCGCATCGGGCGCGACGGTCGCGGTGAAGATCTCGCAGGGCACGATCGCTCTCTCCGGCACGCCGTTCCGGCAGGCCGACACCGGCACGGCCTCGACCGTGCGCGTCATCTGCAACTGAATGGGCGCCCATGCCGAGCAAGCGTGAACAGGTCTTGCAGGGCGTCTCAGACCTGCTGAAGGCCGCCCTGCCGAAGGCCTCCCACTTCCGCAACGAGGTGAAGCCCGAGGCCATTCCGGCGAACGGCTTCGTCAATATGGACGACGGCGACCCGGGCGAGCCCGAGGTCACGCTGAATCCCACCACCTGGATCTACGAGCACGCCATCCCGGTCGACGTCGCTGCGCTCAAGAGCCGGACCGTCAGCGCCGAGTTGCGGCTGGACGCCATGCTGCAGGCCATCGGCGCGGCCGTGGCGGCGGATCGGACCCTCGGCGGCCTCTGCGACTACCTGATGGTGCAGGCCGCCACCACCGAACCGCTGACGGCGGAGGGCGCGGCCGTCTCGCGCCTGGCGCTGGTCGAGATCGTCGCCGTCTACGGCACAACCGACCCCTTGAACTGATCCCCGAGGAGAGAACCATGGCCCGAGCCCGCGGCGCGAACGCCATCATGGCGGCTGCCTTCGAGACCACCTACGGCGTTCCGCCCACCACCGGGTTCCGGAAGCTGCCCTTCGTCTCGTCCAACCTCGGCGAGGAGCAGGGCCTGATCGCCAGCGACCTGCTCGGCTACGGCCGCGAGCCGCTGCCGCCGACCCGCGACGTCGTGAACAACGACGGCGACGTGGTCGTGCCGATCGACCTGCGCAACTTCGGCAACTGGCTGAAGCTGTTCATGGGCGCGCCCACGAGCACCGATGCCACCGGCGTGCGCACCCACGTCTTCACGTCCGGCGCGGTCGCTCTGCCGTCGATGACAGTGGAGGTCGGCCTGCCCGAGGTGCCGAGCTACGGCCAGAACTTCGGCGTCCGCGGCAACACCATGCGGGTCCAGATGCAGCGCTCCGGCCTGCTCACCGCGACGCTCGGCCTGATCGCGCAGGGCGAGAACAAGCTGCCGTCCTCGGCTGCCGGCACCCTCGCCGAGGCCAGCGTCGAGCGCTTCAGCCCGTTCCAGGGCGCCATCACCCGGGCCGGTCAGCCGCTCGGGTCCGTCGTCTCGGCCGACTTCACCTATTCGAACAACCTCGACAAGGTGGAGGTCATCCGCAGCGACGGTCGGATCGAAGATGCCGACCCGGGCATGGTCATGATGTCCGGCAACGTCACGGTCCGGTTCGCCAACACCGTCCTTCTCGACCAGGCGACCGCCGGCACGCCCATCGAACTCACGTTCGGTTGGGTCACCGATGCGGCGCGCTCACTCGTGTTCACGGCGCATGCCGTCTACCTGCCCCGTGCCAAGACACCGGTGACCGGCCCGAACGGGGTGCAGGCCACCTTCGCGTGGCAGGCGGCGAAGGACATGGCGCTCGGCAAGACCGTCACCGCCACGCTCATCAACAACGTCGCGGCATACTGACCGCACTTCGGTCGGCAAGTACCTTGCCCTTCGGGGTCGGCCCTCGGTACAACAGTGTGCCTCCGCGATTGCGGGATGGATTGCACGGCAGTGGCTCCGCACCTGCCGTGCGTTAGCTTTGCTCGCCACGCCGAGCGAAGTTCCCCGCGTGCCTGGGGATCGTTGCGAGACTGCCGACCGGCAAGATGATCGCACGTCAGCGTCCGATCGCTTCTTTCTCCGCGAGGAATAATGCTCAAGCTCTCCCAGTCGGTCGAGCCGTTCTGGCTCGACGTCCTGCCCGGCGTCCGGATCCGCTTCCGGCCGATCACCGTCGCCTCGATGCTGGTCGCACGCGAAGCGGTCGGCAAGGTGTTCCGCGGCGAGGACCAGGACGACGTCGGCGCCCGCGCCAACATTGCGCTTGTGCGGGAACTCACCCGGCGTGGCATCATGGAGTGGGAGGGCATCGGCGATGCCGACGGACAGCCGCTTCCGGTCACCCGCGAGGCCGTGGATCTCCTGATGGAGAACTGGCCGGCCTATGATGCGATCGACACCCTCTACGTCGCCCCCGCCCTGGCGAGGGACGCGGAAAAAAACGCATCGTCGAGCTCGTCCGGTGGCACTTCGGCGGCGGCGCCGGATACTGCGACGCCTGCGGCGTAGAGTGCGAGGCCTGCCCGTACCGGGAGCACGCGCCCGAGACCGATGACGGCCTGACGGCCTGGGCCGTCATCCGCCGCTGCGGTGGTCAGGTCCGGGCGGGCATGGGCGCCCCCTACGCCCTCGACTTCGGCGCCGTGCTGGCGCTGGCCGGCGCCATGGGCGCCACCTCGGCGCTCCTCGCCGACGTCCTGCCGCACGTCGAGCCCGTCATCGTGAAGGCCTACCAGGAGCAGAGCGAGAATGCCGACTAGCGTCGCCATCCGCCTCGGCGTCGAGGGTGGAGCCGAGGTCAAGCGCGTCCTCACCGAAACCGGTCAGGACGGCCAGGCCGCCTTCCAGAAAATCGCCGCCGCGAGCGATGCGGCCGGCGCGGCCGTAGATCGGCAGACCGCCAAGTTCCAGCGGCTGGCGGCAGCTGCGCGCGAGGCGGAGACGCAGGCCCGGGCGCAAGCGAACATCAACGCCGTTCTCGGCGTCGGTCAGGGATCGAGCGGAGCCGCGCGCGACTCGGCCTCCGTGTTCGAGCTGCAGGCCCGGGCGGCCGACGAAGCCGCGCGCCGTGCCGAGGTTCTGGCGCGCGAGGTTGCGACGCTTCAAAGCCGGTTCGACCCGATGGCGGCGGCCGGTGCCCGCTACTCGGCCGTGCTGGCGGACATTGCCCGGGCGGAGGAGGTCGGCGCCCTCTCGGCGAACAAGGCGGCAGCGGCACGCCTCGCGGCCGTGCGCACCTTCGAGGACAGCACTCAGCGACTGGAACGCGCCGGCCTCGCTCAGAAGGCCAGCGCGCAGGCGGCGGTCAGCGGCCAGATGATCGTGCCGAACCGCGGCGCCGATGTCGTGGCATACGGTGATGAACTCGACCGGCTGCGGGCCAAGTACAGCCCGCTGTTCGCTGCCCAGCGCGAGTACCTGGGGCAGCTTGCCGAGATCCGGCAGGCCGTGCGGACGGGCGCGCTGACGCAGGCCGAGGGCACGGCGGCGATCCAGTCCACGAAGGACGCCTTCGCCCGGCAGGTGACCGACCTACGCGCCCGCGGCGATGGCCGGCTGACAGGCTTCCAGGCCCAGAACCTGCTCTATCAGGGCACCGACATCGTCGCCTCGGCGGCGAGCGGCATGTCCCCGCTCACCATCTTGCTGCAGCAGGGCGGGCAGATCGCGCCCGTGTTTGCCGGACCTGGCTCGGCCAGCATCAAGGGTGCGCTCGGGCAGGCGGGCGAGGCGGTGACCGGCTTCGTCTCCCGTATCGGGCTGGTAGGCGGCGCCATCGGCGTCGTCACTACCGCGGCGGTCGCCGGCACGGCGGCGGTGCTCTCATACCAGAACTCTATGCGAGAGACGGAACGCGCGCTGGCCGGTGTTGGTCGCGCGTCCGGCGCCAACGCGGCGTTGATCAACGCGGCGGCGCAGGCTGCGGCCGCGTCCGGCGAGGTCTCGGTCCGGCAGGCCCGGCAGTTCTCCGCCGAATACGCCTCGACCGGCCGCATCGGCATCGAGATGTATGCCGGCCTCGCCCGAACCGCGCGCGACTATGCGGCCTCGACCGGTCAGGACGTGGGCGACGCCAACACCGACCTCGTCAAGGCGTTCGGCAACCCGGATCTGGTCCGCGGCCTCGACACCCTGAACGAGAAGCTGGGCTTCCTGGACGATCGCACTCGGGAGACGGTCCGTCGGCTCGCCGAGCAGGGCGACCGGCTCGCCGCCCAGCGGGTGGGATTCGACGCCTACGCCGCGGCCCTGACCAAGGCGAGCGAGCTGACGGGGGCCTTCGGAGACAAGACCTCGGCGTTCGGCCGCGTGTTTGGCAACGTCTGGGACATGGTCGGCGAGAAGCTGGACAAGGTGCTGACTGGCGGCTCCCTGGACGAACGGATCAAGGATCTGCAGGCGCAGCTCGAGCAGACCGAGAGCCTGCGCGGCCGGTTTGGCGGGCTCCTCGACTACAGGGTCGATGCCCCGGCTAATGAACTGCAGGAGGAGATCGCACGCCTGCGCGGGATCCAGGCCCGGCAAGCACAGCAGACCGAACGGGCGCAAACGGCGGAGCGCTCGCGAGAGATCGGTGACATCGTCCGCTCGCTCGACCCCGAGCAGGCGCAGCTCGACAAGCTCCAGGGTACGGCGGAGCGCCTGCGCCGCGCCCTCTCCGACCCGATCACCTTCGGCCTCGGCCCGCGGGCCCTGGCGGAGACCGAGGGCGCCTTCGGGCGAGTGTCGGCGCAGCTGCGCACGATGACCGAGGACATGGAGCGCTTCGGCAGCGCCACCATCGCGACACAGGTGCGCGCGTCAGAGTTCGCCAACCGTGCTGCGACTCAGCGCCTGAACCCAGTCGATCGCGCGCTGGCCGATCGTCAGGAGCAGTACAACAACGAGGTGCGCAAGCTCGGCATTGACGTGACAGGGCTGTCCTCGGCGCAGGTGCGCGCCGATTACGAGGCCCGCATCGGCAACGCCGACGCCCGAGATCTTGTCGGCCTGACAGCTGCGCGGGACGCGGCCTTGAAGAACGCCTTGGCGAGAGAAGGATTGCAGCGCTCCCTCAACCTCGACACCGACACGATCCAGAAGGAGACCGCGGTCCGGGCCGAGCGCTCGCAGAACGTCAGCTCCTACATGGACCGCGTCATCGGTGCCGAGAGCGGTGGCGATCCGAATGCGCGCAACACCCGCTCGACCGCGACCGGCCTCGGCCAGTTCATTGAGCGGACCTGGCTCGCCCTGTTCAAGGAGCGGTTCCCCGAACGGGCCGCCGGCATGTCCCGGGACGAGATCCTGGCGCGCCGGACCGACCGCAGCGACAGTATCGAGCTGATCCGGGCCCTGACCGAGCAGAACTCGCGAGCCCTGGAAAAGGCCGGTCTCGCGACCACCGACCGCAACCTCTACCTCGCGCACTTCGCTGGTGCCCAAGGGGCGGTCGATCTCCTCCGGGCGGATCGCGGCGCCTCGGCGGCATCGATCCTCGGCAGCGATGCGGCCCGTGCCAACCCGACCATCGTCGGCGGCGGCCGGACGGTCGGCAACGTCCTCGACTATGCCGAGCGGGTCATCAATAAGAGCGCGCCGAACATCCGAGCCTCGGACCGTGAGACCGCGGACGTGCGCAGTCGGACCACGCTGACGGAGCAGACGACGGAGGCGGAGGCGCGCCGGCAGAAGGTTCAGGAACTCCTGAACGACGAGATCCAGCGTGGCACCGCCATCGGGCGCACCTTCGCGACGGCACAGGACCTAGTCAAGGCTTCGGCCAGCCAGATGACGCCCGAGATGGAGGCGCAGCGCAAGGTCATCCTGGAGACCGCTGACGCCTATGCCAAGGCGCAGGCGAACCTGCAGCGCAGTCAGATTGGAAAGGACATCCTGTTCGATCGCGCTCAGATCGGCCGCACGCAATCCGAGCAGGCGGTCGCCTCCCGGCTGCGCGGGACCGGCCTCGGACTCGACTCGCAGGAGGCAGACGGCCTGCGTCTCAACGATAACCTGAAGCAGACCAAGGATCTCGCGAGTTCCGCCTTCTCGGGGATGCTCGGCGATCTGCGCCAGGGCGTATCGCTCACCTCCGCGCTCACGAACGTGACCGGACGGTTCGCCGACAAGCTCCTGCAGACCGCCTCGGATCGCACCATCTCGGCCTTCTTCGATGCATTCACCAAGGGCGGGGCGGCCAACAGCAACGGCTTCCTCGGCACGATCGCGTCGGTGATCGGCGGCGGCAAGTTCGACGTCGGCGGCTACACCGGCCCGGGCGGCCGGTATGACGTCGCCGGCTTCGTCCACCGCGGCGAGGTGGTCTACTCGCAGGACGACGTTGCGCGGCATGGCGGCGTCGCGGTCGTCGAGGCCATCCGCCGGGGCGGTCTGCGCGGTTATGCTGATGGCGGCATCGTCGGCCGCAATGCCTTCACCATGCCGAGCCGGGCGATGATGGGACCCGGCAACGACGCGATTCCCGGCATCGCCTTCATCAACACTGGGACGCCTCAGGAGCAGAAGGCGCCCGCGCGGTGGGGCACCGACGAACGGGGTCAGCGCCGTCTCGAGATGACGATCGGCGACACCTTCGTGACCGGCGCCGGCACGCCGCAGGGGCGTGAGGCGCTGGCGCAGGGCGGCCGGAGGTTCGTGCGGTGATCGTGTGGCCCTCCGAACTACCGCAGCGCGTCCTCGCCTCGGGCTACAGCGAGACCATGGGTGAGGGCCGGCTGCGCACGCAGATGGAGGCCGGCCCGATGAAGGTGCGCCGGCGCTTCTCTGCGGTGGTGCGTCCGGTCCCCGCCTCGTTCCGCGTCTCTCCGGACGGCAAGGCGCGCCTTGAGCGGTTCTGGCGCGAGGAGATCGGCGGCGGCAGCTTGCCGTTTCTGATGCCGGATCAGACCCATGACGGTCTGCCGCTCCTGACCGACGACAGCCTGCAGCTGCTTGACGATCAGGGCCGGCCGCTCATCAACACCGCCTGGTGGCTGGTCATGGCCGGAGATGCACCGCTCAGCTTCACGCCGCTTCAGCGGGGTATGGCCTTCTCGGCTTCCTTCCCGCTGGTGGTCATGCCCTGATGCCGCGACTGATCTCCCTGAACGCCCGCACCGCGGCGCACGCCCAAGCGACGGACCGGATACCGGTGACGCTGACCGAGATCCGGCACCCCGAATTGCCGGAGCCGATCCGCTTGTCGAGCGACCCAACCGTGCGGCTCAGCACCGATCCGCTGAGGTACGGCACGCGCCACAAAGGCCAGGCCTACGAGTTCGTGCTGATGGGCCTGCCCTGGCCGGACGATCAGCGCGGCTCGGCGCCGAAAACCACCCTCGTGTTCGAGAACGTGGTTGCCGACATGGCGAAGCCGCTGCGCTCGATCCTGTCGCCGCCGACGGCCGACCTCACGATCGTCATGGCGGATACGCCGGATGTGATCGAGGCCCGTTACCTCAAGCTCAAGGGCACGCTGGGTACCTGGGACGCCAGCCAGATCTCGCTTGATGCGTCGCGCGAGAGCTTCGCCAATGAGCCGATGCCGTCCGGGCGGATGAGCAAGGCCCGGTTCCCCGGCCTCTTCAGGTAGGCGTATGCAGGATCACTGGTCCGCCCCCTACGTCGGCCTCCCGTGGGCCGAGACCGGCGACGTGCCCGACGGCGTGTCGTGCTGGGGCCTCTGCGTTCTCGTCTACCGCGAGGTGCTGGGCATCACACTGCCGTCCTACGCTGGTCTGTGCGCTTGCTCGGCCGAGCGCCGGCAGATCGCTGCGGCCATCGGCACTGAGGCCGGCGGTGCGCTCTGGTGCCCTGTGCCGCTCACCGCAGCCCGCGAGTTCGACGTCGCGGTGTTCCGGGTAGGCGAGCTCGACGCTCACGTGGGCCTCGTCTGCACCCAGACACAGGTGCTGCACATCACGGGCGGGCTCGACAGCGCCGTGGTCGACATTCGCGCGCCCCGCTGGGCCTCGCGCTTCTCCGGCCTCTACCGCCACGCCGCCATCATGGATCGCTCCTGTGCCGCGTGACGTGTCGGTCCTCGCCCTCGACAGCCTGTTTGATGCCGGGCGTCGTCGCGAGATGGTCTCGCCGCCGGGTTGCAGCATCGCGGAGATCGTGGCGATTGCGTTCCCGGGTCTCGCCGAGGGACTGCGTAATCGCCTCCGGGTGACGATCGACGGCCGGGTGGTACCGATGGGGATGTGGCGCGGCACCCGCCCACGCCCCGGCACGCACCTGCTGATCCAACCGATCCCGGCCGGCGACGCGGCGCGCAATATCCTGACGATCGCCGTCACGGTCGGCGCCATCGCGCTCGGGCAGTTCTACGGGCCGCTCCTGGCCGGATCGCTCCTCGGGCTGGGCGGCGCCGCGACCGGCCCGCTCGCCTCGCTGATATCCGCCGGCATCACCGGCACGACGCTGCTGGCCGGCACGCTGCTCATCAACGCCCTTGTGCCGCCGCGGGCCGATGCCAAGGAGAAGCCCAGCTATTCGATCCAGGGCCTCCAGAACCAGCTGACGCCGGATGCGCCGGTGCCGTTGATTCTCGGCAAGATTCGGTTCGCACCGCCCTATGCCGCCACGCCCTACACCCAGGCGGTCGGTGATGAGCGCTACGTCGTCGCCGCGTTCCTCCTCGGCTACGGCCCGCTCGCGGTGCGCAACTGGCGTATCGGCGAGACACCGATCGAGCGCTACACCGACATCACCATGGAGACCCGTCAGGGCTACGCGAGCGATGAGCGACTGTCGCTCTACCCCCAGCAGGTGCTCGAGGAAGCCCTGTCCGTCGCGCTTAAAACCGCGCAACTCCCGACTGGCGGCCCGCAAATCCGTACCACGGCCTCCGATTGCACGGGCTGTGAGATCGACATCACCAGCACCGGCATTTACCAGGTCAATAAGGACGGTGCCTACCAGAACTTCACGGTCAGCATCGGCGTCCGCTACTGCAAGTCCGGCACGAACAACTGGATCTCGGGCCCGGCGATCAGCATCACGTCGAACAAGGCGAAGGCACTGACCCGCACGACGCCGATTACGTTCCCGGAGCGCGGTCGCTACGACATTGAGTTGACCCGCACTACCACCGATTGGGACGAGGCGGATCAGTCGAACAAGAGCATCCAGCGCCACGGAGTCACGGTATGGTCCGTCCTGCGCTCGTTCCGCCCCGAGTACCCGATCGATTTCCCCCAGCCGCTGGCTCTGGCCGCCTGCCGCATCCGTGCGACCGGCCAGCTGAACGGTACGCTCGACGCGCTCAACTGCGACGTGGCTACCCTCTGCCCGGATTACGATTTCACGACCGGCACGTGGGTCGTGCGCGAGACCAACAATCCGGCGAGCCTATTCCCTTATGTGCTCACCGGCCCGGCCATGGCCTACCCGCTCACTCCAGGGGAGGTCGGCGCGATGGAGGCGTGGCACGATTTCTGCCGGCTCAAGAACCTGACCTACAACCGCGTCCACGATTACGAGGCCAGCGTCCTCGAGGTGCTGGGCGACATCGCCGCCGCCGGCCGGGCCAGCCCGCACGATACTGGCGAGGTCTGGCAGGTGGTGATCGACCGCGCCCTGTCCGTCGTCTCGACCCATATCAGCCCGCGGAACTCCTGGAGCTACCAGGGCAAGCGGCCCTATGCCGTGTTCCCGGATGCTTTCCGGGTCAGCTTTCTCGACGAGACCAACGGCTTCGCCAAGGCCGAGCGGCTGGTGCCCTGGCCCGGGCATAGCGGCGAGATCCGCGTCACCGAGAAGATGGACATGCCTGGGGTCACGAACCCCGCCATGGTGTGGCGCGAGGCGCGCCGTCGCCAGTACGAGCTGATCCACCGGCCGGACACCCACACGGTCAACCTTGACTGGGAGGCGATGACCATCCGGCGCGGTGACCGCGCGCAACTGAGCCACGACGTCCTTGAGCGCACCATGATCTCGGGCCGGGTGACTGCGGTCACGACGGTCGCCGGCAGCGCCATGATCTACCTGGACGAGGCCGTGACCATGGAGGCGGGCGAGAGCTACGCAATTCGGTTCCGGCGAGCGGACGGCGCGACCTTGCTGCGGACCGTCGCCACGGTCCCCGGCACGACGCACGCGGTGCGGCTGACCGGCATCGGTGACGTGCCGACCGGGCCCACAGAGGATGATCCGTCGGGCGAGCTCGCCATGTTCGGCCCCGCCGCCCGGGAGAGCTTCCCGGTGACGGTGAAGGGCATGGAGGCGCTTTCCGACCTCGGCGCTCGCGTGACCTTTATCGATCACGCTGCGGAGATCGAAGCGCTAGTGGACGCCGAGGTGCCGCCGGCGTGGAGCGGCCGGGCCGGCGCTCCGGCGCAGCAGCAGGCCGGTACGCCGCTGGCACCGATTGTCGACAACGTGGTCTCGGGCGTACTCGCGTCCGACGCCGCGACCTCCACCAACCCCGTCCCGGTCGTTGTACTTGTCCGGTCGCCTGCGCTTGAGACGCTGACCATCGCCTCGTTCGAGGTGCGCCATCGCAAGATCGGGGCTGGCACGTGGATGTCGGCGCCTGGTGCAGCCGCCGCCGGCGCGGTGGTGCTGCCCGGCTATCAGAAGGGCGACAGCATCGAGCTTCAGGCCCGGGCGATCTCGGCCGGCGGAACGCCTGGCGACTGGTCCACCCCAGCCCTGACGCACCAGGTCGCCGCTACCGACCCGGCCGCGCCCTCGGCGCCTCAGACTCTCACCGCCACGCAGGTCACCGGCGCGAGCTCGCGGACGATCCGCGCCACCGGCACCTCGAGCGCCGACCCGAAGAGCGCGGCGACCCGCCTCTACATCGCCGTCGGTGCGAGCGCGTCGTTCTCCGCCGCCACCGCCTATACCGGCGACCAGGTGAGCGGTCCGAACACACCGCTGCCGCCCGTTGATCTCACCACCCTGCCGAGCGGCGCGGCGCTCGCTGCCGGCACATACCGGCTCTGGGCGACGGCGCTCGATGGCAACAGCCCGCCGACCGAGAGCATCCCGTTCGGGCCGGTTTACGTCACGCTCTCCTAATCCGCGGCCCGCCGGGGCCGCTCCCCTCCATCCATCCCGACAGGGTGCCGTAGCCGGCGCCTCTCCAGTGCTGGACAATCGCATGACCGCTGGCATCCGCTCCTCCAATTTGCCGCTCGGCGTCCTCGTCGAGGTGCTGGGGCATGCCGAAGCCGGCAACGGGCAGCGGAACCTAGTGCGGGCGCCACTTGATGCGCTGGCCGATGCTGTGCGCGGCATCGTCGTCAACGACCCGAGCGGCGTCGCGAACCTGCGGGTGGCGCTCGAGGCGTTGAGCAATGTCGTCAACGGCAAGGCCTCCCAGGGCGATCTGGCGACCGTACAGCAGGCTCTCGCGCCGCTGCAGCAGGCCGTCGGCGGCAAGGCGGACGCGAGCGCCGTCGCGGATCTCCTCGCCCGCATCCTGCGCATCTACGCCGGCCTCTATCCCGCCGAGCGCCCTGGCGACAACCCGGTCGCGTTCACGGCCTCACGCGCTGGCGGCGATCCCGACACGCTCTCGCCCCTCGACACGGTCGTCTACCCAATCCGGGTCGTCGGGGATGGCTTTGGCGTCGAGATTTCGGGCTCGCGCGAGGTCTGGGAGCGGACCCTGCACGCGGCCGAGACCACTCGCCTGTGGCGCGGCCGGTGGCGCTACGTGCGGACCGCGCCGTCGCAGGACCCGTCGGGGGACAGCATCGTCGCACTGGTGCAGTGGTACGGCGCGGATCGCTCACTGATCGGCAGCCCCGTCCAGGTCGATGCAGCCACGCCCGCGGTGGGGACGCCGCGCGAGTTCAGCGCCTTCATCGGCATTTCTGGCGTGACGGGTGTGACGGTCTCTCGTCCGGCCGGAGCCGTCTACTTCCGCGTCGGCCTGAAGAGCTACGGCGTCGAGGGCCGCACGGTCCTGACCGACCTGCACGCCGGCGATATCAGTGACATCGACGACGCGATCCGTCGGCTTGTCCCGCCTGACGCCTTTCCGGCCCTCTCGGCGCGGATCGACGAGGTTGTCGGGGATCTTGCAGATGAGGTCGCCGCCGCCCGTCAGGCAGAGTCTGCCCTGGGTGTGCGTATCGACAACATAGACGATAGAGGCGACCAGTTTACCCAGGCGATCGGCAACCTCCAGACCGAGATTTTCGATGGTCGTGGCGGCTATGCCAATCTCGCGACGCGGCTCGCCGCCTCCGACCGTGCAGGCGGTCTGACTGCCGGGGCTTCGTTCCTCGCGCGCGTCTCGGCCCAGGCCCAAGCGTTCAACGGCGCAACGCTCAGCCCCTACCAGAGCAAGCCAGACTTCTCAGTTTCAATTCCCGCCGGATCGTCGGGTGCTGGGACCTACGTGGCGGCGATGCGGTCGTTTACCCCCGACGAGATCGCAGCCCTCGTCGGGCAGGTTGTCGTGTTCAGGACCGTCTACGGCGTCTCGCGCCCGGACTTCCTGGCCGAGAAGCCTCTTGACCTAGCGGTGCGGGTGCTGCGCTCCGGCACCTACGTCAACGACGGCATCGTTCTCAGCACCCGCCAGGACGGGCTTTTCATCACGCGCGTCTGTGCCTACCGGGTCACCGCGGCCGACAGCCTGATCGGCCCCATCATCCAGATCGGGTCGACCTCCACGGCCAACGCCCATGTGATCCGGATCGAGAGCGTCAACTTCCGCGTCGAGACGACAGATAACGACTCGCGCACCGGGTCGGACATTCTCTTGGATCGCCGGTTCGCCGAGGCCACCCCCGGCATCGGGCCGGTCTACGATGTCCTCGTGCCGGCGCCGCAGCTCCGTGCCGGCGCCGCAGGGTATGTCGAGGGGCAGCCCCCGGGTTTCGGCCTGCGCATTCCCGCGGGCCAGACCGGATCGGGGTCGGTCCTGTCGTTCGGCGTCAAGGTGGATCCGGCAGACGCCCCCCTGCTCGCCGGGCGGACCGTATTGGTGACGGCGACATTCACCTCGACGACCGCCCGTTCCATCACGATCGGCATGGTCACCACGCCGATGGCGGATGCCCCCCGTCAGGTCGCGGTGACACCGCTGGCGGATGCGCAGGTCTCCAGCTTCCGGCGAGTGGTCCAGTTTGAGGCCACCCTGACCGGCGACGAGATCGTGCTGGCGCCCTACTACGGGCTCTTGAGCGATGCCGTAGCGAGCGCTGAAGAGCACCTTATCCTGACACAACTGACGGCCCGGATCGTCGCAAGCCCGAGCGACGCGATGACGCTCGCCGAGGAGAACGCGCTGATCGCGGCTCGGCGTCTCGCCGCACGCGCCGCCGTCACGATCCCGGCCGCAGCCGACACCTACGCCGTCACGCTGAAGGTCCGGCAGGACGGGACGGGCGATTTCGCATCCGTCAAGGCGGCTGCATTCTCGATCAGGGACAGCTCGGCGTTCAAACGCTACGCGATCGACTTCATCGGCACCTACGATGAAATCAGCATCCGCCTGCCGCGCTTCACCGACCTCGTCGGGCATGGCATCGCTCGCTCGTGGTTGCGCGGCTACCAGGCTCCGTCGACGCCGATCGACCAAGTCAATAACAATTCAACAGTTGATGTTGACGTTACGTGTCGTTTCCTGGACTGCCGCATCACTTGTCAGAATATGAGATATCCGGTCCATTCGGAGACCAACGGGGCGGTCCCTGACATCGACGAGCGAGTCTTTGATTGCGAATTCGAGAACTTCGGCAACGACGAGGTCCGCGCCTACGTCTCCAGCCAGGGCGGAGACCCCAACACCGTCTTCGCGACCCTGTCCCCGTGGGGTTACGGCTGCTCGTCGGGGCAGACGCTGCTCATCGAGCGCTGCACGATGCGAGGCGAGAACGGGTTTTACGTCCACGATAATAAGGACTTCACTCGCCCGTCGAAGCACGTCGTGCGCAATAGTAAATTGATCGGACGCTCAGAGTACGGCACCGGCATCATCGTGCAGCCACTCGGCGGTGGGGAGCCGCTGGTCGTCGAACTCATCGGCAACCAGATCTCCGGCCACTTCCTGCTCTCGCCCTTCCCCTGGCTGACCGCCGACCCGGCCCTGCAGCTCGCCGACCGGGCGTTCCAGTTGCGCGTGAGCGGATACGGCAACACGCCCTTCGCTTACGACTGCCAGGATCTCGGCGCCCGCGCGCTGCGCATCGAGAGCGCCAGCACGGCGGCGGGTACGGCCATCGCGGTCAGCGGCTCCGCCGTGGCGGCCATCTTCGGCGCCGTCACCGTCGATCGCAGCGGCGGCGGCCTCCGCGGTGCTGTATACGGCGCCTGGGAGGTGGCCGGCATTCCCTTCGGCCTGTCGCAAACGGCCGGCCTGACCACGCTCGGTCAGCGACTCGGGGATTGCCGCACGACACCCAAGACGCTCGTCGTGCAGGTCAACGGCGGCACGAGCTATACAGTCACCTTCTCGGCCGATCACCGCGCTCAGAGCAACGCCACCGTGCTCGGGATCATAAATGGCGCTCTCGGGTCGGCCGCGACCGCATCGCTGATGGACGTGACCGAGCGCTGGCGCCCGGCCATGCGGGACGAGGAGATCGAGGTTTACAACGGCGGCGCCACGGCTATCCGGCGCAAGCGGGCCGTGGCCTATGCGTCGTCACAGCGAACCTGCCGCCCGATGTCCGCCGACGACCCGGCTTCCGTGTTTGCCGGGATCGCCTACGAGGACATCCCGCCTGGAATGACGGGCCGCGTAAAGAAAGGAGGCTTCGTTCGGGTCGGGACCGATCTCGTGCGCGGCGACAATGCAGGTTTCATTCGCGGCGATAGTTTTGGCCTCGATGCCAACGGGCTCTGGATAAAAAATGCGACAACCCCCTTGTTGTGGGCAGTAAATGAACTCGACGTTGCATTGCCGGATCTGGGCCGGATCGCAGCCCTTCGCGATCAGCTCAATTCTTCGTTCTGAGGCTCGTATGACCCGCACGCACCTCGCCGCACGGCTCGCCCTGCTCTTGGCCGCTGTCTCTGCCGCACCCGCCGTGGCGCTCGACATGCGGTTCTCGCCAATTCCCGGCAACACGCCGGGAGTTGGGCAAGGGCAGGCTCCGATCAAAGACGATACGCTCGCCATCAACCGGGCGGACGGGCGGCTGTTCTGGCGCAAACTAGATGGTACGCTCGGTACCTCCACGCTGATGAACGCCACTTCGTCCGGGCGCCGCGCCGTCGAGCAAGGGCGGGGCGACGACTTGGAGGTCGCGCCGTCCAGCGCTCCCGGTGACGCCCGAAGCGTCGCATTGTGGACCGATCTGTCTCGCCAGGTCGAGCAGGGCATTTCTCAGGCTGCGACCGCCGGATATTGGTCAGACGACGCAACGCCTGGCCGGTTCAACCGTATCGCCGGGCGGCTGCTGATTGGCGATGCAGTCAAATATACAGGCCAGCAGTACACCGGAAACTCCCCAATCGGAGGGTATGCCAGCTACCTAGAGCGCGACAGCGTTGCCTCGGTCATTTCGCCTAAGGGGCTCATCGGCGTGTTCGGCGGTTCCCGAGCGTCGGACCAGCCGGGGGACATGCCCGGACCGCGAGCCCCCATCGGGATCGCTGGCCTCGGCATCAGCGACAAGCCCGGCCTACTGACCGGAGTATGGGCGGGGTATTTGGAGACGTTACGTCAGAAGGGCAGCTCCACGACTTACGGTCTTGAAGTCGCGGCCAAAAACCGCGGTACCGATAGCATCACGGGCGACCCCTACAATCCTCAGGGAACCAACGCCGTCATCGGCACTTGGATGGCAGCGGGCGCGGATGCCACATACGGGGGCGCCCCCACGGCGCCATCCAATATCGCGCATCTTGTTGGACGTAATGCATCTACTTGGGACAAGGGAATTGTATTTGCCGCTGATGGGCTGAGCGGGAACGACGGCTTAACTGCCGGGCAGACATCGATTGCTATAGAGATGGGCATGGGTCACATGCTCAACTGGCGCAATGCGGGAAACACCCAACGAAATGCAATATGGTCTGAAGTTGACCAGCCCGGTTTTTTTGGGCTGAAGTTCAAGGGCAAGTCTGCAGAATTCTTCGGCAACGGCGCCGTCCCAGTGATGCGCGTGCTGGGATCAGCAGCGCCGGTAAATTTCCCGGTGCTTTCGTCCAGCGATACAGGCGGCACCCCCGCGCTGCAATTTACTGGCTCGGATGCGAATGTCTCGGGGCGATACGTGGCGCAGGGGACAGGGAGCCATATCTTCGCCACTGCCGGCACGGCTGTCGCGGGGGGAGGCCTTACGGGCGGGGCGACGCAGCTCCAGGTGCTGTCCGTATCGGGGGCAACAGATTGGTTGACGATCGCGGGCTCCAACGCGGGTAACGCATTCCTCGGCCTCGGCGGCAGCTCCACCAACGGGGCCATCGTGCTCACCGGCAAGGGGAGCGATGGCGTTGTCCTGCGCGATGGCACCCAGACAATCCGGGTGTGGGCTACGACGGCCGGTGTCGGGTTCAACGGCGCCTCCCCGGTGGGAAAATGCTCGCTGGACCCGCTCCCCACCGACAACGGCGCCACCAGCGCCAGTATCTCAACCGCCGTCAATAGGATCCGCTCCTGCCTGATCAATAACGGGCTGGCGCAGTAACGCGCCCGGACCACGTCACCCGAACCGAGAGATCATCATGAAAGTCCGCATCGTCGCCGCCGCGACCACTCTGCTGGCAGCAGCACCCGCGTTCGCGCAGTCGCCCACGGCTCCGCGCCGCGAGGCCTACACCCTGACCCTGACCCCGCAGGAGGTGCAGGCGGTGGCAAGCGGCCTCGGTAAGCTGCCGCTGGAGGTGGCGCTGCCCGCGTTCGAGAAGATCCGCGCGCAGGTGGCTGAGCAGGACCGTAAGGCGGCCGAGAGCGAGGCTCCCGCGAGCGCGCCGCCCAAGCCCTAGTACGTTCGGGCGCTCGGGTCATGACACATCCCCGTGGCGCGTCGAAAGCTGCTGCCATTTGAGCCTGCGCGCTGCATCTTGGCGCAGCGCTCTGATCCTTCCCTGAAGCTGCGCCACCCGGCCCGGTCCTGACACCCTGACAATCTGGAGATCCTGATGACCGTCGCTGAGATCCAGCGCGCTCTCCTGGCGCGCGGCTATGACCTCGGGCCGGCCGGCGCCGACGGCGATGCCGGCCCCCGCACCATCGCCGCGGTGACGGCGTTCCAGCGCTCGGCCGGCCTTCTACCGGACGGGATCGCTGGGGAGCTGACCAAGAAGGCGTTGCAGCAGGCCGACGTCACCGAGGGGCGCGTTCCCGTCGACAAGCCCGGCTGGCTCGTCCTCGCGGAAGGCGAACTCGGCGTGCGAGAAGGTGCGGGCGCCGCCAACAACCCGCGCGTCGTGCAGCTGTTCGCCGATGCCGGCTTCTCCGGCATCAAGCATGACAGCGTCGCGTGGTGCGCAGCTGCCGTCGGCGCCATGCTCCAGCGCGCCGGCCACAAACCCTCCGGCAGCCTCGCGGCCCGGTCATACGAGGGCTGGGGCGTCGGACTGAAGGAGCCGGCCCTGGGCTGCGTCGCCACCAAGCGGCGCGGCAACAGCGCCTGGCAGGGCCATGTCGGCTTCGTGGTCGGCGCCAACTCAAACCAGATCTTCCTGCTCGGGGGTAACCAAGGCGACGCCTGGTCGATTGCGGCCTTCTCCCGCAAAGAATTCACCTCCTTCCGCTGGCCGGCCGACGTGCCTCTGCCGGTGGCGAGCAAGCTGCCGACGACGATCGCAGGGGCGCGGTCGGGCGTGAGCGAGGCCTGATGCGCGCCCGCCGCCTCATCCCGCCGAACGATCCGGTCCTGCCGGTCCGGGTCACCGGCCCGATGCCGCTCGGCGACGCGCAGGACCCGCCGGTGGATGCCCTCGCGCTCGCGGCCGCGCGGGAGATCGGCGACCTCTGCACGCTCCAGCCCGTCGCCGTTCGCACGGCCCGCATCCAGATCCTCATCGCCGCGGCGATCAACGAGGCGCTGGACCGTTGCCAGGCGCTCGGCGGGCGCCGGACGCGCTAACCGACCCCCGGAGATCCCGGGCAGTTCGACCCGCGCCGGCCGGGCCAGCCGAGCACATCCCCCACAATCAGGACACCATCATGCACCGCATCTTCCTCGCGGCGCTGGCGCTCGCCTGCGTCTGCTCTCCCGCCATGGCCGGCGCCGGCCCGATCGCCGAGATGCTGCCCACCGGCGGCAACCCGGCCCACGGCCTCGCCTTCGGCCTCGTGCTGCTCGGCGCGCTCGCGCTGGTCGACGGCGTCTGCCTCGCTGCCCGGGTCCGGCTGCCCGTCCTCGGCATCCTGGTCGCGGCGCTGATCGCCGGCATCGCCGGGCCGGCGCTCGCCGCGGAGGTCGCCACCGTCTGCGGCACGTCGATCGATCTGCCCTGGGGCGCCTGGCTCGCCGCGGCCATGCCGTCGGTCGCGTCGGTCGCCGTCACGATCCTGGGCGGCGTCGCCTCCGCCGCGCTCGCGAAGCTTGCGCCCTGGGCCACGCTCTTCATCAGCCAGAAGCGCATCGAGGCGACGATCCAGACCGGCCTCGACTACGGCATCAACGCGGTGCAGGGCGCCACCAAGGACGCCAGGCTGACCGTCCCCGTCGGCTCCCAGGTGCTCGCCGTCGCCCTGCAGCGGATCATCGACAGCACGCCCGCCAAGATCATCGACGCGGTGGGCGGCCCGGCCGAGATCGCCAAGCGCCTATTCCGGGCCATGCACCTCGACGAGAACTCGTCCGCGGCGCTGATCCTGGAGCCGATCCTGGCTCGCATGCCGGCGACGGCTCGGTAAGTCAGCCGTGAACGCCATTGAGATCGCCAGCCTCCTCAGGGACTACGGCCCCTGGGGTATGATCGGGATGCTGTGCCTAGTAGTCGTCTACCTGCACAAGCTCGTTCAGAGCTGCCAGGAGGCGCGGGTCTCCGACGCCAAGGTGAATACGTCCGCCCTGGAACGGCAGGCCAGCACGAACATCGAGACGGCGGCCGGTCTGAACGCGATCCGCGAGGGGCAGACCGAAGTCCTGCGCATGCTCGCCGTCACTCAGCGCGAGATCGAAAGCGGCGACGAGCGGGTCCACGACAAGCTGAATGCGATCCAGGGCCGGGTCGACACGATCTGCCGTGGGGGTGTGCGATGATCCGGAGGATCAGGATGCTCCTCGACCGCATCTTCCCGAACCGTTGCTCATCGGCGGGCGACGAGTTGCGCCGTGCCGCGGAGCTTCACGCTCTCTCCACAATCGAGCTGACGACGGCAGCACGCAAGCAGCAGCGGCGGGTCAAGGACATGCGCGTCACGGTCGATGCCGCCGAGCAGCGGGTGGAGCACCGCAACCGGCAGATCGCCACCCTCAACGCTCTCCTGGAACGGGATCGATGAAGCGTTTCCTCACATCACGTCTCTGCCTGCTGTTCGTGCTCCCCAACGGGCTGTTCCTGCTCGGGGCAGCGCTGTTCGGCTCGGAGGCGATGATCGGCATTCTGAACGCGGCCATCGTCGCGCTCGCGGCCGGGGTCTGCGTGGCCTACTTCACGACCACCCGGGACATCGTGCTCGGCCGGCTGCCGCTCAATAAGGTGCACTGGTTGGCGCTCGGGATCTTCCTGTCCTGGGCCGGGACGCAGCTCGGACGGTGGTGGTCGATCGTGTGGCGCTGGCTCGACCAGCCGATGTGGCTCGCGAACTCCTGGATCGTCGCCTACGGGCTCTTCCTGGTGGCGTGCGGCGCCTACTTCCACCTGATCGCGGACGAGGCGATCGGCGAAGAGCGCGTGCCGCCACAGCGCTGGATCCGCTGGGGTGCCGTCGTCGCCGCTGCCGTCTTTATGATGGTGGTGGCGAGCTACGCCATTGACCGGTGGACCGAAGCCGGTGTTTTCTACGACCAGAGGTTGGGCTGACCAGCTCGCCTTTACCCCGAGACTTCCTCAGCCCCGCCGGCAGTCGCCGAGCGGGGCTTTTTCGTTTCTGGCCTACGCCACTTGGTCTTCCGAACCGGCAGTCGACATCGCCTCGGGCGTGACCACCCAGCGCGGCAGGGACGGCCCGCGGAGATCTAAGCGCAGTCGCACCGTGCCGATCAGTCCAGCCCAAAGATCCGCTGGTATGCGCGCTCGTCCGCCGGTCCAGCGGTGATCCACCTCTGCGATGTGAAAGCCATCGACCATCCGGGAGTCGTCGAGCGCGATTTCGCGCACGGCATGCAAACCGTCGTCGAGGGCGAGCCGGCTCAGCGACAATCCGAGATCGCGCTGATCCAGGCCCATGGCCGCGTCCCGCGGCGTGTTCGTTGGGGTGATCAGCCACACCTCCTGCGCCGTGGCAGGCAGCAGGAAGCAGCCGATCAGGCCCAGGCGGTCGAGCTGCACAATGCGGCCGTCCACCATCAGGTGCGTGTCCGCGAAGGGCTCGGGCGTCTCGAGGCGCCAGCCCAGCGCCTCCGCGCGTCGGCGGAGCTGGGCACGGGCGGCATCGACGAGGACACCATCCTCGTGGAAGGGCCGGCAGAAATCGGCATGGGCGGGCCGATCATCGGGTGTGAGGTCGAGGTCGACGACATCGTTCTCGGCGAAGAAGGCGCGGTTGCCGGCGTCGAGATAGCTCTCGGCGGGTAGGCCCTCGGCGAGGAGAATATCGTGGCTGTCGAGCTCGACGTGCCAGTAGGTGACGGTATTGACCGTGTCGCGAACGATGGTCGCGCCGTTGACGAGGGCGTTGGCCGGAACGAGCACCTCGCCGAGAAGGTCGAGGCAGACAGCGTGGCCCGGGGAGAGAACGAGGTCGCGGGACGGCCGGTTGTCGCCGAACGCGTGGGCGCGAATGCGCACGGGCTGGACGCTGTCCGGATGCGGGTGTCGTGTGCAATCGACAGTCCGGTGGCCGAGCCAGCGGATCGGACGGGCCTCGCCGGCGGCGTTGAGAACCAGATCGCCGACGCGCAGATCCTCGACTGCAACTTCGCCGCGAGATGTCAGTATCTTCGAGCCGGCGCCATAGCAAACTGGCAGCGCATAATCTCCCTGCGGAGACGTAAAGCTGTAGTTGGATCCAGCGGCAGGGGCGGTACCGTTGGAAAATATCAAGTAGCTTGACTGATCTTGACTTTCAAGTACGAAATTCGAAGGGTTATCAACCTTCGTCTCAGAAGTTACTACTATTCCTGAGGTCTTGAATGGTATATTGTAAATACCAAGACTGTCCTCGGACCCGTCCGCTTTGACGCCGTATAAATATCTCGAATTTTGCCCCTCATTGTTGAGGGCCAAAGCGGTGTATCGAGAAAATGTCGAGCTAAGGGGTGCGGAAACTGCAGACCCTGCCCCGCTTGCTATATTGTACTCAAAAGATCCGGTGCCTACAATATTTTCGATCGGATATATCGTCCTATTAAAGAAAGGACTATCAGTAAATCCGGTACGCTGCGTCACATCACCCATTGTTATTGATTCCTTTACTTTTACAGATAGATGTTAACGAGCAACAGCTAGCAAAAATCCAGGCCGCGTCAACCAGCACGAGCATGCAAGTTGTATTATATACGAAATGTGATATTTTTACATCGGAAATTATTCATGCATTGACGTTGGTGGGCTTTTGTGCCGGCAGACGCATCTCCCCACACGCCATACGCTTGGTGAAGGCAGAGCGAGTCTGGAATTTGCAGTCAGTCAACAGTGTAAAAAGTGGCACACGGGTCGGATCAGCATAACGGCACCGTCAAGCCGGTTGGCCTATTTTCGAAACAGTTCTCGCGCTTCTGTGGTTGCGAGCGAGCTACGAGACTATCGATTCGCGTAGGCGCGGCCACTCGGCCCCGAAGCTCGGCCTTGACCGGGAACCTCAGGCCTATTTGTTCTCTTTCTGTTCTAATACGGAGGGCGCGCGTGAGTCTCTATCGGGTCGGTGCGGAGGCGGCGGACGACAGCGGGCTCGTGCGGATCCCGTTCATGCTCCCGACGCTCTGCGCCGGGTTCCCGAGCCCAGCCGAGGACTTCATCGAAGGCGCGCTCGAGCTTCCGCGCTGGCTCGTGCCGAACCCGCTCGCCACCTTTATCTGGCGGGTGCGCGGCTGGTGCATGAAGGGCGCCGGCATCCACGACGAGGACTTGGCGATCGTGGACCGGTCGCTGCGGCCCTCTTCCGGCGTGGTGGTGGTCGCGGTGGTCAACGGGGAGATGAGCCTGAAGCGCCTGGTGATGACCGGCAACCGGCTGTCCCTCACGTTCGACAACCCGGAGATGGATCAGGAATTCGCCCTGGAGGACCTGGAGGAGGGCCTGCTCTGGGGCGTGCTGCTGTTCTCGGTACGCTGGCACCACGTGAAGTCCCGCGCGAGCCTCGTGCGATGAGCCGGGCCTCGTCGACCAAGTTCGAGATGCGCTCGCCGCGCTACACCATCAGGCTCCATGAGATCCCAGCGGTGAGCGCGATCGGTGGAGCTGCCGGTTAGGCCGGCAGCTCACTTGCCGGCTTACGCCTTCGAAGTCTCGGCTTTGGCACGGCTCGGCATCTCATCAGCGATGACAAGCGCCCGAGTTATCGCGACCGTGTGCCGCCCCTGGTGGCGCGCGGCATCGAGATCTTCCTGGCGCGGCTTTCCCTTCTTGCCGCCCACGATCGTCGAAGCGCCATAGGGTGAGCCTGCCTCCAGCATGGCCTCGTCGGTGTAGCCCGTCGGTAGGATCACCATGCCGAGGTGCGCCATCGGAGCGTAGAGGGCCAGCGTCACTACCTCCGAGCCACCATGCGGCCAGGATGCAGCGGCGAACGCGCCGCCGACCTTGCCCGACAGGGTGCCACGCTTCCATTGCGGGCCGAGGCGGTCGAGAAAGTTCTTCAACTCGGTAGCCGGCGCCCCAAAGTAGGACGGTGTCCCGAACAGGATCGCGTCGGCCCATTCTGCATCCTCGTGCGTCGGCTCCGGGTAGAGGGCGTTCTGGCGGTCAGCCTCCTCACGCCACCCCTCGACCTTGGACATGTCCTCGGCCGAGGCGACCTCGCGCGCACGCCGCAGGCGCACCTCGGCACCGGCCTCGCGCGCTGCTTCTCCAGCGGCTACCGCCAGGGCCTCGACGGACCCGGTGCGCGAGTAGAAGACGACCAGCATACGAACCCGCGGCTCGACCATTGTCCTGCCTGCCCGTGAAGGTTGGAGAGTTGCGTCGGACAACAGGACCGGGCCCTTACGGCTCCTGCGCTTTTTGCGCGCACCGCAAGTGGTCGAAGACGGAGCTCTACCGCTGATGCTCGCCGCGGTTCACGACGCGGTTGAGCGAGGTGCCGTGCGTGTCGGCGATCCGGTGAGCCCCGCCGGCAGCCGCCGAGCGGGGTTTTTTCTTGCGTGCGCGATCTAGACTTTCAGCCTATACCGGCTCGGGTAACGGAGGCCATCGATGTCCGAGCAGCGACGCATGCCAAATGAAATCACCATCACCTACACTGATAAAAGCGCTACTTTGACAGCTACAGGCGCTGTCGACCTCCTGAAAGAGGCCGGGTTTTTGATGGACCCAAATGCCTATGCAGAGCCACTCTTCGCCATTGACCAAGAAATCCTTAGGGTAGAGAAAGATAAGACAGCGAAGGGTGTTGTTGGCGCAGTGTACTTGCCTGGATTTCGCTAAAAAATATTAGTTCTTGTTAGCCCGCACGATTTAAAACCTATGACGTGCGGGCTACCATATACTATTATTTACGCATGTAAAAATTTACTAGATTGCGATAATATTTCGCGCTATCATCATATTCGTCATTCATATCGTGGGCTTGCCACATGTGTTCAAATCTTTCATCGCTTGCCTGAAGCTTGCTATCATCGACGCCAAAATAACCGCGCTTGCGTTTGCGATCGTATTGCTCGCGCGATCTAACATGGTAGTGATTAATTCGCAAAATGCTATGAGATGGCGACATTTCGTCATAATAGCCGTGCGGAGGGCCATCATGTAGAAGCCTATGCTGCTCGTCTACAAAAATGCCGTCGAGCTTAAATATGTGAGAACCCAATGGTTGTATTACCTTGGCGGGATTAACGATGGACTTTACATGGCGGTGCAAGTAATAATCAGGCCGTGCCCGCTTGGTGAAATTATCAATAGTCAAGCCTTCGGGCTTGGTGTTGTGCCCACTAGAGCCATATATCTGCCAATAAATGCCTACACCAGCGACGTCCTCATATTGAGAAAGGGCCGCCCTGACATCACCGCCGGCACTAGGATACAAAAATTCGTCCGCATCAATGAATGCCATCCATCTATATTTCTCACCATAATTCTTTATAAATAACGTCGAAAAATCTGCTGGAGTCCCAGTAGGCTGGAACAGATATGTTACTCTGCCATCTTGCTCATAAGACTGAATTATTTTTCTAGTATTGTCTGAACTGCCGTTATCAATGATATACACATGCTCAAAGCCGGAAGCAATGTGAAAAGCAATCCATTCACCAATGATATCTTGTTCGTCTTTAACATGAGCACACACAGCTGCATATTTCATTTTCAAGCACCATTGACTGCGGTGGCCCATAAAGATGGCTGCCTACCATAGGACCCTAAGATCAGGGAAGCCGATTGCAGTTTGGCCTCCTCTCACGAAAGACCCATGAGCCCGCCCGGGTTACACCTCGGCGGGCCCTTTGCTGCCCGGCCCCACCCCTCCGGCCACAGCACGTCCCGGCCGATGACGAGGGTCAGGCGTCAGGATCCGGCAGCCCCGGCATCGGCCGGACCACCATCTGCCACCCGGTCTCGGCGGTGAGGCGCGCGTAGTGCGCCTTCATATCCTTCATCACGCCGATGCGCTTGCCGCCGCATGCCGAGCAGCGGAGGCGGAGCGCGATGTCAGGGATGGGCAGGTCTGGCGGGAAGCGGTCGGTGGCGACGATCGCCTGGTGGCGGCAGTCGTGGCAGTGGGCGGCAATCGTGGTCTCGCCCTGCGCGCGGCATTTGGCGACCGTGGGCGGCGCGATCTCGCGACCGTCCTCGTCGTAGGCCCAGCGCGGGTTGCGGCCTCGCCTCACCTCGCATCCCCGCCGTGCATCTCCACGAAGGCCCGGGCCCGATCATAGGCCGACCGGATCAGCCCCGCCTCGAACGGGTCGGTCATGTCGAGGTCTTCCCATGCCGGCCACCATGTCACCCGCTGCCGGGAGTGCTCATGCAGTTCGCGAGCGATGACGTCGAGAGGCTGAGGATCGGCGGGAGGATGGCTTACCGCCCGCTCCTCCCGTCCAGCCGCCGCGCCGCCCGCCTCAGGCCCGCCACCGCGGCCCGGGCGCAGGCCAGCACCAGGACGGAGGTGAGGGCGAGGTAAGTGGTGGGGGTCATGCCTCAGACCGGCGGCTTAACGCCAATAAAAATGTTCACGTCCCCCGTTTCATTCGGATCTCCAACAAATATTCCTGCTGCTGGCGGAGGAGAACCTACTGTCGACTTCAATCCAACCTGATTGAATGTCATTATTATTGCATCTCTGAGAGCTTGATTCGACCCGGAAACTAAAATGCCTAGTGCGATACCGCCGATAGAACCATCTGTCATACGCCTGTCGATAATATTAAATCCGATCTGCTTGAATATATCAATAATTTGACCCCCAAGAATGGCAGCATCTGCATCCATCTGATAAATTTTTATCAAACGGTTTGCCCTGCAAATGGCCTAAGAGCGCCAACCTGTTGCCCGTTGACGCTTGTAAATCGCCTGGGTTGGATCTGGGTTTCCAGTGCGAGGTTCGCTGCTTCGAGTTTGGCTGCGCGTTCATTTGCCTCAGCCGCCTTGACTGCGGCACCACCCGCTGCACGGCCAGCTTCGACACCTGCCTTGTGGGCCTCAGCCACTTTTCCGGCGACAGTCTCCTTGTAACGTTCTAGACTGTGCTCAGCGGCCTCAGCTTCACGTTTGTGCGTTAAAATTGATCCGCCTGTCGTGACGACGACAGCGCCTGCCGCTAGAGCAGCCACAGCCAATGCCCAAAGCATCAATTTGTCCCAAGTGGAACCATCGAGGCCGAGCGTGACTATTGAGGCTGCATTTGTGATATTGCTTTCGGCCTCTGGACTATCCGCAATTGCCATTGTCGTTACGCTCATCTGGATTATGAAAGCATACCCAAAAAGGCACGATTGATTTAGGATGCGCTTCGCAGCGTGAATCAAATTTGATGGCACAGTACTACAGCGCTTTTGTTGCAGCGAAATGCAACCGCCGTACCGCGGGTTGGGCTTTGACTGTCGGATCGGGTGCGCCCATAATGATGCCTCCAATTGGTTGAGTCGCATCTCCGATGGTGGACGAAGCCGGGCCGCTTGCACAAGCGCCCGGCTTCTTTTTTTCAACCTACGATTTGGGCTTGTTCCGGCCCGTCTATGGGCCGGGCCGCTTAGACCAGCGCCAGCAGCACCGCCGTCCTGACCGCGTTCCGTTTCTGCGGCCCGGTCACGTCCTCTCGCCCCAGCACCTCGACGGCGTAGGCGTGCGCCAGGACGGCCGCAGCGACGTCAATGCGGCCCGTCCCGATCTCGAGCACAGCCGGCGCCGATGGGTCCGCGAGGTAGGCCGCGACCGCCGCGTTGAGCGCGTCCTCGGTGAGGAGCTTCTGCTTGTAGGCCTCGCCGCCGGTCATCGCTTCGCCTCCCAGATCGGCACCATCCCCGGCATCTTCACGGGCTCGTGCCGGTAGGCGGTCCACCTCCCGAGCTTGATCCACTCGGGCGTGACCTCGTGGATGTCGACCGAGAGCGTCACGAGGATCCCGCTGTAGTCCCCGCGGATCGTGCCGAGCTCCGGGTGCACCCCGAACAGCCGGAGCGTATCCCATCCCGCCGCGTGCGCCTGCATCCCCCAGCGCTCCACGAACTCGCCGCAGCGCCGGTGCGTCTCACGCCACTCGTCGGGCCGGAGCCCGCGGCACGGGACGACGCCAGGGGAGAGGCTGGCGAGACTGCGGGACCAGGTGAGGACGGTGTCGGGAATGGGGTCATGCTGTGCCGGATTTTGTGCGGCCCCGATTTTACGCCTTGGGGCCGACTTAGCTGCTCATCGAAGGGAGAGCGGAACGTCTGCGGAACAGAATGTGCCGGATTTCGTGCCGACGGGATAGGGCCTTAGATGCGTATAGTGACGCCTCTGACGGGCCTAATCGTTTGATTTTCCAATGGTTTAGATGGTGCCGGTGGAGAGGATCGAACTCCCGACCTTCGGTTTACAAAACCGCTGCACTACCGCTGTGCTACACCGGCGAGAGCCTGCAAGCCGTTGATTTGCAAGCTGTTCATGCCCGAGCGCGAGGCGCGCGCGACAGGCGGGTCTATAGAACCCCTGGCCGGTCCGTCGTCAAGGCGCAAAATCCGGGGCCGGCGCGGTCGCAAGGCGCGAGTCAGGATTGCAGGAACGCGACCGGGCCGGGGTTCGCCTGGTCGAAGACCGCCGCGGTCAGGCGGCCCGTCCGCAAGGGCGCCGTGTCCAGGTTGGTGCGGTAGGGGTGGCGGCCCGGCACGCCCTCGTAGCAGGGCGTGTGCCCGTGGACGACGTGCTTGCCGAAATCGTAGTCGACCGACAGGAACGGCTCGCGGATCCACAGGCGGGCCCGCACGCTCGGGTCGATCTCGAATCGTCGATCGCCGAACACGCCACCGTGCGAACAGTCGAGTATCGAACGCAGCGGTCTCGCGTCCTGTGATCTTTGGCGTTAGCGTAAGGAAACGAAAGATCGGCCGAGCGATCTATGTCCAAGGGCGAGCCGAAGGTCCTGGGCGGTGCAGGCATGCGGGTCTAGACTTGTGCCGCGGCACCGGCGGAGCCGCGACGGCGGGTGGGACGACCCGCCCCGAACCGGCGGCGTGGTGCTGCGCTGCAACATGAGGTCGCAGTTCTTCCGCTCTGTCAGATCCTGGCACGCGAATCGCTGATCTGCCGGGACGGCGTGCGTCCCTCCGGCCCGGACCCCCGCCCGTCCCGATGGCACGAGGTGGCCGGTGGAGGTGGCATGGCGGAGTTCCTCACCGTGGCGCTGGTCTGCGTCAGCACCCTGGCGGCCCCGGATTGCTCGCGCGAGACGGCCGTGGACGTCGCGGTCGCCCCCGCGCCGACGCCGATCGCCTGCCTGATGCAGGGCGAGACCCTGGCGGCGCGCAGCGGCTTCCTACGCGGGCAGGAGACCTACCTGAAGGTCGCCTGCGAACGCCGCCGCACCGCGGCGCTCCGCCCCGACAGCGTCACGCCCTGACGGTGCGCCGCGGGTGAGGGGGATGGCCGGCGCGGCCGCGCCGGTCTATGGCCTCGCCTCCCGTTGCGTGCGGCACCGTGCGGACCCACCTGCACGGGATCCCGGCCGTCCGCGCGCGAGACAGGAGCGTCGCCCCCGCCCCATGCCCATCGAAGCCGTCCCGCCCCAAACCCACCTGCCGCCGCTCGCCAAGCTCGCCCTGGAACTCGGCCCCCTCGGGGTCTTCTTCTTCGGCAACGCCTACGCGGAAAAATTCGGCTTTGCCGCCGACCAGCGCCTGTTCGTAGCGACCGGGCTGTTCATCGTCGCGACCCTGGTGGCGCTCGCAGTGCATTACGTCTGGGTGCGGCGGCTGCCGATCATGCCGCTCGTCTCCGGCGTCGTGGTGGTGGTGTTCGGCGGCCTGACGCTGCTCCTGCGCGACGAGGTGTTCATCAAGCTCAAGCCCACCATCGTGAACAGCCTGTTCGGCGCGGTGCTGCTCGGCGGCCTCGCCTTCGGCCGGCCGCTGCTGGCGCTCGTGCTCGACAGCGTGTTCGACCTCACCCAGGAGGGCTGGCGCAAGCTGACCTTCCGCTGGGGGCTGTTCTTCTTCTTCCTGGCGGCCGTGAACGAGGTGGTGTGGCGCACCCAGACCACGGATTTCTGGGTCAGCTTCAAGGTGTTCGGCATCATGCCGCTCACGATCGCCTTCGCGCTGGCGCAGACGCCGCTCCTGCTGCGCTACGAGCGCAAGAAGGACGGGACCACGACAGGCGGGGCGACGTCGGACCAGTCTTGAGCGGGGCGCGGTGCCGCAGCCGGAACGGGTGCAGGACTTCGGCGATTCATCCCGTCATGAGCCCCGCACCTGCCAACCTGCCGGAGAAGGCCGTGACCGACAAGGCCTTGACCGAGAAAGCACTGGCCATCCACCGCCGCCTGTGCGGGGTCTATGGCTGCCCGATCCCCTATTTCCACGATCTCGACCCGGTGAGCGAGCTGATCTCCTCGCTCCTGTCGCACCGCACCCGCAACGCCGATTCCGGCCGCGCCTTCAAGGCGCTGCGGGCGCGTTTCAACGACTGGGACTCGCTGATCGCGGCGCCGACCGAGGAGGTCCAGGCGCTGATCTCGGGCGTCACCTGGCCCGAGCTGAAGGCGCCGCGGATCCAGGCGGTCTTGCGCGCGGTGCAGGCGCGGGCCGGGAGCCTCGATCTCGGTTTCTTGCGCGAGATGCCGGTCGCCGAGGCGCGGGCCTGGCTCGAGGCGATTCCCGGCATCGGGCCGAAGACCAGCGCGGCGGTCCTGTCGTTCAGCGCGTTGCGGATGCCGGCGCTCCCGGTCGACAGCCACCATCACCGGGTGGCGCAACGCACCGGGCTGATCGGCCCCAAGGTCGATGTCGGCCCCTCCCATGCCCTCCTGCGGGCGCAACTGCCGGCGGACTGGGATTCGCAGAAGCTCTACGACAACCACGAGATCCTGATGCTGCACGGGCAGCGCTGCTGCTTCCACCGCAACCCCGCCTGCGGGTCTTGCGCCGTGCTCGATCTCTGCCCCACCGGCCAGGCCCGAACCGAGGCCCGCAGGCCGGACGGTGCGGTCGCGCTGCACCCCTGATCGGCGTGCTTGACCCCCCTTCCGGAACGGTCCAGAACGCCGCGCCCGCGGGACTGTGACAGCCCTCGGCCAGGGGACGACGAACTCACGATGCCCGCGTTCAAGGAACTGGTCTTCTCCGGCGTCCAGCCGACCGGAAACCTGCACCTCGGCAACTATCTCGGCGCCATCAAGCGCTTCGTCGCCATGCAGGCGCAGTTCGACTGCCTGTACTGCGTCGTCGACCTGCACGCGATCACCGTGTGGCAGGACCCGGCCGAGCTGACGCGCCAGATCCGCGAGGTCACCGCGGCGTTCCTGGCCGCCGGCATCGATCCGGCCCGCTCGGTGGTGTTCAACCAGAGCCAGGTGCCGCAGCACGCCGAACTCGCCTGGATCTTCAACTGCGTCGCCCGCCTCGGCTGGCTCAACCGCATGACGCAGTTCAAGGAGAAGGCCGGCAAGGACCGGGAGAACGCCAGCATCGGCCTCTACGACTATCCCGTGCTGATGGCGGCCGACATCCTGGCCTACCGCGCCACCCACGTTCCCGTCGGCGAGGACCAGAAGCAGCACCTCGAGCTGACCCGCGACATCGCCCAGAAGTTCAACAACGACTTTGCTGGTGCGATTCAACAGCAGGGTTACGGCGAGGCGTTCTTTCCGATCACCGAGCCGCTGATCGGCGGGCCGGCCGCCCGGGTGATGTCCTTGCGCGACGGCACCAAGAAGATGTCGAAGTCGGACCCGTCTGACTATTCGCGCATCAACCTGACCGACGATTCGGACGGCATCGCCACGAAGGTGCGCAAGGCCAAGACCGACGCCGAGCCCCTCCCCTCCGAGACCGCCGGTCTCGAGAAGCGGCCGGAGGCCGACAACCTCGTGGGCATCTTCGCGGCGCTCAACGACGTGAGCCGCGAGGACGTGCTGCGCGAGTATGGCGGCGCCCAGTTCTCGGCCTTCAAGGGCGCGCTCGTCGACCTGGCGGTAGCGAAGCTCGGGCCGATCGGCGCCGAGATGAAGCGCCTCGTCGCCGATCCGGGTCACATCGATGCGGTGCTCGCCGACGGCGCCACCCGCGCCGAGGCGATCGCCGCGCCGAACATCGCCGCCGTGAAGGACATCGTCGGCTTCGTGCGCCGGCGCTGAGCGGCCGCGGCGACGCACCGGCTCCCGGCAGCTTGCATGCCGGTCGAGCCGGGCCGCGGGTGCGATCTTCGTCCAGTACCAGACTGAACAAAACGATGAACCGTCCAGTCTTCGACGGTTCATGATATGTCCATCCGGCCTTCGCCCGAGCCAGATGCGGCCCTGCATCCCGATGCGGGAATGAGCGCGCGCGACTTCGCCGCCCGCGTGTGTGCGCGCGAAGTCTAGTTTACATCTTGCCGCTGGCCTTCAGCCGTGCCAGTCGCGTCACGGCCCGCTCGGCCGAATCATCTCGTTGCACATCCTGAGCCCATTCCTCGATGAGGGTGGGACGAGCGCGCGACCTTTGTCTCAGGTATTCGATCTCGTCCCTTAGAACGGTGTTCCGAGGAGCATCGCGATGCTCGGAAGGCGGGGGTGATTTGCGGCGGCTCGACATGCCGGGCATGCTCATCGGGCGTCGTTAACGGGAGGTAAATGCCCCCTCGATCCCGGTGGCCGTCCGGCCCCGCTCACCCGAAGGTGATGCATCGCGGGAGGCGGCCTTGAAGCGCGGGCCACGGGGCCGATAACCCGGGGCGACGACACACCATCCGGGAGGCGATCCGCATGGCCATCCAGGCCCTCATCTTCGACGTGTTCGGCACCCTCCTCGATTGGCACGGCGGCGTCGCCCGGGAGGCCGTGCGGCTCCTCGCACCCTTCCGGCCCGACCTCGACGGCGCCGCCTTCGCCCGGGCCTGGCGCGACCGCTACCAGCCCGGCATGGAGCCGATCCGCCAGGGCGCCCGGAGCTACGCCGACCTCGATACCCTGCATGCCGAGAGCCTGGAGGGCGTGCTCGCCGGCCTGCACCTCGCCGAGACGGTGCCGCCGGAGGTACGCCACGAACTGGTGCTCGCCTGGCATCGGCTCGATGCCTGGCCGGAGGTGCCGGATGCGCTTGCCCGGTTGCGTGAGAAGTATCTGCTGGCGCCCTGCTCCAACGCGCATGTCCGCCTCGCCATCGCGCAGGCCCGCCGCAACCGGCTGCCCTGGGACGCGGTGCTCGGGGCGGACTTCGCCCAGGACTACAAGCCGAAGCCCGCCGTCTATCTCCGTGCCGTCGAGGCTTTGCGGCTGCCGCCCGGCGAGGTGATGATGGTGGCCGCCCACTCCTCGGATCTCGCGGCGGCGGCGGCCTGCGGCCTTGCCACCGCTCATGTCGCACGGCCCGGCGAGAGCGGCCCGGGCACCGGCGAGGCGGCGCCCCTGGTGCCGGTGGATGTTGCGGCATCGGATCTGGCGGATCTGGCGAGGCAGCTCGGCTGCTGAGAACTGGACATGACAACCGGCATCCTACCCACTCACCTCATCCTTCGAGGTCAGCCGATCTTCGATCGCGTGCGATCTGCGATCGCCAACACCTCAGGATGAGGTCGAGAGTGGGGTAAAATCGGTCAATCGACGACACGGCATCCTGTGGAGAGAAAGGGCCCGCCTCCTCCGGGGAAGCGGGCCCCACGGTCGTCAGTTCAGCAGAGCATGGGCCGGCCGGCGCTCGTCCGGCGAGGCCGACTGGTCGCCGATGAACAGGCCGGCGGGGCCGAGGCGCACCGGTACCGTCTCGCCGTCATGGACGCGGCCGGCGAGGATCTGCTCGGCGAGCGGATCCTGCACCGCCTTCTGGATCACGCGCTTCAGCGGGCGCGCGCCGTAGGCCGAGTCGTAGCCCTTGTCGGCGAGCCAGGCGCGGGCGTCGGGCTCGATGTCGAGGGTGATCTTGCGATCCTCGAGCAGCTTGGCCAGGCGCCCGAGCTGGATGTCGACGATCGCCCCCATCTCCTGCCGCTGCAGGCGGTGGAACAGGATGATCTCGTCGACCCGGTTCAGGAACTCGGGCCGGAAGTGCGAGCGGACCACGTTCATCACGTCGTCGCGCACCACGTCGGTGTCCTGGCCCTCCGGCTGGCTGACGAGGTACTCGGAGCCGAGATTCGACGTCATGACGATGAGCGTATTGCGGAAATCGACCGTCCGCCCCTGCCCGTCGGTGAGCCGGCCGTCGTCGAGGACCTGCAGCAGGACGTTGAACACGTCCGGATGCGCCTTCTCGACCTCGTCGAACAGCACGACCTGGTAGGGCCGGCGCCGCACCGCCTCGGTCAGCGCGCCGCCCTCCTCGTAGCCGACATAGCCCGGAGGCGCGCCGATCAGGCGGGCCACCGCGTGCTTCTCCATGTACTCGGACATGTCGATCCGCACGAGGGCGGTGTCGTCGTCGAACAGGAAGCCGGCGAGCGCCTTGGTCAGCTCGGTCTTGCCGACGCCGGTGGGGCCGAGGAACATGAACGAGCCGATCGGCCGGTGCGGGTCCTGCAAGCCGGCGCGGGCGCGCCGCACAGCGGTCGCCACCGCCACCACCGCCTCGGTCTGGCCGACGACGCGCTTGCCCAACGCCGCCTCCATCCCGAGCAGCTTCTCGCGCTCGCCCTCCAGCATCTTGTCGACCGGCACGCCGGTCCAGCGCGACACGACCCCGGCGACGTGGCTCGGCGTCACCGCCTCCTCCATCATGCCGGACCCGTTGCCGCGGGACCCATCCGCGCCGCGAGCCTCGATCTCGGCGAGTTCCCGCTCGAGGCCCGGGATGATGCCGTAGGCGAGCTCGCCCGCCTTCTGGTACTGGCCCTGGCGCTGCGCCGCCGCGAGGTCGTTCCTCGCCGCGTCGAGCTTCGTCTTCAGCTCGGCTGCCCGCCCGAGCTTGTCCTTCTCGGCCTTCCAGCGCGCGGTGATCGAGGCCGACTGCTCCTCGAGGTCGCCGAGCTCCTTCTCCAGCCGCTGCAGGCGGTCGCGGGAGGCGGAATCGGTTTCCTTCTTCAGGGCCTCGCCCTCGATCTTCAGGCGCACGATCTCACGATCGATGTTGTCGAGCTCCTCGGGCTTCGAATCGACCTGCATGCGCAGGCGCGAGGCCGCCTCGTCGACGAGGTCGATCGCCTTGTCGGGCAGGAAGCGGTCGGTGATGTAGCGGTTCGACAGGGTCGCGGCCGCCACCAGCGCCGAATCCTGGATCCGCACCTTGTGGTGCTGCTCGTACTTCTCCTTGATGCCGCGCAGGATCGAGACCGTGTCCTCGACGGTCGGCTCCGAGACGAAGACCGGCTGGAAGCGGCGGGCCAACGCCGCGTCCTTCTCGACGTGCTTGCGGTACTCGTCGAGCGTGGTCGCGCCGACGCAGTGCAATTCGCCGCGGGCGAGCGCGGGCTTGAGCAGGTTCGAGGCGTCCATCGCCCCGTCCGCCTTGCCGGCGCCGACGAGCGTGTGCATCTCGTCGATGAACAGGACGATCTGGCCTTCCGCGGCGGTGACCTCGGAGAGCACGCCTTTCAGCCGCTCCTCGAACTCGCCGCGATACTTCGCCCCGGCGATCAGCGCGCCCATGTCGAGGGCGAGCAGCTGCTTGTCGCGAAGCGATTCCGGCACGTCGCCGTTGACGATGCGAAGCGCCAGACCCTCGACGATGGCGGTCTTGCCGACGCCGGGCTCGCCGATCAGCACCGGGTTGTTCTTGGTGCGCCGCGACAGGACCTGGATGGTGCGGCGGATTTCCTCGTCGCGGCCGATCACCGGGTCGAGCTTGCCGTCGCGGGCCGCCTCGGTGAGGTCGCGGGCGTATTTCTTCAGCGCGTCGTAGGCGTTCTCGGCCGTCGCGTTGTCGGCGGTGCGGCCCTTGCGGAGCGCATTGATGGCGCCGTTGAGCGAGGCCGCGGTGACGCCGGCCTGGGCCAGGATCTTGCCCGCATCGGTGTCCTTCTCGACCGCCAGCGCCAGCAGCAGGCGCTCCACGGTGACGTAGGAATCGCCCGCCTTCTCGGCGGCCTTTTCCGCGGTGTCGAACAGGCGCATCAGCTCGCGGGTCGCCTGCGGCTGCGAGGCGCCGCCCGACACCGTCGGCTGCTTGGCGAGCCACGCCTCGGTCTGGGCGAGCGCGACGCGCGACTGGCCGCCGGCGCGGTCGATCAGGCCCGCGCACAGGCCCTCGGGATCGTCGAGCAGGACCTTCAGGACGTGGGCGGGCGACAGCTGCGGATGGCCCTCGCGCAGGGCCAGCGACTGCGCCGACTGCACGAAGCCCCGAGCCCGCTCGGTGTATTTTTCGAAGTTCATGAATTCGCTCCTCCTTGGCCGATCCCTCCCACCCTCGCGACGAGGCATCGGGGGACCGAAGGGTTCGCCCTCGCGCGGTCGTCGCGCGCCGGGCGCCGGCCCTTCCAGGAAGCTGCCGGCCCACTCCATGTGGTGTGACATATCGGTAACACAAGGGGCGGGCCCGCCGATTTCACGGTTGCGGGATATGCGGTGCGCGGATGGCTGCAAGGTCGCTGGCCGGGCCCGATTCCCTGCGGCGGCCAATCGCGCTAGGCAGGAGCCATGAGCAGCCCTGCCCTCACCGTCACCGCCCTTCACCGCTATCCGGTGAAGGGCCTCTCGCCCGAGCCGCTGACGGCGGCGGCCCTCACGGCCGGCAACTATTTCCCGGGCGACCGGCTGTTCGCGGTCGAGAACGGCCCGAGCGGCTTCGACCCCGCCGCCCCGGTGCACCAGCCGAAGATCAAGTATCTGATGCTGATGCGCAACGAGGCCCTGGCCCGGTTGCAGACCTCCTACGACGACACCACCGGCGTGCTGACGATCCGCGAGGGCGACCGGGAGGCGGCGCGGGGCGACCTCGCCACGCGGGAGGGCCGGCTCGCCATCGAGGCGTTCTTTCGCCGCTTCCTACCGAAGGAGTTGCGCGGCCCGCCGAAGGTCCTGGAAGCGCCGGAGGGCTATCGCTTCACCGATTCGCGCAGCGGCTACGTCTCGCTCATCAACCTGGCGAGCGTGGCGGCGGTCGAGGACATGGTCGGGGCGCCGGTGGATCCCCTGCGCTTTCGCGGCAACCTGCACGTCACCGGGCTGCCGGCCTTCGCCGAGCTCGACCTCGTCGGGTCGGGCCTCGTCACCGACGGGGGCCTGCGGCTGAAGGTGACCAAGCGCATCGTGCGCTGCGCCGCCACCAACGTCGACCCCGTCACGGGCGAGCGCGACCTCGCGATCCCGAACGCCCTGCAGAAGGGCCTCGGCCACGCCGATTGCGGGGTCTACGCGGAGGTGGTGTCGGGCGGGGAGGTGCGGCCCGGGGACGTGCTGCGGGTGGCGGGCTGACGGTCCGGCGTCCGGCTCAGCGCTTGGCCGGCAACCAGGCCGGCTCCGGCTCCCGGCGCGGCAGCACCGCGGCGACGGCGTCGAGGTCGACCGTGTAGCTGTCGGTGAGCAGGCGCCAGAGGTCCTGGCGGTTCGCGGCGCGGTCGCTCAGCGAGTTCACCGTGGCGGCGAGCAGCGCCGGGTTGGTGAGGGCGGGGCGCGGCAGGAGGAGATCGGCGGGGCGCATCGTCGGCATCCGTGAAACCGTCCCCAGATTGTGCCGGACGTGGTAAATTTCCCGTAAAATGCAACCGACGCGAACCGGGGCCGGCTCCCGTCATCGAACCGTCGTGCTGGCCCGCCAGAACCCCCGCCGGATGCCGGCGATCCCCTGCGGGGCATGGCCGTCGCCCGGAAGCGCGCGACCGTGCGATTTCGGTGTGACAGGCCGCGCGATGATGCGTAGAAACCCGCGCCGTCCCGGCCGCGTGCCGCGGCCGAACCTTGCCCCGGCCGCGCGCCCGCCTTCCGCGCCGCGGCCCGACCTAGCGAGAGGAAACCCGCCGCGATGAGCGATTCCGGAGCGGACAAGCAGCCCGACGTCCAGCTGCCCAACGTCCATGTGCGGGCCGAGGTGCTGGTGCAGGCGCTGCCGCACATGCAGCGCTACGACGAGGAGGTCGTCGTCATCAAGTATGGCGGCCACGCCATGGGCGACCGCGCCGCCGCGGAGGATTTCGCCGAGGACATCGTGCTCCTCGAGCAGTCGGGCCTCAAGCCCGTGGTGGTCCACGGCGGCGGGCCGCAGATCGGCCGCATGCTCGACCGGCTCGGCATCAAGTCCGAGTTCCGCGAGGGCCTGCGCGTCACCGACGAGGCCACCGTCGAGGTGGTCGAGATGGTCTTGGCCGGCTCGATCAACAAGCAGATCGTCGGCTGGATCTCGGCCGAGGGCGGCAAGGCGATCGGCCTGTGCGGCAAGGACGGCAACATGGTGCGGGCGCGCCGCGCCGCCCGCACGGTGACCGACCCGGATTCGCACATCGAGCGCCACGTGGATCTCGGCCTCGTCGGCGAGCCCGAGCACGTCGACCGCACGGTGCTCGACGCGGTGCTGAAGGCCGAGCTGATCCCGGTCCTCGCCCCGGTGGCGGTCGGTGCCGACAACCAGACCTACAACGTCAACGCCGACACCTTCGCGGGGGCGATCGCCGGGGCGATGCGGGCCAAGCGCCTGCTGCTGCTGACCGACGTGCCGGGCGTGCTCGACAAGAACAAGAAGCTGATCCCGGAGCTGTCGATCGAGGATTGCCGCCGGCTCATCGCCGACGGCACCATCACGGCCGGCATGATCCCGAAGATCGAGACCTGCATCTACGCCCTGGAGCAGGGCGTCGAGGCGGTGGTCATCCTCGACGGCAAGGTGCCGCACGCGGTGCTGCTCGAGCTGTTCACCGATTACGGCGCCGGCACCCTGATCCGCCGGTCCTGACACGCCACCGGACGACCGGGCAGCCGCCCCTCGCGGCCGCCCGGTCCGTCAGAGCCTTCTTTCGTCTTCCCTTCCGCCCCGCCTCGCTTAATCTAGGCGCCCGGGGCCGTGGGGCCCCCGTCGCCGGATCGTCCCTTGCTGCTGCCAGGCGAGAGCCACCTCACTGCGCCCGAGGCCCGCGGCTTCTCCGGGGTCGATACCTGGGTGTTCGACCTCGACAACACGCTCTATCCCCACGACGCCCGGGTCTGGCCGCAGGTCGACGAGCGCATCACGCTCTACGTGATGAACCTGTTCGGCCTCGACGGGATCTCGGCCCGCGCCCTGCAGAAATACTTCTATCACCGCTACGGCACGACTTTGCGCGCCCTGATGGCCGAGTGGAAGATCGACCCGTACGACTTCCTCGACTTCGCCCACGACATCGACCATTCGAGCATCGCCCTCGATCCGGGCCTGGGCCTGGCGATCGAGAGCCTGCCCGGCCGCAAGCTGATCCTCACCAACGGCTCGCGCCGGCACGCCGAGAACGTGGCGAAGAAGCTCGGCATCCTCGACCATTTCGAGGACGTGTTCGACATCGCGGCGGCCGACTTCGTGCCCAAGCCCGAGCGCAGCGCGTACGAGAAGTTCCTCGACCGCCACGGGGTCGACCCGACGCGCTCGGCCCTGTTCGAGGACATGGCCAAGAACCTCGTCGTCCCGCACGACCTCGGCATGGCGACGGTGCTGGTGGTGCCCCGCACGATCGACCCGTTCCGCGAGAGCTTCGAGCAGGAGGCGGTGCGCGCGCCCCATATCGACCACATCACCAACGACCTCGCGGGCTTCCTGACCGACCGGGTCGCCCCGGCGCTGGCGGCGTGAGCCCACAGGAGCGCCCCGGGCGGGACCCGCACGGTCGCGGGCCGGACGCCGACGACCCGGTGGAGATCTGGGGCCGGCGCATCGGCCGCGGGCTCGGCGCCGTGGCGCTCGCCGGGCTCGCCTTCCTGCTCGGCCGGCAATTGCAGCTGTGGTGAGACCCGTGCCCGGAGACGAGATGCCCCAGACCGACTGGAGCGGACGCAAGGCCCCCGACCTCGCCGCCATCGAGGCCCTGGCCGAGGCGGCCTTCGCGCGCCTGCCGGAGGGGTTCCGGGCCCTGTGCGACGGCGTGGTGATCCGCGTCGAGGATTTTCCCGACGACGAGACCCTGGAGGAGATGGGCTGCGAGAGTGAGTTCGACCTCCTCGGCCTGTTTCGCGGCACCGGCCTGGCCCAGGGCGGCGGCGCCCTTCATCTCGCCACCGGGCAATTTCCCAACATGGTCTGGCTCTACCGCCGGCCCCTCCTCGACTACTGGGCCGAGCACGACGAGACCCTGGACCACCTCGTGACCCATGTGCTGGTGCACGAGATCGGCCACCATGTCGGCCTGTCCGACGACGACATGGCGGCGATCGAGGCGGCGGCCGAGGCGTGATGTCGCCGGGCGTGGGCTAGGCCGACCGCGTCCGCGCCGGACGGGCCTAGTTCTGACGTTCTAGGATGAAGCGGCGTTAGATCGCGCGCCTGCGCCGGCCCAAGCCCTTGGTGCGGCGACCGTTTCGGACCCGGACCAGCGTCCTGTCGGCTCGATTATGCCCCAGGGCAGTATAACGGCGAGGCGATTGCCGGCGAGCGGGGGCCTCCCCTATCGGCGAGGACGGACCGGCGATCCGGTCGTCACCGCGATCCCCGACATGTCCAGCCGCATCATCCTCGACCCCATCCGCATCGACACCGGCAGCAGCGACAGCGAGGGCCGCCTGGCCTATCGCGACGGGCGCCTGATCGGCGTCCTGACGCTGCTCGATCCCGAGTTGCACGGCGAACTCGGCGTCGGCCGGCACTGGTTCCTGGAGGCCGGGTTCGGGCCGATCTCCGGCGAGCCGCGCCCGCCCGCCTTCCCGACCCTCGACGCGGCCCGGGCCTGGCTCGCCGACCGGAGCGCCCGGTCCGTACCGGGCGGCGCGGACGCCTGAGGCTACGCCGCGCTGCGCGGCGGCAGGGCGCTCGCCTTCGGGCGGCTGGTGCGGAACTGCCCGCGCTCCACCGCGATGAACACCAGCACCACCACGGTCACGCTGGTGAACCACCAGCTCGCGGTGGTGCCGATGCCGAGGCAGGCGGAGGCGAAGGCGGTGGCGGCGGTCGCCATCGCGCCGGGTGTCAGCACCGGGTGCTCGCGGCCGGAATGGCGGATGCCGTTCCACAGCACGAAGGCCGCCGCGAAGGCGCCGACGATGCCGAGTTCGTACCAGATCTCGAACAGCAGCGAGGCCGGGGCGTTGATCGGCAGCATGCCGATCGCCTTGCCGCGCAGGGCCGTCTCGAGGCCGTGGCCGGTGATCAGGCGCAGCGGCTCGGTCGTCACAACCCGCTGCCAGGCCTTCAGCGACAGGATCGTCGGGTGGAGCGGCCCGAGCACCGGGGTGAGCAGCGGCCGCAGCAGGAAGGGCAGCAGCGGCGCCAGCGCGACGAGGCCCGCGGCCACGCCCGCGGTGACCCGCACCCCGAGCCCCTGGCGCCAGGCCGACAGCGCGAAGGCCGCCGCCCCGACCGCGAGGGCGAGCAGCGGCACGGGACCGGGAGAGAGCACCAGGGCGACCGCGACCGCCAGGGCGAGGCCGAGGGCCTGCATGTCGCGCCGGCGCGAGCGCAGCCAGGCGGCGGCGGGCCAGACCAGCAGGGCGAGCAGCATCGCGCCGCGCTCGAGGGCGCCGTCGTCCTCGAGCGCGCTCCTCACGGCGGTGCCGCTGGACAGGCCGAGGAGGATCGCCCCGATCGCCGCCGCGCCGACGCCGAGCGGCAGGAGGTAGAGGTTGGCCGAGCGCATCCGGTCGGGCAGCGCGAGGTAGCCCGCCACCGTCAGTCCCAAAGTGGCGGCGAGGTTGAGCAGGCGCTCGCTCGCCGGGCCGGGAAACGGCGTCCAGACCAGCGAGAGCGCGCACCAGCCGAGCAGGAGGACGCCGGCCAGGATCGCCCGGGCGCCGCCGAGGCGCGCCAGCCCGGCGCCCAGCGGGCGCTGGGCCCCGTCGAGGAAGGCGGCGACGATCAGGAGCGCGATGCCGATCGGTGCCAGGATCACCACCGTGCGCCGCGACACCAGGGCGGTGACCGGGATCACCACGGTCAGGCCGAAGAAGGCGAGGCGCCGCAGCAGCGCCGCCGCGTCGACGGCGGGATCGGTGGTTTGCGTCGTCGCGCGCGGCATGGCGGCTTTTCCGGCTGGCGGCCCGGCGGGCGCCGTTCTCCCCTCCTAGTCGAGAGGGCGGCTCGTGCGCTGTAGATGGAGCGCAACACTGAGGCGGGCGCGCCTCACCCGGGCGGTCGGAGCACCGTCGCCACGTCCTCGTCCGTGACCGTCTCCAGGGGCTTCCCGATCTTGCAGGCGCGCGAGCGGGCGCCCGGGATCATCACCAGGATCACCGTTTCGGTGCCCGGGCAGGCCGGATCGGCGCAGACGATCTCGCTCACCGTCAGGCTGACCTCGGGGCCGAGACCGCCGAGCCGGCGGGCGGCCTCCGCGACCCGGGCGCGCGCGGCCGCGTCCGGCCCCGGGCGTCGGCGGAAGGCGCCGAGGAGGCCCATGACCCCTAGCGCGGCAGGCTGAGGAGGCCGGCCTGCCCGTCGGCGCAGCCGAAGGCGAGGTGCTCGCCACCCGCGTGCCAGCTCAGGGCCGTCACGGCGCTGCCCCGCACCGCCGGGCGCACCAGGAGCTCGGAGGCGTCGGTGAAGCGGATCAGCAGCACGCAGCCGTCCTCGTAGCCCGCCGCCAGGACCGGGGACTTCGGGTGGAAGGCCACCCGCGAGACCCGGGCCGGGCGCACGCCGCATTCCCGCGGCGCCTTGCCGGTCGGGCCTTCCTTGGAATCGAACGGCCACACGATCACGGCCTCGGCGCCGCTCGTCGCCAGCCAGTCCCCGTCCGAGGACCAGGCATAGGAGCGCACCTTGGCGGGGTAGCCGGTCATCCGCATGTGGCCGCGGTCGGGCTGGAGGCGCCAGCCGTGCAGGGCGTTCTCCTGCATGGTGGTGATGACGAAGCGTCCGTCCGTCGACCAGGTGACGTCGATGTGCGAGCCCTTCCAGGTCAGGGGCTCGGGCGGGGTGTCGAGGTTGGGGTACCACAGCGTCGCCCCGCCGTAATGCGACACCGCGAGCCGGTATCCCTTGGGCGCGAAGGCGAGTCCGCGGGCGGTCGAGGGCGCCTCGAACACCTTCTCGCGGCCCTTGGCGTCGCGGGCGACGACGCGCTTGCCCGCCGCGAACGCGACCCCGCCGTCGGAATGCAGCGCCAGGGCGTCGATCCAGGCGGCACCCTGCGCCGTCGCGACCGTCTCGGCCGTGCCGCCGGCCTTGATCGCGACGATCCGGCCGTCGTCGCCCCCGGTGACGAGGCGCTTGCCGTCGCCGGCCGCCACCAGGATCCCGGCCTCGGGGTGGGCCTCGACCCGCGCGGTCTCGCCGCCCTCGTGGACGAGCAGCACCGTCCCGTCGCCGAGGGACAGGGCGAGGGTCCGGCCGAGCCAGTGCGCCGCGATGACGTGGGCGCCGGCCGCCACGTCGGTGACCTGCTGGGTGAGGGAGGGGGCAGCGGAGGCGCTCATCGCTCGTCTCTGAACCTCTGGGGCGTCGTCCGGGCGGGAGGGGCCGGTTCTCCCGAACCCGGAGGGGCGGGCCTCTCACACGGGACGGCATCGCGCAAGGGTACACGGGGGTGCGCGGGGGTTCGATCGCGCGGGCGGGGCCGGTTCCCGCGGGCATTAACCGGCCGTCCCGCAGGGTTAAGGCTTCGCTCACCAAACCCCGTCAATTCGATGGATCGACCCCGAACACGGCCGCGGTTCCGGCGGTTCTTCCCTCGAACCGTCGCCGGACCGCACCTCGGGCGAGCCGGCGGCCCCTACCCTCCCGGGAAGCGAGTTGCGTCATGATCCAGTCTGCCTACGCGGCGATGGTGCCGCCCACCGCCCTCTCCTGGGAGACGGTCCTGGTGGTCGAGGACGAGGCGATGGTCTGCGAGATCGCCGCCGAGGCCCTGGCGGACGAGGGCTACCGCGTGCTGACCGCCGCCGACGCGGTCGAGGCGGAGCGCATCCTGCAGGCCGAGCGGGTCGACATGCTGTTCACCGACATCGACCTCGCCCGCAACACCAACGGGGTCGCGCTGGCCCGCGACGCCAGGCGCCACTGCCCGCGCCTGCCGGTCGTCTATACCTCGGGCGGCCGCCACACCCTCCCGGCGGGCGAGGCCGTCACCGGCTCGGTCTTCGTCCCCAAGCCCTACCGCCCGAGCCAGATCGTGGCCCTCGCCAACCGGATCCTTGGGCACTGACCCGACCCGAAAACCCGTTCCTTCCCTTCAGGAGACAGACACCGATGCGCGCGCCCCTCGTCATGACCGGTCTCCTGGCCGGCCTCCTCGCCGTCCAGGCCCTGACCGCGGGCGCCAAGGACGCCACGCCCAAGGACGTGGCCCCCGCCCCGACGGCGGCAGCGCCGAGCGCGACCTGCGACATCGTCGGCCTGCGGCTCGAGGACGTGATCGCCAAGTCGTCCGAACTGAAGAAGCCCGCGAACGAGCAGGCCGTGCGCGACCTGCGTACCCTGCGCGATGCCGCGGTGGTGCTCGACACCTACAAGCACCCGGAGGTCTGCGCCCGGGTCCTGGCGGTCCTGCGCGGGCTGATCGCCAACCCCGAGCGGGCGATCGACCAGGGCGGCGACACCGACGAGGAGAAGGCCGAGGCGGTCGAGGAGGCGCGCAAGCCGAAGCTTCAGGACGGCAAGCAGTCCGAGAGCAAGAACTCCGAGAGCAAGGCGGCCGAGCCCAAGGCGCCGGCCAAGTCCCCGGAGTCCGCCGCCGAGACGACCAAGAAGTAGAGGCCGGCCGGCAGCCGAATTGCCGAATTATCCCGGGCCTCTGTAACAGATTGGAATTCCTCTGAGTTTCTGCGGCGGCCTTGATCCCGCCCGGCCACCTCGCTAGTTCGGTCGTGTCGGCGGTCCGGGGCTTTCCCGGGCCGGAACCGGCCTTGTCCGACGAACCGGAGCGGGAGCCGCGAGCGGCGTCGCGCCGTCGCCCGCCCGGGACGACGGCGCGCGCAGGGACGGCCCGTTCGTGTTCGCCGTCCAGAGGAGTTCGAGACGTGCTGACGCAAGGGTTGCCGCGCCGCCGGGGCCGTTCCCCCGGCCTGGCCTTTCGCCTCGTGCCGTCGCTGGTGCTGCTCGCCGCCGCGACGGCCCACCCCGCCGCCGCGACCGAAGCCCCTGCCGCGGCCCCTGCGGCCGTGACCCAGGCGGCCGTCACCCCGGCCGGCGCCGGCACGCCGCTGCGCGTCGAGCTGAACAAGCTCGAGACCGCCGGCGAGGCCTGCAAGGCGGTGATGATCGTCGAGAACGGCAAGGGCGGCGCGATCAAGTCGCTGCGACTCGACCTCTACGCCTTCGACACCGACGGCGTGGTGCAGAAGCGCAGCATGGTCGAGCTCGGCCCGGTGCCGGCCCGCAAGACGGCGCTCCGCCAGTTCGAGATCGCCCCCACCCCCTGCCCCCAGGTCGGCCGGGTGCTGCTCAACGACGTGGCGGCCTGCGACGGCAAGGAGCCCTCGGGTCACGACCTGACCCGCGAGGCCTGCCTCGATCGCATCGAGCCGTCCTCCGCCAAGGGCGCCGCACCGTTCGTGCGCTGACCGCCGCTTTCCCCTCATCCTTTCTCCCGGAGACCGCCGAGATGGATCCGACCACCGCGCCCGCCGCGACTGCCGGCCACGACTTCTCCTTCCTCGGCCTCTTCCTGCAGGCCGACCCGATCGTGAAGGGGGTGATGATCCTCCTGGTCCTCGCCTCCGTGGTCTCCTGGACGATCATCATCGAGAAGGTGGTGCGCATCGCCGGCGCCCGCCGCCAGGCCAAGGCCTTCGCCCGCCTCGTCGCCAGCGGCGGCATGCCGGAGGCGCGCTCGGGCATCTCCGCCCGCGTGGTCGGCGCCGCCCAGGAAGCCTGGCGCGACCAGGACGCCAGCGAGACCCGGGCCGAGCGGCGCGAGCGCATCGAGCGCGCCATGCGGGCCGTCCTCACCCTCGACCTGAAGCGTCTGCAGATCGGCCTGCCGTTCCTGGCCAGCGCCGGCTCGGCGGCGCCGTTCATCGGCCTGTTCGGCACCGTCTGGGGCATCATGAACTCGTTCTCGTCGATCGCGAAGAGCCAGGACACCAGCCTCGCGGTGGTGGCCCCGGGCATCGCCGAGGCGCTGTTCGCCACCGCGATCGGCCTCGTCGTCGCGATTCCCGCGGTGCTCGCCTACAACAAGTTCTCGACCGACCTCGCCAAGGTGCAGGCCTCGTTCGTCTCCGGCATCGGCATCCTCGGCAACCGGCTGGCCCGGGACCGCGGCCACCACGCCCGCAGCGCCGCCGCCGAGTAGGCGCGGCGCGAGCCGGCGCGGGAAATCCCCCGCGCCCCTTGGTTTCACGACTTCGCCTGCCCCGTCGCGGCAGGCTCCGGGAGAGGCCCGCCAGATGGGTATGGGACCTGTGCAGGGCGGCGCCGGCGACGAGGATGGCTTCGACGCCGCGCCGATGTCCGAGATCAACGTCACCCCGATGGTCGACGTGATGCTGGTGCTCCTGATCATCTTCATGGTCGCTGCGCCGCTCATGACCGTCGGCGTGCCGGTGCAGCTGCCGAAGACCGCGGCGGCCAAGAGCGCCGAATCGAAGAAGCCCGTCGTCGTCTCGGTCGACAAGGACGGCCAGGCCTTCCTGGCCAAGGAGGCGCTGCCGGCCGATACGGCGCTCGCGCGCCTCAAGCAGGCGGCCGCCGAGGATCCGGGCCAGACCGTGCTGGTGCGCGGCGACAAGGACGTGCCCTACGGCAAGGTCATGGAGGTGATGGGCCTCGTCGGCCAGGCCGGCTTCGCCAAGGTCTCGCTGATCGCCAACGCGCCGTCGGGCGGGGCCGCCGCCGCCGCGCCCGCCCCGGCCGCCCCGCGCTGATCCGATGAGTCAGACCGTGACGACCGACGCGCCGGAGCCGCGCGAGCCGGGGACGGGCCTCGGCGCCGCCTTCCTGGTGGCGCTGGCGCTCCATGCCGCCGGCCTCTTCGCCCTCACCTACTGGCGCAGCCCCGCGACCCCGCCCGGCGAGAACGAGATCACCATCGATCTGGCGCCCGACCTCGCGGCGGTCGACGTGCCGAACGAGTCGAAGGACAGCGAGAGCACGCCGACGCCGACCGACGTGACCCCGCCGACCACGGTGCCGACGGCCGAGCCGCCCTCCGACACCGTGCCGGTCGAGACGCCGCCGCCGCCCGACACCAAGGTGGAGGAGACGCCGCAGGAGACCCCGGTCGAGCCGGTGCCGGCCGAGGCGGTCCCGATGGAGAAGCCGCCCGAGCCCGTGACCGAGGCGGTGCAGGAGCCCGAGGAGCAGGTCGTCACCTCGACCGCCCAGGACGCTCCCGCGACCGTGGTGGCCCGCCCGGTGACCGAGCCCAAGCCGGAGCCCAAGCCGGTCCCGAAGCCCGTGGCCAAGCCCAAGCCCGTCGAGCGGCCGAAGCCCGTCGAGAAGCCGAAGCCCGTCGAGGCGAAGAAGCCGCCGCCGAAGCCCACGCGCGACGTCAAGCGCGAGGCCGAGCAGGCGGCCGAGCGCCGCGCGGAAGCCGCTCGCCAGCGCCGCGCCGCCGCGTCGGCCTCGCGGATGAACGACAGCGGCGCCTCGGCGGCCGCGAGCGCCAACGCCGCCCGGATGTGGGGCGCGATGGTGCGCGGGGCGATCCAGGGCCGCGCCCGCAGCGTCGGGGCGGCCGGTACCGCGACGGTCCGCTTCACCGTCTCCCGGTCCGGCCGGGTTCTCGGCGCATCCCTCGCCGGGAGCAGCGGCAACGGCAGCATCGACGCCGCCGCGGTGGCGGCGGCCTCCGGCAGCCTGCCGCCGGCCCCGCCGGAATTCACCGGTGCGCAGCAGAGCTTCACCCTGCCGGTGCGGTTCAACTGAGGCCATCAGCCTAAGGCGCGCGACCGGAACCCGGTCGCGCGCGCCGGGTCTTCCGGTCAGCGGCCCGGCCTGTGCCGGGCGCCCGGCCGGCGCAGGACGACCTCCGTCACATGACCATCTACTTCACCAGCGACACCCATTTCGGCGACCCGCGGGTGCTGCGCATCGATCGCCGGCCCTTCCCCGACCTCGCGACCCACGACGCTGCTTTGGTCGAGAACTGGAACGCCGTGGTGGAGCCGGACGACACGGTCTGGCATCTCGGCGACTTCGCCCTCGGACCGCCGCCGGAGCGGGTGCGGGCCCTGCTCGCGGCCCTGAACGGGCACAAGCACCTGATCGTCGGCAACAACGACGGGCCCGCGACGCTCGACGCGCCGGGCTGGCTCACCACCGCCCACTACGCCGAGATCGACGTCGACGGGCAGCACCTCGTCCTGTGCCACTACGCATTTCGGACCTGGAACCGCATGGGCCGCGGGGTCGTGAACCTGCACGGCCATTCCCACGGCAAGCTCACGCCGGCGACCCGGCAATACGACGTCGGCGTCGATGCCCGGGATTTCCGCCCGGTGACCCTGGAGACGATCCGCGCGACCCGGCGGCGGCGCAAGGCGGACTGATCCCGTCCTCGCTCCGGCGGCCTCACAGGCGGTCCTGCCGAGCATCCGGGCAGTTTTGCGCGGAACCCCACGCCCGCCCACGACGTTCCTCGCTCATAATAAGCAAGCTTGGCATCGGCCCTCTTCCTTGAGGCGGATCGCCGCAGCTGCGGATCCCGAATCAGTACGTGAGTTCAACGATGGCCTTCACGCGTCGTCTCCCGCTCGGCTGGCCCGTCGCCGCCCTGCTCCTCGCCGCCGGTCCCGCCCTCGCGCAGCCGGCCTGCCTCGGCGCCCAGCGCAAGATCGACGAGGCCGGTGCCCTTCGCTTCCAGGCCCGCCAGGACGCCCGCATCGGCGACCGCGACCGGGTTTGCGACAACCTCGGCGATGCCGAGGATCGCTACGAGGATGCCCGCGACAAGCTTGACGATTGCGGGCTGACCGTCGCCTCGGTCGACCTCAAGAGCGCCCTGCGCTCGGTCCGGCAGGAAAAGCGCTTCTTCCGCTGCGACTGACGGGGTGCCGTAGCGCACACCGTTTCATCGACGCTTAACCCATTCCTCTTGCCGGGCGGTGCCGTGATTCGGCGCGCCAGATCGGACCCCTCGCCATGACCAGCATCACCCAGACCTCGACCGAGTCCCGCCTCTCCACTCCGACCGCCGGTGCGCATTCCTTCGCGGCGGCTTTGTGCGGTTTCCTCGGCTCGACCGCGGCGACCACCGTGGTGATGCTGCTGCTCAGCAGCGTCTGATCGCTGCGTCCGAGGCACTGCCTCCAGGGTGTGCGCCGGACCTACGGCGCCACCGACCAGAACCGGCGCCGGGCAAACAGCATCTCCGGCTGACCGACCTGCGGGCTCCCCGCCTGCGCCTGCACCGGCGCCGCCGGCGGGCAGACGGGATCCGGCCGTCGCGTCTGGACCACGACCGGCTCGGGACGGACGATCCCCATCCTCACCTGGACGTCCGGATTACGCAGAGCCGCGACCGTCGCCACGGCAGCCATCAATGCGCCCGCGACGGCGCCGAGGAGGAAGTTCAGCATAGCGGCCGATCCTTGCGCCGACATCGTAGCGGTTTGAGGGCGGTCCCTCACCTCCGGCCGGCCGTCAAGCCCGACCGGTGCGCCGCAACGTCGGTTCTTTCACAACTCAAGCTTAACAAATCGATGGCAAACCTGCCGCCGGGCCATCGCAGGGCCCGACGGAGACGCAAGACGATGAGCTACGCGGCGAACGCCTATGCGCGCACGTCCCAGGTGGCGCTGACACCCCGCGAGGCGGAGGCCGCGATCCTGATCAAGGCCGCCGTGAGCCTGCAGGCGGTGCAGGACAATTGGGGCGCCCATCAACTGACGCTGGACGATGCCCTCGGCTACAACCGCAAGGTCTGGACGTTGCTCGCCACCTCGGCGACCGAGGCGGATTCGCCGCTGTCCCAGGAGCTCAAGGTCTCCATGGCCCAGCTCGGCGCCTTCGTGTTCACCCGCACCCTCGACACGCTGGTCGAGCCGAGCGCCGACAAGCTGACAGCATTGATCGAGATCAACCGCAACCTCGCGAACGGGCTGCGCGGCAACGCCTGACGGCGGCCGCGCGGAAACATCCCCGCCCCTGGCGGGACGGGGATGCGCCGGCCTAAGCAGACTTGCGTTGGCAGGCCAACGCTTCGCCCGCTTAGGTTCTTGTTTTGTCGCAGATTTCCGGCGCCGAACCGGTCACCACCTCGGCGAAATCTGCTTAGGATCGTTGCCGGTCGGGGGCACCGTCGGCGCCCGAGGCTGTCGGCATCGGCGCCTCGCCGCCGCTGGTGTCGTCCTCGCCGCGCGTCGGCATCGTCTGGTCGAAGTTGCGTCGGTTGGCAGCGTGGTCGTGGTACTGCTCGGTCTGGACGTGCTTGCCGTCGAGGCCCCGCTCTGCGCCGTGCTGGGACTTGTCGCGGTTGCTGAGGACCATGTTCTCCTCGAGGATGCCCTCGGGCAGCTCGGTCATCGCTCCGGTGCCCGAGCCTTTGCCCTGCGCTCCGGGACCCATGTTGTGCCTATCGGCCTTGGCCATGCCCATCCTCCGGTCGTCCGACGGGGTGCGGACCGGCCGCACTCCCTGTACCGGGTAAGAGTATGAATAGACCCGCCCGCAGCAAGCGCGGCGGCCGCAAATATTCCCGGGAACCTCTTTGAAACAAGACGTTGGCGCCTCGGCGCCGTCAGTCCTTCCGGCATGGAAACGCGTCGCGCAGGGCGAGGAGCGCCAGCACGCCGGCCGGTTCGCGCAGGGCCGGCGGGTGAGCCGCCCCGTACGCGACGACGGCCCGGACGAGCTGCAGCCGGTTGCCGTTCGGCGGCAGGCAGGTGCCGAGAATCGGCGGCTGGTTCGCCGTGTCGGCCACGCCGGCGAGATCCTGGACGGCGCCCATGAACGACCAGCAGCCGACGGTCTCGGGATCCTGGCGGAACTCCACTTGGTCGCCGCGGGCCTTGGCGCTGCGCAGCAGGACCTTGCACTGCGCCACCAGCACGGCGCCCTCGGCGGCGCGGGCCGGCTCCGGGAGCAGCCCGGACGTCGCGAGCGCACCGAGTAGAACGAGGGCGTTTGGCAGGCGCACGCGCCCCCGGCTCCGCAGGTTCTCGCCGGAGGACGGCGCGCGGCACGCAAACCTGCTTAGGATCGACATGGGGACTCGACTCGGTACGACGGACCGCCTGCCTGCGGCCCGCCGCATCCTAGCAAGCGCGGCGGCTGGCCGCCCCGGTCGCCGCGCGGCCAGCCACACCTTCGTTGCCGCAGGGTGCGCGCCGCCGCAGCCCGAGGCTCGCACCCGCGTCGTTGCGGGGCCCGATCAGCGGGCCGGATAGACCACCCGGGCAAGCGTCGCCTCGGCGCGGGTCACGGCTTCGGTCGCCGGCCCGGCCTTCTGGTAGCGCGCCATCAGCCGGCGGGCGGCATCCGCAGGCAGCGCCCCGATCGGCGCGGTCATCGCCAGCAGCTCCTTGCGGGTCTTGCTGGCCACCACGCCGGGACGGTTCACGTCCTGGAAGTCGCTCATCTTGTGCTGGTCGGTGTCGGAAGTGCCCTGGAACACCCGCGGCCCCTCCGGCATGATCACGATGTCGCCCGGGCGCAGGGTCGGGTCGCGCAGGAGCGCGGTGCGCGCATCGAGCGACTTGAGCGGCGAGACCGCGATGGCGAGGGGCTTGGTGTCGGTCTTCTCGGGCTTCACCTCGGCCTTCGGCAGCGCCACGTAGCGGGTGCGGCCGCGCAGGGCCTTGGCCTGGATCGCGAGGCGGTTGCGCCGGCTGGCCCGCTGGCGGATCGGCGCATCGTAAGGTTGGACCAAGGAGGGCTGGGCCACCGGCGCCGGGGCGTAGGCCGGCGGCGGGTTGAAGATCTGGCGCAGGAAGTCGAGGCCGTCGCCATCCGCCGCCCGGGCTCCCGCCTGCGAGGCGATCAGCAGGCAGCCCGACGCGACCGTCAGGAGCGTGGCACGCAACCGGACAGCCGGCATGGTCTGGGGCAGCGGCATCGAGCCTCTCCAGTCGGGACTTCGGTGGGGTTGGGAGATCTGTACTGGTACTCGGCCGGATAACCTCGACGGCGGCCCGCCAGTTCCGGGTTTCGTAACGAAGATGAACGATTTATGAGCGTGGTGCCGCCGGCGCGTCCCGGTTCGATCAGGTCCGCGCACCGCCGGCACGGCGCGGGCTGCGGCGGACCCCTTCGACCCGGCCTGCTCTGTCCCACGTCTTCGCGATCTCCCCGCGAAGACTGGCCGCCGGACCGTCGAGCGCAGGACAATCCATGACGTTACGGAATGCGCTTCTGTCTCTTCACGGCTGGGCGGCGATCGCCGCCGGGCTCGCGCTCGCGGGTCAGGCCCCCGCCCCCGACCGGCGCGTGCCCCTCGAGCCGACCGCCTGGCCGTTCACGGCGATCGGCCGGGTCAACGTGGTGCAGGGGCCCGCGCATCGCAGCCACTGCACCGGCACGCTCGTCGGGCCGCGCCACGTCCTGACCGCCGCCCATTGCCTGTTCGACGCCCGGATCGACGCCTGGGTGAAGCCGCACCAGGTCCATTTCGTCGCCGGCCAGGCCCGGGACGCCAATGCCGGTACCGCCGGGATCGAGGCGATCCGGCTCGCCCCCGGGATCGACCTGACAGCCGCCGCCCGGCCGCCCGGCGGCATCGCGCCCGGAATGGTCGGGCGGGACTGGGCGATCCTCACCCTGCGCCAGTCCCTGCCGGGAAGGCCGGTGCCCTGGCGCGTGCTGCCGGGGGCGGAACTCCCGGGCAGCCGGCCCGGCATCGTGGTGGCGCTCGCCGGCTACGCCGCGGACCGGCCCTACCTGCCGGTGATCGACCGCGGCTGCAGCGTCCGGATCGACGCGCCGGCCGCCGGATTGCTCAGCGATTCCTGCGAGTCGATGTCGGGGGAATCCGGCGCGCCGGTCCTGCTGCTCGAGGTCGACGGGGCCGCCGCCCTCGTCGGCATCCACACCGCGGTGACGAACGGCGCGCGGGTTGGCCGGGCCTACCGGTCGGCGACCGGCATCGGCGTCGCTGCCGGAAGCTTCGCCCCCGCCCTCGACGAGATGGTCAGGCCGCGCTGAAGCGCCAGAACGCCACCTGGGTCTCGCCGTAGGTCCGGCGCTCGCTCTCGGCGAAGCCGTCCGGTGCGGCGAGCGCGGCGGAGGCCGCCTCCTCCACCACCACCAGCGCCCCGGGAACGAGCCAGCCGCCCTCGGCGGCCGCGCTCAGCGCCTTGGGGGCGAGGTCGCGGCCGTAGGGCGGGTCGCAGAAGACGAGGCCGAACGGCGCGCCCGGGGGCGCCGCGCCGAGGCGCGTGGCGTCGCGGCGAAACAGGCGGGTCGTACCGCCGAGCCCGAGGGCGTCGAGGTTCGACCGGATCACGCCGCGCGCCTCCGCCCCGTCGTCGACGAGGAGCGCGAAGGCGGCGCCGCGGGAGATCGCCTCGCAGGAGAGCGCGCCCGTGCCGGCGAACAGGTCGAGGACGCGGGCGCCCTCCACCGGGTCGTCGTAGGCATGCGCCAGGACGTTGAACATCGCCTCGCGCAGCCGGTCCGAGGTCGGCCGGATCGCGTCGCTGCGCGGCCCGGCGAGAGCCCGGCCCCGCAAGGATCCTCCGACGATCCGCATCGGCTAGGGCTCAACCACGCTGCGGACGGCCGCCGCCGCCGCCGGGACGGCCACCGCGCCCGCCGGGCTTGCCCCCGCCGGCGCCGCCCGAGCGGAACCCGCCGCCCGGCTTGCCGAAGGACTTCCTGCCCGGCCGGCCGCCGCCGCCGGGACGACCCTCGCTCTTGCCGCTGAAGGACTTCGCCCCGAAGGACTTACCGCCCCCGGGCTTGCCCCCGAAGGAATTACCGCCCGGCTTGCCCCCGAAGGACTTGCCGCCCGGCTTGCCGCCGAACGAACGGCCTTCACCGCCACCGGCGCGTCCCTCGAACGAACGGCCGCCGCCGCCCGAACGCCCTTCGCCCGAACGGCCCTCTCCTCTGCCGCCGAAGCCGCGGTTCTCGCCGCCGGACCGGCCCTCGAACGAACGGCCGCCGCCGGGACCGCGACCCTCGCCGCCGAAGGACCGGCCGCCCTCGCCACCCGAGCGCCCTTCGCTTCTGCCGCCGAAGCCGCGATTCCCACCGCCGAATGAGCGTCCCTCGCCGCCGGACCGCCCCTCGAACGAGCGACCACCGCCCGGACCCCGGCCCTCACCGCCGAAGGACCTGCCTTCGCCGCCCGACCGGCCCTCGAACGAACGGCCCTCGCCGCGGCCCCCGAAGCTCTTGTTGCCCCCGAACCCGCGGCCCTCGCCGCCGTCGGAGCGTCCGCCGGAGCGGCCGAAGCCGCGCCCACCCTCGTCGCCGAGGCCAGCCTTGGCGCCGCCCCGCGGAGCGAAGCCGTCGCGGTCCCGGCGCATCGGCCGGTCGTCGCCGCCCGGACCCCGGCCCGGCGCGTCGTCGCGGAACCGGGTGCGGCGGTGCGGCGTCGCCTCCTCCTGCGGCGGGGCCACCAGGCGCTCGACCAGCACCCGGCGGTCGCCCGACGCGATGGCGCCGACGCGCTTGCGCGGGGCATCCGCCATCGCGGCGCGGATTTCCTGCGGGCTGTCGCCGCGCCGGTGCACCCGGCCGCGATTCGGCAGGTCGCCGGCGGCCTCGGCCTCGGAATCGCGCCACACCGTGCGCACCGGGGCGCGCCGCGCCGCCGGCGCCGCGGGCGGCTTGCCGAATTGCGGCCGGGCCGGGTCGCGCCCGCGGGGCGCGCTCTCCTGCGCCGCCTTGCGGGCGGCGGCCTTGGGCGAGCCGAAGGCCGCGATCGGCTCGCGCACCGGGCTGGTGAAGTCGACCCCGGCCTGCTCGGCCAGCGAGTTGCCGAGCTGGTCCTTGAGCACCCGGGTGCGGATCTCGTCGACGAGGCCGACCTCGAGCTCGCCGAGCTGGAACGGCCCGAAGGAGAGCCGGATCAGCCGGTTCACCGAGAGGCCGAGATGCTCGAGGATGCGCTTGACCTCGCGGTTCTTGCCCTCGCGCAGGCCGAGCGTCAGCCAGACGTTGTCGCCCTGCGCCCGGTCGATCGTCGCCTCGATCGGGCCGTACTCCATCCCGTCGATGGTGACGCCCTTGCGCAGGCCGTCGAGCATCGCCTGGTCGACGTCGCCGAAGGCCCGCACGCGGTAGCGGCGCAGCCAGCCGGTCTCCGGATGGGCGATGACCTTGGCGAGGCCGCCGTCGTTGGTGAGGAGCAGCAGCCCCTCGGTGTTGATGTCGAGCCGGCCGACCGCCACCACCCGGGGCATGTCCTCGGGCAGCACGTCGAACACCGTCTGGCGCCCCTCGGGGTCGCGGGCGGTGGTGACGACGCCCCGCGGCTTGTGGAAGAGCCACAGCCGGGTGCGCTCGCGGGTCGGCAGCGGCTCGCCGTCGATGGTGATGCGGTCGCTCGGGGTCACGTTGACGGCCGGCGAGTCGAGGCGCTGGCCGTTCAGGGTCACGCGGCCCTCCGCGATCATCGCCTCGGCGTCGCGGCGCGAGGCCACGCCCGCCCGGGCGATCGCCTTGGCGATGCGTTCCGGCTCGGGCTCCGCCTGCGGTGCCGCCTTCTTGCTGGACGCCTGCTCGCCGGTGGAGCCCGCGGATGCCTCGTCCCGTCCGCGACGCCGCTGCGGCGCCCCGGTCTCGTCGTCGTTGATGTCGCTCATGCGGGCCTGATACCAGACGGGGTTTGTTCAGGCGAGTGGAACCGATGCGCGATTTTGCAAGGGGTGACCTGACTGCCAGCGGGGCTCCGCATCGGGACCCCCTCGGCCTCGCCTTCGACGCCGCCCGGGCGGCGGCGGCGCGCGGCGAGGTGCCGGTCGGCGCCGCGGTGGTGCGGGACGGCGTCGTGCTGGCGGTCGCCGGCAACCGCCCCCGGGCCGACCGCGACCCGACGGCGCATGCCGAGATCCTGGCGATCCGCGCCGCCTGCGCGGTTCTCGGCGACGAGCGGCTCACCGGCTGCGACCTGTACGTCACCCTCGAGCCCTGCGCGATGTGCGCCGGCGCCATCAGCTTCTCGCGGATCCGCCGGCTCTACTTCGCCGCCGCCGACCCCAAGGGCGGCGCCGTCGAGAACGGCCCGCGCTTCTTCAACCAGCCGACCTGCCACCACGCGCCGGAGGTCTATGGCGGCCTGCGCGAGAGCGAGGCCGCGACGCTCCTGCGCGACTTTTTTCGCGACCGGCGGCCCTGACGGCCCTCGAATTCAGCCTTCTCAAATCAATATAGCAATGGCTATATGAGGCGGGCCCGAAGCGGGGCGGGATGGTTGGGAGCGCGGGCGGATGCGGGACGGACGGGCGTGGCGCGCCGGGGACGGGGTGGCGGAGCCGAGCCTCGGGGCGATGAACGCGAGCGTGCCGGTGCTCGCCACCGGCTCCTGGCCGCGGCGGCTGCTGGCGTTCCTCGGCCCCGGCTACATGGTGTCGGTCGGCTACATGGACCCGGGCAACTGGGCCACCGACATCGCCGGCGGGGCGCAGTTCGGCTACACGCTGCTCGCCGTCATCCTGCTCTCGAACCTGATGGCGGTGGTCCTCCAGGCGCTGGCCGCCCGGCTCGGCATCGCCACCGGGCGCGACCTGGCGCAGGCTTGCCGCGATGCCTATCCGCGCCCGGTCGGCATCGCGCTCTGGCTCGCCTGCGAGGCGGCGATCATCGCCTGCGACCTCGCCGAGGTGATCGGCACCGCCATCGCCCTCAAGCTGCTGTTCGGCCTGCCGCTGCTCCTCGGCGCGGTTCTGACCGGGCTCGACGTGCTGCTGATCCTGCTCCTGATGCGCCGGGGCTTTCGCGCGCTCGAAGCCTTCGTGATCGCGCTGCTCACGATCATCTTCGCCTGCTTCGCGATCCAGATCGCCATGGCGGCGCCGCCGATCCACGACGTGCTCGCCGGGTTCGTGCCCTCGGCGACGATCGTCACCGATCCGGCGGCGCTCTACCTCGCCATCGGCATCATCGGCGCCACGGTGATGCCGCACAACCTCTACCTGCACTCGTCGATCGTGCAGACCCGGGCCTATCCGCGCGACGAGCCCGGCCGCCGCGGCGCGATCCGCTTCGCGACCGTCGATTCGACCATCGCGCTGACGCTGGCGCTCTTCGTCAACGCCGCAATCCTGATCATGGCGGCCAAGGTCTTCCACGGCGCCGGGCAGACCGGCGTGCAGGAGATCGAGGAGGCGCACGCGCTGCTCTCGCCGCTGCTCGGCATCGGGCTCGCCTCGACCCTGTTCGCCCTGGCGCTGCTCGCCTCGGGCCTCAACTCCACCGTCACCGCCACGCTCGCTGGGCAGATCGTGATGGAGGGGTTCCTGCGGCTGCGGCTGCCCGACTGGGCGCGCCGCCTCGTCACCCGGGGCATCGCCATCGTGCCGGTGGTGGTGGTGACCGGCCTCTACGGCGAGGCCGGCACCGCGCGGCTCCTGGTCCTGAGCCAGGTCGTGCTCTCGATGCAGCTGCCCTTCGCGGTGATCCCCCTGGTCAGCTTCGTGTCGGACAAGTCGAAGATGGGCGTCTTCGTCATCCCGGCCTGGCTGACGGTCCTGTCCTGGACCATCGCCGCTCTGATCGTCGGCCTGAATCTGAAGCTCCTGGCGGACGTCGTCATGGGCAGCTGACGCGGATGTCGGGAAGCAGATGCAGGCGTCGCAGGTGTGGCGCCTGCACAACATTTGGGCGCAACCGGTGGTTCGGACCGGGCCGACACTCGGAACAACCGGGCCCGTACCGACTTTAAGCTCCACGTTTTTCGACTGACGTGGACGCCACGATGAAAATCCGCACCGGCTACTCGATCGCCTTCGATACGCCCGGTCAGACCCCGATGGTCCTGATGCTGAACGTGCATCCCGACCGGGCCGGCGATCTGATCACGCCCGACACCATGACCATCGACCCGCCGGTCCCCGCCCACACCTTCGTGGATTCGTTCGGCAACGTCTGCACCCGCCTCACCGCTCCGGGCGGCCGCATCACGGTCTCGGCCGATTGCCTCGTGCAGGACAGCGGCCTCGTCGACGACTACGCGCCCGACGCCGTGCAGCACCCGGTGCAGGACCTGCCCGATGACGTGCTGCCGTTCCTTCTCGCCAGCCGCTACTGCGACACCGACAAGCTGTCGGACACCGCCTGGCAGCTCTTCGGCCAGACGCCGGAGGGCTGGGCCCGGGTGCAGGCGATCGTGGACTTCGTCCACAACCACATCCGGTTCGACTACCAGCGCGCCGACTCGACCCGCAGTGCCCTCGACGGGTTCAACCAGCGCGAGGGCGTGTGCCGCGACTTCGCGCATCTCGCTGTCACCTTCTGCCGCTGCATGAACATCCCGGCGCGCTACTGCACCGGCTATCTCGGCGATATCGGCGTGCCGGCGGTGCCCGATCCGATGGATTTCTCGGCCTGGTTCGAGGTCTATCTCGGCGGCCGCTGGTACACGTTCGACGCCCGCCACAACCGCCCGCGGATCGGCCGCATCGTCATCGCCCGCGGTCGCGACGCCACCGACGTGGCGATCTCGACGAGCTTCGGCCCGGCCCGCCTCGCCAAGTTCGAGGTACACACCGACGAGGTGCTGGAGGCGGCGCCGCAGCAGGCGGCCTGGTTGCAGGCCGCCGAGTAGGACGCGCAGCGTCCGCCCGTCGCTCATGGCCGGGACGCCGCGCCATGAGCAATCCAAGGATCAGCGATCCAAGACCGCATGCCGATTCGTTCCGGGCGACGGGAGGTGCTTCCGGTGCCTCCCCGCCCTGTCAAGCCTGGATGATCGCGCCGTCTCCGGCTATGGCGGCGCGATGCTGCTTCGTCCCTACCAGCGCGCGAGCCTCGACGCGCTCCAGGCCGATTGGGCGCGCGGCGGCCGCAACGGCCTGATCGTGCTCCCGACCGGGGCCGGCAAGAGCCTCGTCATCGCCACCCTGGTGCGGGAGACGATGGTCCGCGACGCGGGCGCCCGCATCGCCGTCGTCACCCATACCCGCGAACTCATCGCCCAGAACCACGCCGAGCTCCTGGGTCTGTGGCCGGACGCGCCGGCCGGCATCGTGTCGGCCGGGCTCGGCCGGCGCGAGGAGACGCGGCCGATCCTGTTCTGCGGCATCCAGTCGGTGTGGAACCGCGTCGAGGCGATCGGCGGCTTCGATCTGGTGATCGTCGACGAGGCCCACCTGATCCCCCGCGACGCCGAGACCCGCTACGGCCGCTTCCTCGAAGCGGTGCGGGCGCGCTCGCCCGACATGCGCCTCGTCGGCCTCACCGCCACCCCCTACCGCCTCGACAGCGGCCGCCTCGACGAGGGCCGGGGCCGCGTCTTCGACGCCATCGTGTACGAGGCCCAGGTCGGCGACCTGATCCGCGAGGGCCACCTCGCGCTCCTCGTCTCGAAGGCGACCGCGACGGTCCTCGACGTCAGCGGCGTTCCCTTGCGGGCCGGCGATTACGTGCCAGGCGCCCTGGAGGCGGCGGTGAACCGCGACGTCATCACCAAGGCGGCGGTGGCCGAGATGGTGACCTACGGCGCCGACCGACGCGCCTGGCTCGCCTTCTGCGCCGGGGTGAAGCATGCCGACGCGGTACGCGACGCGATCCGGGCCGAGGGCTTCTCCTGCGAATCGATCTCCGGCGAGACGCCCAAGCGCGAGCGCGACCGGATCGTGCGCGACTTCCGGGCCGGGCGGCTGCGCTGCCTCACCTCGGTCGGCGTCTTGGCGACCGGCTTCAACGTGCCGGAGGTCGATCTTATCGCGCTCCTGCGCCCGACCCAGAGCACCGGGCTCTACGTGCAGCAGGTCGGCCGCGGCCTGCGCCGGGCGAAGGGCAAGACCGACGCGCTCGTCCTCGATTACGCCGGCCTCGTGCGCCGGCACGGGCCGATCGACGTGCTCACGGCGAATGCCGTGGCCCGCGCCCGGCTCCTCGGCGAGACCGGCGCGCCGCGGGCCAAGCCCTGCCCGGGATGCGGTGCGCTGATCGCGCTCAACGCCAGCACCTGCGAGGGGTGCTGGACCGAGCCCGAGGAGGAGGACGAGGCCGACCTGCCGCACGAGGCGGTGGCCGACGACGAGACCGCGGTCCTCTCCGCCGGCACCGTCGCGGTGGTGCGCGAGGCCCATGCCCGGTGGTGGCCGGTCGCCGGCTGGCGCTTCGGCCGCGAGGCGCGGGCGCGCGGCCCCGACGTGCTGACCGTGGCGCTCGAGGGCGACGAGGACGCGATGACCGTGCGGCTCGACCTCGAGGCGACGGGCTTCGCCCGCGAGAAGGCGGTGCAGTGGTGGCGCCGCCTCGGCGGCGAGATGCCCCCGCCGCTGGACATCGAGGAGGCGCTGGACCGCAGCGACGAGCTCGTCCGGCCGGAGGCGGTGCGGGTGGTGCCGACGGGGCGGCTCTCCGAGACCGTGGATTATCGACTCGCCGGCGGCGCGACCTGGACCGATACGCGCCGCGTCGCCTGACCGCTCACCCCAGCGCCATCAGCCGAGTAGTCTCGGCCTCCGCGACCGCCTTCTCGGCCAGGACCTGCCGGGCGAGGTCGCGGACGTCCTCGAGGTTACCGGCCTGGCAGGCCGCCTCGAGCGCGGCGCAGAGGCGCGACAGCCGCACGAACCCGATCAGCCCCGAGGAGGCGATGACCCCGTGCGCGGCCGCGCCGAGGGCCTGGGGCTCCCCGGTCACCGACCAGTCGACGAGCTGTTGCCGGAAGCGCCCGAGCAGCACCGGCAGCGCGTCGTCGCCGACGGCCTGGCGCAGGTCGGCATAGGTCGCGGCGTCGAGGGAGGGGGGCGTCGTCGGCATGGCGTCCGGCTCCGGTGCTGGCGGCCTCGCAGGCGGCCCGTCGTGACGGGCCGCCCTCGGCTCTCGGAGCGCGATCCTAAGCGGACTTGCGTTGGCAGGCCAACGCTTCGTCCGCCTAGGTCATTGTCGTTTCGCAGATTTTTGTCGCAAAACCGGTGGCCACCTTTGCGAAATCCGCTTGGCGGATATGGCGCGGCCGCGGTGCTCGGCCACAGGCCGACCCCTCCGGCTCCCCGGGCTTCGCCGGGATCAGGCGGTGCGTGCCACCGAGGTCCCGATCTCGGCCTTGCCGGCGGCCTCGGCCTCGCGGGCGTAGGTCTGCGCCCGCAGGAAGGCCGCGGAGGGCAACTGCTCCACCACCGTGCCGTCCCGTCCGACGACCTGGAACACGATCTGCCGGCTGTCGAGGTCGGGCCGGAACCGGGCGGTGAGCGAGGCGGGCTCCGGCTCGGGTGCCTCGGCGGCCTGCGCCGCGGCAGTCTCGACCTCGGCGGCCTTCGCGTCGTCCGTCGTCGCGTCGCCCGCGGCGGCACCCGACGTCCGCAGGGCGTTCGGGCTCAGGTCCAGGGTCACCGGCGGATCGAGGGGCGGGTCCGCACTGGGACGGGGGAAGCGCTCGGCGTTGCTGCGCATCACGGGCTCGACCGCGACCGGCGCGAGCGCCGCGGTGAGGCTGCTGGTCTCGATCACTGCGAAATCCTTTCGGAGCCATCCTTTCCTGTCGAGCTAACGACCGAGAACCCTACCCGGACGTTAATGAGGGACGGATGATGAAAGGCGATCTTAAGGTTCGGTTATGCTGTATTAAGCAATTTTACCGAATGCGCTGTCGCAAGGACTAAATCAATATTTCCGTAGGGGAAACTATGGTATCCCGCGCGGATGCTCGTCGGTCTCGGGTGCGAGCGGCCGCACGCCCCGCAGTCGTCTCCGGGCGGGCGACGATGCGGGAAACCGCGTGACGGCTCAGAGAGCGATGTCGATGCTCGCGGCGGTGCCGCGCTCGGCCTGGCCGTAATCGATCTGGGCGCGCAGGTTCGACGCCATGGCGCGCACGATGCGCGAGCCGAGGCCGGTGCCCCGAGGGGTGCCCGCGCCCTGCCAGCCGACGCCGTCGTCGGCGACCGTGAGGCGCAAGGTCTCGCCGTCGCGGCGCGCCGTGATCCGGATCTCGCCGGTGACGCCCTCGGGATAGGCGTACTTGTAGGCGTTGGTGACGAGCTCGGTGACGATCACGCCGAGGGACACCGCCTTGTCGGTCGCCACCTCGATCGGGGCGGCGTCGAGGACGATGCGGTGGCGCTGGCCGGTGGCGTTCATCGCCCCGTCGAGGTCTTCCACCAGGGTCGCCAGGTAGGCGTCGACCGCCACGATCCGCACGTCGTCGGAGGTGTAGAGCCGCCGGTGGATGCCGGCGATCGCCGTGATGCGGGTCTGGGTTTCTTCCAGGGCCGCGCGAGCGGAGGCGTCTGTGACGGTGTTGGCCTGCATCCGCACGAGCGCCGCCACGAGGGCGAGGCTGTTGGCGACCCGGTGGTTGACCTCGCGCAGGAGCAGCTCGGCCCGGTCGCGCGCCTCGCGCACCTCGGCCTCGGCCCGTTCCTTCTCCCGGCGGGTGCGGTCCTGGAGCACCGCGGTCGCCACCGCCTCGGCGAGCAGCTCGCGAAAGTGACCCTGGAGGTCCTTCCAGACGTAGTCGACCGCGCCGGCCTTGAGCGCGGCGACGGCGACCCGGCTGTCCTCCGAGCCGGTGACGTAGATGACCGGCGGCGCGTCGGCGAGCGCCCGGATGCGCGGCAGGACGTCGAGGCCGGTCTCGAGCGGCATGTGATGGTCGAGAGCGACGACGTCGAAGCGCTCCGCGGCGATGCGTGCGAGCCCGGTCTCCCCGTCGACCGCGTGCTCCACCGTGCAGCCCCGCGCCGCGAGCGTGCGGCTCACCAGCCGTGCCAGCCCGGGATCGTCGTCGATGTAGAGCAGGCGGACCGGGTCGCTCACCGTCACGCGCTTTCCGGGACCTGCATCACCGAGAAGAACAGGCCGAGCTGGCGGATCGCGTTGGCGAAGCCCTCGTAGTTCACCGGCTTGGTGATGTAGACGTTGCAGCCGAGGTCGTAGCAGCGCTGGATCTCGCGCTGGTCGTCGGTGGTGGTCAGGATCACCACGGGCGAGCGCTTCAGGTGCGGGTTCGACTTCACCTTCTGCAGGATGTCGATCCCGGTCATGTCCGGCAGGTTGAGGTCGAGCAGGATCAGGAGCGACCGGCCGGCATTGATCTCGCCGCTGCCGTCCGGCCCGAACAGGGCGGCGAGTGCGGAGGTGCCGTCGCGGAACGACTCGATGACGTTGTTCACGCCGGCGCGGCGGATGTTCCGCTCGATCAGCCGGGCATGGCCCTCGTCGTCCTCGATCATCACGATGTGTACGGCCGGCACCTGGCTCCTCCCCACGGCGGGTAACCGGCCGGGCCGGTGCGCCTCTTCTCCAGCCGCGCCGATCGCGGACGGGGCGGGAGCCGGGCTCCCGCCGATCCTCTCTAGACTACATTTCCACCCTTGCGCATGGGGATGGAGCGGAAAACATCGCGATCGCGTTAACGGCGCCCTCTCCCGCAACCTACGGTCATGGCTGCCGCAGCGGCAGCGTGACCGTGAAGGTTGTTCCCTCCCCGATCCGCGAGGCGAGGTCGATCCGCCCGCCGAGCGCCCGCACCAGGGTGCGGACATGGGCGAGCCCGATCCCGTCCCCGGGCCGGTCCTGGGTGCCGGAGCGGCGGAAGAGCTCGAACACCCGGGCGTGGTCGCGGGCGTCGATGCCGCGGCCGTTATCGGCGACGTGGAAGACCGCGAGCCCGTCCGACACCGCACCGGTGACCGCGATCCGGCCCGGGCGGTCCTTGGCCAGGTACTTGATCGCGTTGTCGATCAGGTTGCCGAAGATCTGCTCCACCGCGACCCGGTCGGCGGTGATCCCCGGCAGGTCGCCGATCGCGATCGCGGCGCCCGCCGTCTCGGCCTGGTGGCGCTGCGCGTCGGCGAGCCCCTGGACCAGGGCGGTCATCGCCAGCGGCTCGGACTGGAAGTTGCGCCGGCCCTCCCGCGAGAGCTTCAGGATGGCATTGATCAGGCCGTCCATCTTGGTGATGGCCGCCTTGATGAAGCTCACCGATTCGGCGAGGTCGGCATCGATCCGCGACGCCTCCGGCCGTCCGGCGAGGGCGGTGCGGATGTCGTCCTGGCTCGCCTCGATCTCGCTCGTGAAGCCCATGATGTTGACGAGCGGCGCCCGCAGGTCGTGGCTCACGATGTAGGCGTAGCGCTGGATCTCCTCGTTCGATTCGCGCAGCGCGGCTTCCGCGGCGCGCTGCTCGGTGATGTCGGAATGCACGCCGACCCATTCGCGGATCTCGCCGTCGGGGTCGAGCACCGGCACCGCCTGGATGGCGAAGGTGCGAAACACCCCGTCGTGGCGGCGCACCCGGTGCTCGTGGGTGTAGCGCCGGCGCTCGGCCACCGCGGCGTTCCAGCTCTCGACGCTGGCGGCGCGATCGTCCGGGTGCACCGCCTCGGCCCAGCCGAACCCGACATACTGCTCCGGCGTCTGCCCGGTGAGCGCGGCCCAGGCGGGCTGGTCGCCGGTCATCCGGCCGTCGCGGCCGTTGGTCCACAAGACGCCGCGCACCGCCTGGACGGCGGCCTCGAACCGGTCCTGCTCGCGCCGCACCGAGGCGAACAGGCGGGCATTGTCCATCGCCACCGCCGCCTGGCCGGCCAGACCCTCGACCAGCGCCGCCTCGCGCGAGCCGAAGCGATGCGACTCGGGGTGGCCGAACAGCAGCGCGCCGAGGGTGGCGCCGGTCCCCGACACCACCGGCACCGCGAGGTAGCTGCGCACCGGCAGGTGGCCCTTCGGCATGCCGCCGTGGCTGCCGTAGCGCGGATCGTTCGTCACGTCCTCGCTCAGGACCACGCCGCCGGCCGCGAAGGTCTCGCTGAACAGGGTCGTCACCCGCGGCAGGCCGAAGCGGGTGAAGGCCTCGCGGGGCGCACCGGTGAGGCTGAGGAGCTGCCAGTGCTCCGGCCCCTCGGGCCCCTCCGGCACCCGCTCGAACAGGGCGCCGTAGGCCGCGCCGGTCAGGCGGGTCGCGGCCTCCACCACCGCGTCGCCGAGGCGCTGGCGGTCGAGCTCGCTCGCCAGCGCCGTGCCGAGGCGGTTCAGCACCTCGAGGCGCTGGGTCTCGGAGCGGAGCGCCGCGGCGGCGCCCTCGCGCTCGCTCGTCCGCTCGCGCTGGCGCTGCGCCGCATCGGCGATCTCGGCGCTCACCGCCGCCACCTCCGCCGGCACCCCGGCGAGCACCGGGGCGGGCCGGCCGCGGCCGAGCGCTACCGCCTGGTCGCGCAGGGCCTGGAGCGGCGCCGCGATGCCGCGGGCGAAGGCCAGCGCCAGCACGGCCGCGACGGCGGCGAGCATGCCCCCGAGCGCGGCGAACCACACGAGCGAGGCCCGCACGGGCGCTGCCAGCGCCTCCTCGGGCACCCCGACGGCGATGCGCCAGTCCGGCACGCCGGCCCGCGCGTAGGCGATGAAGAGCGGCTCGCCCTCCAGCGAGGTGCCGCGCCAGCTCCCCTCCGGGCCGGAGGCCCGGCGCAGGTCGTCGGGCGCCTGGATGCCGGTGAAGCGCTCGGGCGCGCGGGTGCGGGTGAGCACCCGGTCGTCGCGGTCGACGACGCTCATCACCCAGTCCTTCGGCACCCCGCCGGAGGCCAGGAGGTTGCGGATCCGGTCGGCCGGCAGGGAGAACGACAGGAGGTAGAGCACCGCCTCGCCGCCCCGGCGCACCACCGGCACCGTCACCCGGAAGCGCCCATCGACCACGCCCGAGACCGCCGGCCGGCCGGCGAGGGCCTGGGCGTCCGCCCCGTCGAGGCGTTCCGGCATCGGCTCGGGGCCGATGTCGATCAGCCGCCGCCCGTCGGGATCGCGCAGGGTCGCCGAGAGGCCGCTGCGCCGCGCCAGTTCCTGCATCTGGTCGCGGAACGCCGTCACGTCGCCGCGTTGGAGCGCGTTCGAGAGGCTCAGCGCCTCGAGCGTGGCGATCAGGCTCGCGACCTCGCGGTCGACCGCCGCCGCCTCCATCCGGGCCCGGCCCAGGGCATCCGCCTCGAGGCGCGCCCGCGCCGCGCCGGCGAACTGCCACAGCACCACGCCGCCGAAGATCAGGATCGGCACCGCCAGCCCGAGGGCGAAGACGACGAGGCGCCGCACGATCGAGCCGGGGCGCGATCGTGCGGGAGCCGGCCGGGCCGGTTCCGGCGGGGCCTTCTGGGCCTGCATCAGCATTCGTGGGTCCTCGCGCGGCGCGCCGGCGCCCGGATCGATCCCCGCGCCCCCGGCCGGTCGGGCCGGGGGCGCGGGGGTCGCGCTCATCCGGCGTCGACGTAGAGTCTCCCGCCCTCGCCCAAGAATTCCGCCGATTTTTGGGCCATGCCGGCCGCGCGGGCCGCTTCGTCGAGCGGTGTGGCCTCGCCGACCACCGCGCTCGCCGCCTCCATCGCCAGCACGTCGGCGCGCAGGTCCTGGGTGATCTTCATCGAGCAGAACTTCGGGCCGCACATCGAGCAGAAATGCGCAACCTTGTGGGCGTCTTTCGGCAGGGTTTCGTCGTGGTAGGCCCGGGCGGTGTCGGGATCCAGCGAGAGGTTGAACTGGTCCTCCCAGCGGAAGTCGAACCGGGCCCGCGACAGGGCGTCGTCCCGGACCTGCGCGGCCGGGTGGCCCTTGGCGAGGTCGGCGGCATGCGCGGCGATCTTGTAGGTGACGACGCCGGTCTTCACGTCGTCGCGGTTGGGCAGGCCGAGATGCTCCTTGGGGGTCACGTAGCAGAGCATCGCGGTGCCGAACCAGCCGATCATCGCCGCGCCGATCCCCGAGGTGATGTGGTCGTAGCCGGGCGCCACGTCGGTGGTCAGCGGGCCGAGCGTGTAGAACGGCGCCTCGCCGCACTCGGCGAGCTGCTTGTCCATATTGACCTTGATCTTGTGCATCGGGACGTGGCCGGGGCCCTCGATCATCACCTGGCAGCCCTTGCCCCAGGCGACCTTGGTGAGCTCGCCGAGCGTCTCCAGTTCGGCGAACTGCGCCGCGTCGTTGGCATCCGCGATCGAGCCCGGGCGCAGCCCGTCGCCGAGCGAGAACGACACGTCGTACTCCCGGCAGATGTCGCAGATCTCCTCGAAGCGCTCGTAGAGGAACGATTCCCGGTGCCCGGCGAGGCACCAGCGCGCCATGATCGAGCCGCCGCGCGAGACGATGCCGGTGACGCGCCGCGCGGTGAGCGGCACGTGGGCGAGGCGCACGCCGGCATGGATGGTGAAGTAGTCCACCCCCTGCTCGGCCTGCTCGATCAGGGTGTCCTTGAACACCTCCCAGTCGAGCTTGAGCGGATCGCCGCCGACCTTCTCCAGCGCCTGGTAGATCGGCACCGTGCCGATCGGCACCGGAGCGTTGCGCAGGATCCAGCCGCGGATGTTGTGGATGTTGCGGCCGGTCGAGAGGTCCATGACGGTGTCGGCGCCCCAGCGGATCGCCCACACCATCTTCTCGACCTCCTCGGCGGCCGAGGAGGTCACCGCCGAGTTGCCGATGTTGGCGTTGATCTTGACGAGGAAGTTGCGGCCGATCGCCATCGGCTCGACCTCGGTGTGGTTGATGTTGGCCGGGATGATCGCCCGCCCGCGCGCCACCTCGTCGCGCACGAATTCGGGGGTGATGAAGGGCGGGATCGCGGCCCCGAAGCTCTCGCCGTCGGCGATCTTGTCCTCTGCCTGGGCCAGCATCGCCTCGCGGCACAGGTTCTCGCGGTGGGCGACGTAGATCATCTCCTCGGTGACGATCCCGGCCCGGGCGAACTCGTACTGCGTGACGAGCTGGCCGGGCGCCCCGCGCCGCACGGTGCGGGCGGCCGGGCACGGCGCCACCAGCCGGTCCTTGGCCACGAAGCCGTTATCCTCGGGCTTGACCGCCCGGGGCGCCACCGCCCCGTAGCCGCGGGCGGCGAGCCAGCCGGCGCGGATCTCGGGCAGCCCGGCGGAGAGGTCGATGCGCGCGTCGGTCTCGGTATAGGGGCCGGAGGGATCGTAGACCCGCACCGGGGCCTCGCCCGGGTCCGTCAGGGCGATCTCGCGGTAGGGCACGCGCAGGTCGGGGCGCCCGCGCGGGGCCGCATAGGCCTTCACCGAGCCGGTGACCGGCCCGGTGGTGACGGTCTTCGGAAGATCCTTGGGAAGATCTTTGGGGGGAAGATTGTGGGCGGGGATCGGTGCGTTCATGGATCTCTCCCTGGGAGACGATCCGGCCTCGAGGCGCGAGGACGCACGGGTCACGTCGGTCATGGCAGGTTCCCGTCCCTCCGCCGGTACGAACCGGATCAGGTTCAAGGGTCAGGACGCGCGCTCGTCCAATCTCAGCCCCCGTTGGCGGGGCTCCCCTCGGTAACGGGATCAATCTCCCGCCGGGTGTGAGGTTTGTCAATCGCCGGTCCGGGGGGTTCTGCCGCAAGGGACGGCATGGAGTCCGAGAACTGCGGCATCGGTGCTCCCGCGACATGACCCGCGCGACCTTGCGCCCCGCCCGCCCGGCGACCCAGATACGGACGATCCACCCCCGCCCTTGCAGAGGAGCAGGCCTTGGGACGCCGAGAGCGGCGCTGGAACGACGACGACCCCTCGACCCATGGCCCGGCAACCCGCCCGGCGGTGATCTGCCCGCTCTGCGAGCGGCCGATCCCGTCCGGCGCCCGCCAGAGCCGCCACCACCTGACGCCGAAGCTGAAGGGCGGCACCCACGGCGAGACCGTGCAACTGCACCAGATCTGCCACTCGGCGATCCATGCCCGGCACAGCGAGGCGGAGCTGGCGCGGCGGCTCAGCGACGTCGAGAGCCTGCGGGCCGAGCCGGAGATCGCCCGCTTCCTGGCCTGGGTGCGGACGAAGCCCGACGACTTCCACGCCGCGACGCGGATGACCCGGACGCGCCGGGAGACGAAGCGCAGCGTTCGGTAGCGGAGGGCTCGCCGCGGCCGATCAGGGTAAATCCCGTCTTTCGCATTTGGGCGCGATTCGCGGGATCGGGCCCGATCCGATCTTTACGTCTCCCTGGCAGCCTTCCGGCCGAACCTCCGGAGACGCCCGATGTCCGTCCGCCCCAACACCGAACCCGCCCTCTCGGTCCGGCCGGACGATCCGGTGCGCCCGCGCGCCGGGGCCGCACCGGGCACCGGGCGCCTCGCCTGGGTCGACGTCGCCAAGGGCATCTGCATCATCCTCGTCGTGATGATGCACTCCACCCTCGGGGTCGGCGAGGCGATGGGCGGCGAGGGCTTCATGCACCACGTCGTGGAGTTCGCCAAGCCGTTCCGGATCCCGGACTTCTTCCTGCTCTCCGGCCTGTTCGTCGGCCGTGTCGTCGACCGCGACTGGCGCCTCTTCGCCGACCGGCGCATCGTCCACTTCGCGTATTTCTACCTGCTGTGGATGGTGCTCCAGTCCGCGGTGAAGTACGGCCAGATCACCGACGGCGCCGGGCCCGGCGCGTTCCTGGCCCACCTCGCCCACGGCCTGATCGAGCCCTACTCGACCCTGTGGTTCATCTACCTGCTGGCGGTGTTCTCGGTCGTCGTCAAGCTCCTGCGCCGGCTGCCCTGGCCGGTGCTGCTGATCGGCGCGGCGCTTCTCCAGCTCGCCCCGGTCCATACCGGCTCGACCCTGATCGACGAGTTCTGCGACCGGCTGGTCTACTTCGTCGCCGGCTACCTGTTCGCCGCCCGGATCTTCGCCCTGGCCGACTGGGTGCGGGCGCGCTCCGGCCTCGCGCTCGCCGGCCTCGCGGCCTGGGCGCTGATCGAGGCCGTCCTCGTCTTTACGCCGACCGGGCTCACCTCCCACCCGACGCTCGCGAGCCTGCCGGTGGTGAGCCTGATGCTCGGCGCCGCGGGCGCGCTCGCCATCGTGGCGACCGCCGCCCTCCTGACCCGGGCCGGGGGTCCGGTGACCGCGGCCCTGCGCGCCTGTGGCGAGCGCTCGATCGTGATCTACCTCGCCTTCTTCCTGCCGATGGCGGCCCTGCGCACGGCGCTCGTGCGCAGCGGGGTGATCGAGGATATCGGCCTCGTCGCGCTGCTGGTGACGCTGACCGCGGTGGTGGTGCCGCTCGCCATCGAGCGGGTGGTTCGCCACACCCCGGCCCGCTTCCTGTTCCGCCGCCCGGCCGCCTTCCACCTCGTCGGCGAGGATGGCGGCCGCCCGGCGCCGCGCCTCGCCCCGGCGCCGACGGCCTGACCGCGTTCGGTCCGGGCGCCCCCTCGGCCAAGCTCTCGGCCGGCCGAATCACGCGAACCGACATGACGGCGCCCCCCGGGGCGCCGTTTTTCGTTGGTGCGCGCGACCATCGCGGACGAGCGGGTCTCACGTCAGCTAACCGTTACGCTGGTACCGCTCGCGATATACCGATACTCAAGTCGAGGACCAATCCGGGCAAAACCGTAGAACCCGCTTTACCGTCCGTAAGGCATTCCCCCGCAAGATCCCGCAAGTTCACACCCACGGGGCGAGCCTCATGGATGCGCGATTCCGCGTCATGGACGGCGCCGGTCTGCTGCTCCTGATCCTGGTCCCGTTCCTGGTCGTCGCCGCACCGCGCTCGGATGCGGTGGCGGTGCTCGGCCGTCCGGGCGGCGGGATCGGCGAGACGGTGGCGATCGTCGCCGCCGCCGGCGGCCGGCTCGTTCGCCCCGGTCCGGGCGGCCTGATGGTGGCGCGCTCCGAGGAGCCCGGCTTCGTCCGGCGCCTCTACGGTGCCGGCGCTTGGCTGGTCCTCGATCCCCTCGTCGCAGGCGGGTGCGGCCCCTCCGCCCCCGCCGGGACGTCCCGCAATCCTCTCCCGTCACCGAGCACCGCCCGCTGATGACCGACGCCGACGACCTCCGCCGCTCCTTCGCCCGCATCCTGATCCCGCTCCTGTGGGCGCACGTGCCGGTCGCCGCCGCGGTGCCCTTGATCGCCGGCGACGGCGCCACGCCGGTGCCGGGCCTGGCGGCAGCCGTACTCGCGGGCGTCGCCACCCTGTCGTGGTGGCGGGACCCGATCGGGCTGCGGACCCGGCTCGCCTGCGCGCTCGCCCTCGTCGGCATGGCGGCCCTGCTGCTCTACGCCAGCGCCGGCCATCCCTGGCAGGTCGACCTGCACATGTACTTCTTCGCCTGCCTGGCGGTGCTCGCCGGCTGGTGCGACTGGCGGGTGATCCTGGCCGCCACCGGCGCCACGGCTTTGCACCACCTCGTGCTCAACCTCGTGCTGCCGGCCGCGATCTTCCCGGCGGGGGGCGACCTCGGCCGGGTGGTCCTGCACGCGGTGATCCTGACGATCGAGGCGGCGGTGCTGGCCCGGATCTGCCACACCGTCGCCGGGACGCTGGCCGGGCTCGCCGCCTCCGAGCGGGAGGCCAAGGACCAGATGGCCCGCCTGCGCGCCATGGAGCAGGACGGCGAGGCGGCCCGTCGCACCGCCGAGCACGAGCGGCGCGAGGGCGTGCTGCGGATGGCGGCGGCCTTCGAGGCGGCGGTGGGCGGCATCGTCGGCGAGGTCGCGGCCTCGGCGGGCGACCTGCAGGCGACCGCCCGGGCGATGTCGCGGACCGCCGGTACCGCCGCCGACCGCTCGGCCGAGGCCGACGCCGCCGCCGGCCGGGCGGCGGACGACGTCGGCGCGGTCGCGGCGGCGACCCGGGAGCTCGGCGCCTCCGTGCGCGAGGTCGGCCAGCAGGTCGGCGAGACCGCCGGGCTCGCCCGGGCCGCCGTCGCCGAGGCCGACCGCTCCGCCGCCCTGGTGGGCGCTCTCAGCGAGGCGGCAGCCCGGATCGGCGACGTCGTCACGATGATCTCGGCGATCGCCGACCAGACCAACCTCCTGGCGCTCAACGCCACGATCGAGGCGGCCCGCGCGGGGGCCGCGGGCCGCGGCTTCGCGGTGGTGGCCGCCGAGGTCAAGGAACTCGCCGCCCAGACCGCCAAGGCCACCGGCGAGATCGGCGGCCAGATCGGCCGCATCCAGGGGGCGACCGACGACGCCGTGCGGGCGATCGAGGCGATCGGCGGGCGCATCCGCGGCATCGACGGCGTGGCGGCCGCGGTGGCGGCGGCGGTCGAGGAGCAGGAGGCGGCGACCCAGGAGATCCTGCGCGCGATGGAGCGCGCCACCGCCGGAACCGGCTCGCTCACCGCGACGATCGGCGCGGTGGCCGAGGCCGCCGGCACCACCGGCACCGTCGCCGACCGGGTGCTCGCCTCGGCCGACGCGCTGACGCACCAGGCCGAGCATCTCGGCACCGAGGTCGAGCGCTTCCTCGGCGGCGTCCGGGCGGCCTGAGCGGTCCCGGGTTCACGCCCTCCGCCGCGGCCGCACCAGCCGGTCGAGGAAGTTCGCGATCTCGCGCCGGCGCCGCTCCGGCGCCAGCACCTCGGCGGCGACGCCGAGGCGCCAGGCGAGGTCGGCCCGCCCCTCCGGGTCGCCGTGCAGGTCGCGCAGGGCGTCCGCGTAGGCGTGGAGCGCGGCCTCGTCCGGGCACAGGCCCGCCTCCACCACCCCCTCGGCGGAGAGCCGCAGCATCGCCGCGACCTCGTCGAGGTCGAGCTCGGGATGGTATTGCGTGCCCCAGAATACCCCGTCGCCGAGGCGGATCTCGATCGCCTGGACGTCGAGGCGGTCGTTGCCGGCCAGCACCGTGCTGCCCGGCGGCGGCTCGACCACCGCGTCGTCGTGGATCGCCGGGGCGTCCCAGGCCGGCGGGCGGCCCGCGAGCAGCGGGTGGTCCGCCCCGGCCTGCGTCCGGGTGATGGCACGGGCGAGCCCGTATTCCGGCCCCCGCGGGTTGCGGGCGGCCCGGCCGCCGGCGATCGTCGCCGCCACCTGCACCCCCCAGCACGAGCCGAAGACCGGCACGCCGGCCTCGAGCGCCGCCCGCACCAGGTCGCACTGCCGCGTCACGGCGGGCCCGCCATCCTCGACGTGCAGGGTCGAGCCGGTCAGGACCAGGGCGTCGCAGTCGGACAGCGCCCGGGGCAGAACCGCATCCGCGTCGGCCGGGGCGACGAGGTAGCAGACGGCGTCCGGCGCGAGCGCATGCAGGATGCCCGCATAGGTCTCGGCGGAGGTCTTGTCGCAGACCGAGAGATGCGTCTCGCGGCCGGCCCGGTCGTTCCCATCGGCCACCAGCAGGTGCAGCATGTCGGCTCCTTGTGAGAGCCTCCGCAACGCCCTCGGCGGTGGTGCGTTCCGGCGCGGCTTGCCGCATGCCTCGGATCGAAGCGCTAAGCCACGAGAAACATTCAACAAAATTTCGGTTAACGGCCCTTAAACCCGCCTCAATTACCGTCTCTTGAGTGCCCCACGCGGGCCGGTTCGTCCGGGGGCGAAGGGGAACTCGGCAGGATGGCGAAGGGACGCGAGCGGACGGGTCGGGTCGAGCCCCGCTTCGAGGCGGAGGGGACCGGGGATCCGGCCTCCCTCGACCTGCGCCTCTCGCGGGGCGATCGGGCGGGGGGCGGCGTGGCCAAGGGTACATCCAAGGGATCGGCCAAGGGATCGGCCAAGGCCGCCCCGAAGCGGGCCGCCCGTGCGACGGCCCCGGCTCCGCGGCGCCGGCGACGCTCGTTCCTCGGCTCCCTCGTCTACGGTACGGTGATCCTCGGCCTCTGGGGGCTCGTCGCGGTCGCCGGCATCGTCGCCTACCACGCCTCGCAGCTGCCGCCGATCGACCAGCTGGCGGTGCCCAAGCGCCCGCCCAACATCGCGATCCTGGCCGCCGACGGCTCGCTGCTCGCCAACCGCGGCGAGACCGGCGGGCGCACGGTGAGCATCCGCGAATTGCCGCCCTACCTGCCCCGCGCCTTCGTGGCGATCGAGGACCGGCGCTTCTACTCCCATCTCGGCATCGACCCGGTCGGCATCGCCCGCGCCATCGGCCAGAACCTGACCCGCCGCGGCGTCGCCCAGGGCGGCTCGACCCTGACCCAGCAGCTCGCCAAGAACCTCTTCCTGACCCAGGAGCGCACGGCCTCGCGCAAGATCCAGGAGGCGATCCTGGCGCTCTGGCTCGAGCACAAGTACACCAAGGACGAGATCCTCGAACTCTACCTCAACCGGGTCTATTTCGGCGCCGGCGCCTACGGCGTCGAGGCGGCGGCCCAGCGCTACTTCGCCAAGCCCGCCAAGGACGTGACCCTGGCGGAGGCCGCGATGCTCGGCGGCCTCGTCCAGGCGCCGTCGCGGCTGGCGCCCAATCGCAACCTGCCGGCGGCCCAGGCCCGCGCCGCGCAGGTGCTGGCGGCGATGCAGGAGCTGGGCTTCGCCAAGCCCGCGGACGTGAAGGTGGCGCTGGCCCAGCCGGCGAAGCCCGCCCGGGCGAAGGGCGGCGGCTCGGCCAACTACGTCGCCGACCTCGTGATGGACGTGCTCGACGACTACGTCGGCAAGATCGAGACCGACGTCTCGGTCCAGACCACCGTCGATCCGGGCCTCCAGGCGGTGGCCGAGCGGTCGCTGGTCGACGAACTGAACCAGAAGGGCGGGCGCTACAACGTCGGCCAGGGCGCGGTCGTGTCGATGCGGCCCGACGGGGCGATCCGGGCGCTGATCGGCGGGCGCGACTACGCGCAGAGCCAGTTCAACCGCGCCACCACCGCCAAGCGCCAGCCCGGTTCGGCCTTCAAGCCGTTCGTCTACCTCGCGGCGGTCGAGCGCGGCCTGACCCCCGACACGGTGCGGGAGGACGCGCCGATCAACATCAAGGGCTGGAACCCGGAGAACTATTCCCGCAACTACAGCGGGCCCGTCACCCTGCGGGACGCCCTCGCCCACTCGCTCAACACGGTCGCGGTGCGGCTCGGCGTCGAGGTCGGCCCGAAGGCCGTGGTGCAGACGGCGCAGCGCCTCGGCATCACCTCGCCGCTCCAGGCCAACGCCTCGATCGCGCTCGGCACCTCGGAGGTGACGCCGCTCGAGCTCGTCGGCGCCTACGCCACCTTCGCCAATGGCGGCATGGGGGTGATCCCCTACGTGATCGCCAGCGTGAAGACCGTCGACGGCCGCACCGTCTACAAGCGCGCCCCGAGCGGCCTCGGCCGGGTGATCGACCCCCAGGCCGACGGCATGATGAACGCGATGATGCACGAGGTCTTCGTCAGCGGCACCGCCAAGAAGGGCGACATCCCGGGCTGGGATCTGGCCGGCAAGACCGGTACCAGCCAGGACTTTCGCGATGCCTGGGTGGTCGGGTTCTCCGCCACCCTGGTGACCGGCGTCTGGCTCGGCAACGACGACGGCGAGCCGACGAAGCGGGTGTCGGGCGGTAACCTGCCGGTGGAGATCTGGAACCGGGTGATGGTGGCGGGCCTGCGCGGCGACAAGCCGGCGCCGCTTCCCGGCGCCGCCCGCTGGCGCCGCACCAGCAACGCCGTCGCCGCGGCCAACCCCGCCGAGCCGCCGACGATCGGCGGCATGATCGACGACCTCCTCGGCGGCGGCGGCCAGCCCGCCCCCGCCCGCCCGCAGCCGGCGCCCCAGCGCGGCGGCCCGAGCCGGGAGGACAAGAACTTCCTCGAGCGGCTGTTCGGGGTCGGGGAGTGAGAGGAAGTCCGGACGATGTCTGCCGGAATTCCTCTCGCGAGCCCGCACGGTGGCGCCGACGCCCCGCACGCGTCGGGTGATGCGCAAATCATGTGAGGCGTGCCTTACGCCGCCCGCCGAACGGCTCGTTCAGTCCTTGAATTCCTCGATCGCGTCGACCTTGCCCGGGTAGAACGCGAGATGATCCTTGATCGCCGCCACCGTCGGAAACGGATCCTCGTAGCTCCAGACCGCGTTCGCCCGCTCGACCCCGCCGGCGGTGAGGGAGAAGTAGCTGGCATCGCCCTTGTGCGGGCAATGGGTGCGGTGCGCGGTCCGCGCGAAGAGGTCCATCTCGGCATCCTCGCGCGGGATGTAGAGCACCGGCGGCATGGCGCCCTCGCGCAGGGTCAGCGCCCGGGTGGTCTCGGCGACGATCGTGCCGCCGAGCATGACGCGGATCCGGTGCGGGTTCGGCGTGATCGTGATGGACGTGCCTGTCATGACGGCTCCTTGCGTTCCACGGTGCCGAGGGCGTCGGCCAGCCGCGCCTGGGCGCTGCCCGGCCGCAGCGGCTTCTGCTGGCTCTCGTGCGGCACCCAGCCCGAGAGCCAGATCATCTCGAAGGTCGCCCGCAGGCGCCCGTCCGGATCGGCGAAGCGTTCGGCGTAGAGGGCGGCGGCCCGCATCAGGGTCTCGCGGCGCAGGCCGCCGCGGCGCTCGCGCAGCGCGTTGGTCAGACCCATCGCGCGCAGGTCGCGCATCAGCCCGAACGGATCGCCGTAGCGCACCGTCACGGTCTCGACGTCGGCGACCGGCAGGGCGAAGCCGGCGCGCTGGAGCAGGCCGCCGACGTCGCGCACCTCCGCGAACGGCGCCACCCGGGGGCTGGCCCCGCCCTCGACCTCGCTCTCGGCCTGGGTGAGGACCTGGCGCAGCTCGGTCAGCGTGCGCCCGCCGAGCAGGCAGCCCACGAACAGGCCGTCGGGCCGCAAGGCCCGGCGGATCTGCACCAGCGCGCCCGGCAGGTCGTTGGCGTGCTGGAGCGCCAGCAGCGACACGGCGAGGTCGAAGCTCCTGTCGCCGAACGGCAGGGTCTCGGGATCGCCGACCACGACGGCGAGGCCGGGCCCGCCCGACTCCGCCACCGGCGCGAGGCGGATGACGGATCGCGCCCGACCGCTCGCCCGCAGCCAGGACGCGGCCGCCGGGACCGGGGTGGCGAGGTCGAGGGCGTGGGGAAATTCCCGCAACACCGCACCGAGGCGGTCGGACAGGTCGTCGACCGCCCGCGCGACCAGGAAGTCGGCGAAGCCGGCGCGGCGGGCGCGGGCGAGCCGCTTGCGGATCAGGGGGGCGTCGAACAGGAGCGGCGAGGACATCGCCCACTAAGATGGCGCGGCACCGGGCCCGGCGCCAGGGCGGATGCGCCCGCGAGACCGGAAAGCCTGCCGCGGACGGGTGCCGCGGCGATCACCGCCTCGTCCGTTCCCACCGCCGAGCCCCTTGCCGAATCGTTCAAGGAATCGAGGTAAGAGGGACTGGTGACCCGCCCCCCTCTCCTCCTCCCGGCCTGGCTTCTCGTCGCGGCCTGCGTCCTCCCGGCCGCCGCCGTGGCGGCGCCGGCGCGGCCGGCGCCTGCGTCGCAGGCCAAGGATCCGGGAGGCAAGGAGGAGACGGTCGAGCAGGCCCTGTGCCGCCTGATCGAGGGCGCGGCCGAGGCCAAGGGCCTGCCGGTCGCCTTCCTGACCCGGCTGATCTGGCGCGAGAGCAGCTTCCGGCCCGGCGTGGTGAGCCCTGCCGGCGCCCAGGGCGTGGCGCAGTTCATGCCCGGCACGGCGCAGGAGCGCGGGCTGACCGACCCGTTCGACCCCGAGCAGGCGATCCCCGCCGCCGCGCGCTTCCTCCTCGACCTGCGCGCCCGCTTCGGTAATCTCGGCCTTGCCGCCGCGGCCTACAATGGCGGGCCCGGCCGGGTCTCGTCCTGGCTCGCCGGCACCGGCGGCCTGCCGGCGGAGACCCGCGCCTACGTCGCGGCGATCACCGGGCGCAGCGCCGAGGACTGGGCCGCCGCCGCCAAGGCCGACACCAAGGGCGACCTCGCCGAGCCGGAGGGCACGACCTGCCTGCAGGTCACGGCGTCCCTGCGTATCCGCGGCCGCACCGAGACCTTCTTCGCGGGTGCCGCCGCGACGCTCGCGCCCTGGGGCGTCCAGCTCGCCGGCAATTTCTCGAAGTCGATCGCCCTGGCGAGCTTCGGCCGGGCCCGCGACCGCTACGCGGCGATCCTCGGCGACGTGCGCCCGATGGTCATCGGCACCCGGCTGCGCCACCGCGGCACCCGGGCGTTCTACCGCATCCGCGTGCCCGCCGAGACCCGCCCCGGTGCCGAGGCGCTGTGCAACCGCATCCGCGGCGTCGGCGGCGCCTGCCTGGTGCTGAAAACCTGAGGTTCACGCCACGTCACCCAAACGGGTGATGACACAACCTGCGCACCCTGTTTCGCTCGGACGCCGACCGAGGGTCGCGCAGCGGGCGAGCAGGGAGGAAGCCCCATGAAATTCGGCGACGGCGTGCCCCGGTGGGCCCGGAGACGGGTCGAGCGGCACATGATGCGCCATGGCGACGGCCGGATCGTGCGGTGGATGTCGTTCGGATCCGGCCTCAAGCCGGACGCGGTCGCTGCGACGGCATCCGGGACGGCCTCGGTCGACACCGCCGGGAACGTGGTTCCGTTCATCCGCCGGCCGTCCCACGCCGGGCCCGGCGGCGATGCCCCGGCGCTCGACGCAACGGGGTCGTGATCGAGCACCTAGAGTTCGAAAAGCCGGCGTCCATCGTGGCGCCGGCCTCCGTCAGCCGTGGGGCTGGCCGATCGCGTCCAGCATCGCGGTGAACCAGTCAGCCCGCGGATCGAACGCCTTGCCGCCGCGGATGCGCGGGAACTCGATCGCCCGCAGCCGGCCGTCCCGCTCCTCGTCGTGCCCGATCACGCCGGAGACGCCGGTGAGGCCGCACTCGACCGCGTAGTCGACCATGCCCTGGATCAGCCGCAGGTCGTCGGCGTTCGGTGCCGCCGAGCGGCCGAAATGGCCGGATTTCAGCACGAGCGATTTTTCCGCCCCGATCATCGGCGCGAAGCGGTCGGCGAACCACTTGCCGACGTTGACCGTATCGATCTTGACGTGGCCGAAGGGGTCGCGACCCAGCACCTCGCCCCGCCCCTCGATCTCGGCGACGATCTCGTCGAGGCCCGCGCCCTCGCTGAGGAAGATCGTGACGCAATCCTTGGCGTCGAGCCTGGCCTTCAGCCGCGCCGCCTCGCGGGCGATGTCGAGGGGCATCTCGGGCAGGTAGACCGCGTCCACCTCCTTGTGCGCCCGGTCGAGGCCGAATTCCGGCAGGAACTCCGTCCGGTCGAGGCGGTCGCGATAGGCTCGTGCCGTCGCGGCGGTGAGCCAGCCGCATTTGCGGCCCATGATCTCGTGGACGATCAGCATGCGCGGGTTGGCGCTCTGCTCGTTGACGATGTTCTCGGCAAAGAGCGCGCCCTGCTCGGCGGCCGTCCAGGCGCCCAGCGTCTGGCGGATCGGCACCACGTCGTTGTCGATGGTCTTGGGCAGGCCGACGACGGTCAGGTGGTAGCCGTTTGCCTCGAGATAGGCCGCGAGGTCGGCCGCGGTGGTGTTGGTGTCGTCGCCGCCGATCGTGTGCAGCACCGTGATCCGATCGCGGGTGAGCTGCTCGGCCGCGACCTTGAGCGGGTCCTGGCCTTCCTTCACCAGGCCGCGCTTCACGCAGTCCTTGACGTTGGTGAGCTTGATCCGGCTGTTGCCGAGCGGCGATCCGCCGTGGCGCAGGAGCAGGTGTGCCTTCGCCCGCACCTCAGGGGTGACCGGGATGTGGTCGCCGAGGAGCAGGCCCTTGTAGCCGCTGCGATAGCCGATGATCTCGGCCTCGGGCGCCAGGTCGGTGTAGCGGGCGATCAGCCCGCCGACCGCCGCCGACAGGCAGGGGGCGAGGCCGCCCGCGGTGAGCATGGCGATCCTGGGGTGGGGCATGGTGGGCTCCGCTTGTCCGACGCGAAGCCCATAGTGGGCCGAACGGCCGTGGGGTCCAGCCCCCGGGGCTCAGTCCTTGTCGAGGCTGAGGTCCGGCGCCTCGGGATTCTTCATGCCCACGACGTGGTAGCCGGCATCGACGTGCAGGATCTCGCCGGTCATGCCGCGCGACATGTCGGAGATCAGGTAGGCGGCGGTCTCGCCGACCTCGTCGATCGTCACGGTGCGGCGCAGGGGGGCGTTGTACTCGTTCCACTTCAGGATGTAGCGGAAGTCGCCGATGCCGGAGGCCGCGAGGGTCTTGATCGGGCCGGCCGAGATCGCGTTGACGCGGATCTTCTGGGGACCGAGATCGGCAGCGAGGTAGCGCACCGAGGCCTCGAGCGCGGCCTTGGCGACGCCCATCACGTTGTAGTGCGGCATCCACTTCTCGGCGCCGTAATAGGTCAGCGTGAGGAGCGAGCCGCCGTTGCGCATCAGCTTCTCGGCCCGCTGCGCCACCGCCGTGAACGAGTAGCAGGAGATCAGCAGCGACTTCGAGAAGTTCGCCTCGCTGGTCTCGATGTAGCGGCCGGTCAGCTCGTCCTTGTCCGAGAAGGCGATGCAGTGGATGACGAAGTCGATCCCCTCGGGGAAGTGCCGGCCGGTGGCCTCGAAGGCCGCGTCGATCGAGGCCGGGTCGGTGACGTCGCAATGGCCGACGACCGCCGCGTCGAGCTCGCGGGCCAGCGGCTCGACGCGCTTCTTCAGCGCCTCGCCCTGGTAGGTGAAGGCCAGCTCGGCGCCGTGCTGGTGGGCGCTCTTGGCGATGCCCCAGGCGATCGAGCGGTTGTTGGCGACGCCGAGCACGAGGCCGCGCTTGCCGGCGAGGAGCCCGGTCTTCAGGGATGCGGCCTGCCCGTCATCCTGCACCTGTGCCCGGTTCGAGTCAGCCAGGTTCGAGTCAGCCATGAGTCACCCAAAGAACAGCCGCCACGGGGGGCCGGCGGCGGCAGGGCGGACCCGGCCGTACATGGCTCCCCAGGGGTTTCCTTAACCGACGCCCGCGGGCGACGGAAGTGCGCCGGCTCCGCTAATGCCGCGCGCGTCCCGTGGTTCAGCCCGTCGCGGCGGCGGCGCGGCGCTTGCGGGCGAACTCGGTCAGGGCCTCGTCGGCCCCTGCCGGCAGGGTGATGGCGACCGTGGCGAGGAGGTCGCCGCGGGTGCCGTCCTTCTTCGGCAGGCCCTTGCCGCGCAGGCGGAAGACCCGGCCCGAGCTGGTCATGGCCGGGATCTTCATCTCGACCGCGCCGGTCAGGGTCTGGATCCGGATCGGCCCGCCGAGCACCGCGTCCTCCAGCGGCACCTCGGCGGAGGTGCGCAGGTCCGAGCCCTCGACCTGGAAGCGCGCATCGGGGGCGAAGCGGATGGTGAGGAGCGCGTCGCCCGGCTCGGCGCCGTGCGCGCCGGCATAGCCGAGGCCGCGCAGGCGGATCACCTGCCCGTCGACCACGCCCTTGGGCACCACCACGTCGACCTCGCGGCCGCTCGGCAGGTTGAGGCGGAGCTTGGCCTCCCCGGCCACCTGGTCGAGGCCGACCGTGAGTTCGGCCGCCACGTCCTCGCCCTTCTGGGGCGCGCCGCGGCCGGCGCCGCCCGAACGGAACGCCTCGCCGAACAGGTGCGAGAAGATCTCCTCGCCAAAGCCCCCGGCCCCGGGCCCGGCCCCGCCCCGGCCGCGGGCCATCGACTCGAAGTCGAAGCCGCCGGCCCCGCCGCCGCGCCCTGCGCCGCCGCCGAAGCCCTCGAAGCCGGTGAAGCGGGGCTTGCCCTCGCCGTCGATGGCGCCGCGGTCGAACTGCTCGCGCTTCTTGGCGTCGCCCAGGATCTCGTAGGCCTGGTTGACCTCGGCGAAGCGGTCCTTCGCCTTGGCGTCGTTCGGGTTGCTGTCGGGGTGGTAGGCCTTGGCGAGCTTGCGGAAGGCCTTCTTGATCTCCGTCTCGTCGGCCGAACGGCTCACGCCGAGTACGTCGTATGGGTTGCGCATGGCGATCCGATGGCGATTCGAGCGGTCCCATTCCGGCGCATCCGGGCGGGAGCGGGGCCGCGGCTTGAGAGAGATGAGCCGTATCTGGCGACCCTGTTGCCGGATTGCAACGCAGGCGACGCCGCAGACGGCCAGGTTACGTCACTTCCCGCGGGAGCGCCAACGCCGCGGGTCCGGCTCAGCCCGGCTTCGACGTGGCCTTGAGGCTCTTCAACTCCCAGGCGCCGCCGGACGGGCGGCAGCCGGTGCCGCGCACGAAGCGGTTGCTGCCCGGCCCGATCACCGAGGCGAGGAAGCCGCGGCAGATCTCGTCGTTCTTCACGAAGGGCAGCCCGGTCGGGTTGATCATGCCGCGCATGCCCGAATCCGGGTTGTCCCACTTCACCGGCTGGCCGTTGCCCTGCGGGTCGAGGGCGACGGAGAGGGCCGCCTTGGCCCGGCGCCAATCCTCGCCCGAGAGGTCGGAGCCGAAGCTCTTCGGCGCCGCCGGCTCGATGCTGCCGGTGCTCTCGGGCTCCGGCGGGGCCGCGTCCACCTGCGGGGTGAACATGATGAGCGGCTGGCTGCAGCCGCCGAGTGCCAGGACGCCGCCCAGCACGCCCGCCGCGCAGGCGAGCCCGAGCGTCACCGAACCGACTTTACACGCACCGCGACGCATTACACCTAATCTCAAGACCGGACGGCCCGCCGCGACGCATCACCTTGCGACGCCGACCCGCCCCCGGTTCGGTTGTCACAGCGGCACTCAAGCGGAGTGCCATTTGGGTAAGGACGATGCCGTGGACGGGTTAACGAAGGGTGATTTCACGCAGAACCCGGATCCGTGGGGCCTGTTCCGGCAATGGTTTGCCGACGCGCAGGCCTCCGAGCCGGAGGATCCGAACGCCATGGCGCTCGCGACCAGCGGCGCCGACGGGCTGCCGGACGTGCGCATCGTCCTCCTGAAGGACGCCGACGAGCGCGGTTTCGTGTTCTACACCAACACCCTGTCGATGAAGGGGCAGGAGCTCGCCGACAACCCGCAGGCCGCCCTGGTGATGCACTGGAAGAGCCTGCGCCGGCAGGTCCGGGCCCGCGGGACGGTGACGAAGGTCTCGGACGCGGAAGCCGACGCCTATTACGCGTCGCGCCCCCGCGACAGCCGCCTCGGCGCCTGGGCGAGCCGCCAGTCGCAGCCGCTGGAGAGCCGCGACGTCCTGATCCGGGCGGTGGACGAGATGCGCGCCCGCTTTCCCGACGAGGCGGTGCCGCGCCCGCCGCACTGGACCGGCTACCGCATCGCCCCGGTGACGATGGAGTTCTGGCAGGACGGCGCCTACCGCCTGCACGACCGGGTGCGCTTCACCCGTGAGGGCGAGGCCTGGACGGGCAACCGGCTCTACCCGTGAGGGGCGGGCCTCTCGGAGCGTCGCATCCCTGAGGCGCAACCTTTGCTGCGGCGCGGCGAGCCCTGGATTTCCGGGTCGCCGGGCCCTACCCTGAGGCTCTCGGCGCCCCGCAAGACCGGCGGCGCCCGCACCGGACATCCCGAGGAACGGCCGTGGCCCCACCGTCGAACGAACGCCGCCGCGTGATGCTGCTCACCGGCGCGAGCCGGGGCATCGGCCATGCCACCGTCAAGCGCTTCTCGGCGGCGGGCTGGCGCGTCATCACCTGCTCGCGCCACGCCTTCCCGGAGAACTGCCCCTGGGAGATGGGCCCGGAGGACCACCTGCAGGTCGACCTCGCCGACCCGGAGGACACGATCCGCGCCGTCAAGGAGGTGGCGGGCCGGCTCGAGACCGAGGGCGGGCTCCTGCACGCACTCGTCAACAATGCCGGCATCTCGCCGAAGGGGGCGGGCGGCGCGCGGCTCGGCGCCATCGACACCCCGTTCTCCGACTGGCAGCGTGTGTTCCAGGTCAACTTCTTCGCACCCATCTTGCTCGCGCGCGGCCTGCGCGACGAGCTGACCCGGTCGCGCGGGTCGATCGTCAACGTGACGTCGATCGCGGGCTCGCGCGTCCATCCCTTCGCGGGGGCGGCCTACGCCACCTCCAAGGCCGCGCTCGCCGGCCTCACCCGGGAGATGGCGTCCGATTTCGGGCCGCTCGGCGTGCGGGTGAACGCGATCTCGCCCGGCGAGATCGACACCTCGATCCTCTCGCCCGGGACCGACAAGCTGGTGGCGCAGATCCCGCAGCGGCGCCTCGGCACCCCCGACGAGGTCGCCAAGGCGATCTACTTCCTGTGCACCGAGGCCTCGTCCTACGTGAACGGCGCCGAGCTGCACATCAACGGCGGCCAGCATGTCTGAGCGGGCGGCGCTCGCTCTCGTTCGCGGCGGCATCGCCGCCCTGTTTCTTGCCTCCCCCGCCACCGCCGAGCCGCGGGTCGCGCTCCTCGACCTGCCGTTCCGGGTGACGCAGCTGCGCGACGCCGGCAGCGAGGCGGCGCTCGCCGTCGCCACCGCCGGCCTGCCGCAGCTGCCCCGCAAGCCCGGGCCGCTGGCGGTCGCCTGGGGCGAGACGGGCGCGGCCGTCGTCACCCTGGCGGGCGACACGGTGACGGTGATCCCCCTCCCCCTCGACGCGATCGAGGGCCTGACCGCCGGCGAGACGCCGAAGGGCGCGGTGCCGGGCTCGCGCCGGGTGCTGGCCGGGCCGTTGAGCGCCTACCTGTCGGGCGCGGGGACCGGCCCGGACGGGCGTCCGGGCGCGGCAGCCCTCACCCTGCGCGAGCGCCAGCCGGTGGCGATGAGCGCCGACCCGAAGCCGGTGCCGGTCGCGACCAGCACCGTGTCGCCGGGCCCCGGCGCGGTCTTCTCGACGGACTCCCCGCGTCCGGTCGAGATCGACGGGACCGTCAACCTGCTCGCGGTGAGCGAGCGGCCGGAGGGCGCGAGCCTCGCGGTGATCGGGCGCCGCGACGGTGCCTGGCAGGTGCGCGGCGCGACCCTGCCCGAGCCCGGCCCCCTGAGCCTCGCGGCCGCCCGCCCGGGCGCGACGCCCGCCGCCCTGCTGGTGCGCGGCGCCGACGGCCGGGCCGAGAGCTGGGCCCTCGCCGGCGGCGCCCCCGTCCGGCAGGCGCGCGGGGGAGCGGGGTTCGCCGCCCCCGGCGCTGCCCTCGGCGAGGGGGAATGGGTGCTGACGGCCGGCGACCGCACGGCGCTGGCCTACCTCCCGGCCGACAGCCTGAAGGAGCGGGCCCGCGCGGCCCTGCCGGCACCGGTCGGGGCCGGCCTCGCGGTCCTGGGCTCCGGGCGCGGCGCCGCCATCGTGGTGGCGCTGGCGGATGGGCGGCTCGCGAGCGTGCGGGACGGGGACGCGCGGCCGTGAGCCACGGATCCGACGAGCTGGCCTGGCGCCGGCGCTACCCCGTGCGCCCCTTCGTGGCCGCCTCGGTGGCGGTGGTGCGTGACGGCCGGGTGCTGCTCGCCGCCCGCGGGCAGGCGCCGATGCGTGGGGTCTACACCCTGCCGGGCGGCCAGGTGGAGGTCGGCGAGACCCTGGCCGTGGCGGCCCTGCGCGAGCTGCACGAGGAGGTCGGGGTGGTGGCCGAGATCGTCGCCGGCCTCTCCCCCCTCGAGGTGATCGGCCGCGACGCCGAGGGAGCGGTGCTGCACCATTTCGTGATCCATCCCCACGCCGCCCGCTGGCGTTCCGGCGAGCCGACGACCGGTCCGGAAGCCCTCGACCTGCGCTGGGTGACACCGGACGAGGCCCATGACCTGCCGACCACCGAGGGGCTGCACGGCGTGATCGCCCAGGCCCTCGCCGCCGTGGGGGACGCGGTATGAGGCCGTCCTCGCTCGTCCGGGCGCGTGCCGCGATCCTCGCCGCCTGCCTGCTCGCGGCCGCACCCGTCCAGGCCCAGAGCCGGTCGAAGCCCGCCGCCAAGCCGCCGGAGAAGGAGACCCCTGCCCCGCCCCCGCCGGCGGACGCGCCCACGCCGTACGACCGCGATCTCCTGCGGCTGTCGGAGATCATCGGCGCCCTGAGCTTCCTGCGCGAATTGTGCGGCCATCCCGACGCGCCGGAATGGCCCGCCCGCATGAAGGCCTTGCTCGACTCCGAGGGGACCAGCCAGGGCCGGCGCGACCGCCTGGCCGGGGCCTACAACCGTGGCTACGGCGGCTACGCGGTCACCTACCGGGTCTGCACGCCCTCCGCGGTCGAGGCGGCGACCCGCTTCATCGGCGAGGGCGAGCGGCTGTCGGTCGCGCTGGCCGGCCGGTTCGGCGGCTGAACGCCGGCCTGTTGCGGTGATGCCACAGCTGTGGCGGTGGCGTCGAAGAGAGCGGCATTCTCGCGGCGCCGTTAACCTCTTCGCAATTCCTTGCTGGCTCGCGCCCGGCGGAGATCCTATGAATCGGGACATCACCTGAGGCCGCTGCGGATTCGAGACCGCCGTTCTCCTCCAGAGACCCGATCTCAAGGCTGTCGATGACCGATTTCGAAACCTACGAGCCCGAGCTCCACTCCGACCAGGACGCGAAGCGGGCCGCCCTGAGCTACGTCTCCGAAGCCTTCGCGGAAGGCTGCCTGGACGGGCTCGACGGCGACTGCATGGCCCAGGCCGCCCTGTTCGCGGCCTTCCAGGAACTGGTGCAGACCTACGGCGAGGAAGCCACCGCGCGCTACGCGGAAGGCTTTCCCGAGCGCATCCGCGGCGGCACCTACACGGTGCGGCCGGAGGCCCGGCATTAAGTGCACCTCACAAAAACTCCCGCCGCGATGTCGCCACCACAGCGAGCCGAGGCGGTGATCGGGAGTTTTGTGAGAGACACTAAGAACTGCCGTTAACGACCACGACCCGCCCGTTAACGAACGGGCGGGACCTTCGGGCCGGCCCCGCGCGTTCGAAGGGCATGAGCGCCCACGATCCCGCCTCTCTCCGCACGGCCCGCCTGTGGCGCCCGCGACGGGTCGTCGTCACGGCGGCGGCGCGGGAGCACGCCCACGGCCGGGCGATCCTGGCCCGGGCCGAGGCGCTGGGCCTGCCGGTCGAGGCCCTGCCCGGCAACCGCCTCACCGGCCTGCGCCATCCCGATCCGCGCCGGGCCTATATCGAGGCCAAGAGCACGCTGGCGGTGGTGGTGGCCCCGCCCGCCAAGCTGAAGCTACAGCCGATTCCCCCAAGCGCCGACTGGCGGGTCGATCTTGCCGAGGGCTGCCCGGCCCATTGCCAGTATTGCTACCTCGCCGGTTCGCTCGCGGGCCCGCCGGTGACCCGGGTCTACGCCAACCTGCCGGAGATCCTGTCGAACCTCTCCGGCTATGTCGGGCGCGGCGGCGTCACCTCGGCGAGCGCGGAGCGGGTGCAGGAGGGCACGAGCTTCGAGGCCTCGTGCTACACCGATCCCCTCGGCATCGAGCACCTGACCGGCTCGCTCTCGGCGGCGATCCGGCATTTCGGCGCCTGGGACGCCCCGGTGAGCCTGCGGGCGACCACCAAGTTCGCCGCGGTCGAGCCCCTGCTCGGCCTCGATCACGGGCGCCGCACGCGCCTGCGCTTCTCGGTCAACCCCGCGGCGGCCGGCCGCTTCGAGGGCGGCACCGCCCCTCTGCGCGAGCGGCTCTCCGCCCTCGGCGCGGTCGCCCGGGCCGGCTACCCGGTCGGCCTCACGGTGGCGCCGATCCTGCCCCTGCCGGACTGGCGCGCGGCCTACGACGACCTTTTCGTGGAAGCCGCCGAGGCGCTGGCGGGCGCGCCCGACCTCGACCTCACCGCCGAGCTCATCACCCACCGCTTCACCCCCGGCTCGAAGACGGTGCTGGAGGGCTGGTATCCGGGCTCCGACCTGCCGATGCGCGAGGATGAGCGCAGCCGCAAGTTCACGAAGTTCGGCTCGGTCAAGTACGTGTTTCCCGCCGAACTGATGCGGGAGATGCGCGGGGAGCTGACCCGATCTCTCGCGGAGCGGCTGCCGATGGCGCGGGTGCTGTACTGGACCTGAGGCGGCTCTCTCGCCCGCCTCCCGCGAACTCCGCCTCCAGGGCCGGAATCAATTCCTCCAGAAAATCCTCGGCGGCGGCCGGCAGGGTGCGGCCGGCCTTGGCGATCAGGCAGACCGGGCGGGAAAAGCTCGCCTCGGAGATCGGGCGCGAGCGCAAGCCGGGCTCGGCCCGGATCTCGCGGGCCGAGCCCGGCAGGATCGTGAGCCCGAGCCCGGCCCGCACCATCCCGACCGCCGTCATCATGTAGGTGGCCTCGCAGGCGGTCACGGGCCGGCGACCGGCGGCCACGAAGGCGGCGTCGACCACGCCGCGCACGCTGGTCGCGGCGTCCATCAGCACCAGCGGGTGCTCGACCAGGGCCTCCAGCGTCACGCTCGCGCCCTCCCCGATCGGGTGGCCGTCCGGATAGACGACGTGGAGCGCGTCCGCGGCGCGGGCCAGCACCGTCACGTCCGGATCGCGGACCTCGCCGCCGGTTACCCCGAGATCGACCTCCTCCTGGCGCACCAGGGCGAGCACCCGCTCGGCGATCACGTCCTTGACCACGAAGCCCATCCGCGGATGCGCGGCCCGGAAGCCCGCGATCGCGTCCGGCAGGAGACCCGCCGCCACCGAGGGCAGGGCCGCGATTCTGACGATGCCGTGGCGCCGCGCCGCGAGGTCGCGGGTATCGACCACCACGCCGTCGAGCTCGCGCAGCACGCGCTGGAACACCGGCAGCAACTCGCGCCCGGCCCGGGTCGGCGCGACGCTGCGGCTGGTCCGGTCGAGGAGGCGGACCGCCAGCGCCTCCTCCAGCCGGCGGATCTGCACGGTGAGCGCTGGCTGCGACAGGTTCAGGAGCGCGGCCGCCCGGGTGAAGCTGCGCAGGTGCGCCACCGACACGAAGGCGCGGACGTGGCGCAGGTTGAGATCCATAACGAAACGCTATCGAGGCGATCCGATCTTTTCAATTGTTAGATCGTAACCTGTGAGTTGTGATCCCCCGGTCATCAACGGCGCCGCAACCGAGCGCCGAACCCTGGGAGGAAGCGATGCTGGCCCTGCTCGGCCTGTGCACCATCGCGTTGTTGCTCGCGGCCATTCTCACCAAGCGCCTGTCGCCCCTCGTGGCGCTGATCGTGATCCCGGTCGCCGCCGCCCTCGTCGGCGGCTTCGGGCTCGAGACCGGCAAGTTCGTGCTGTCCGGCATCCAGAGCCTGGCGCCGGTCGTCGGCATGTTCGTGTTCGCGATCCTGTTCTTCGGGATCGTCAGCGATGCCGGCCTGCTCGACCCGATCATCGACCGGATCCTCGCCACCGTCGGCACCCGGCCGAGCCGGATCGTTCCGGGCACGACCTTGCTCGCGCTGCTCATCCACCTCGACGGCTCGGGCGCGGTGACGTTCCTGATCACGATTCCAGCGATGCTGCCGCTCTACGACCGGGTCGGGATCGACCGGCGCATCCTGGCCTGCGCGGCCTCGCTCGCCGCGGGCGTCAACTTCCTGCCCTGGACCGGGCCGATGATCCGGGCCTCGGCGGCGCTCAAGCTGCCGATCCCCGACATCTTCACGCCGCTGGTGCCGGTGCAGGCGGTGGGCCTCGCGTTCATCTTCGCGGTCTCGTACTGGCTCGGCCTGCGCGAGGAGCGCCGGCTCCAGCTGGCGAGCGCCGGTCGTGCGTCCGAGGCCGTGACCGCCGGAACGCGAGTCTTGAGCGATGCCGAGCGCGCCCTGCGGCGCCCGGAGCGGTTCTGGCTGAACCTCGTCCTCACCCTCGTGGTCCTCGGCACGATGGTGCTGATGGCGGAGAAGATCCCGCCGGCCCTGATGTTCATGCTCGGCACGGCTTTGGCCTTGATCATCAACTATCCGAGCGTCGACGCCCAGCGCCAGCGCATCGACGCGCATGCCAAGGCGGCGATCCTGATGGCGTCGATCCTGCTCGCCGCCGGCGTCTTCACCGGCATCATGCAGGGCACCGGCATGCTCAGGGCGATGGCGCAGGGGGCGGTGGCCTTCGTGCCGCCCGGCCTCGCGCCCCACATCCCGTTCGCGCTCGGCCTCGTCTCGATGCCGCTCAGCATGCTGTTCGACCCCGACTCGTTCTATTTCGGCGTGCTGCCGGTGGTGGCCGAGGTCGCTCATCAGCTCGGCGTGCCGCCGCTCCAGGTGGCGCAAGGCGCGCTGCTCGGCCAGATGACCACCGGCTTCCCGGTGAGCCCGCTGACGCCTGCGACCTTCCTGGTCTGCGGGTTGTGCGGGATCGACCTCGCCGACCACCAGAAGTTCACCTTCCCGTTCCTGCTCGCGGCCTCCGTGGTGATGACCTTCGCGGCCGTCGCCTTCGGGGTGTTCCCCCTGTGAGTCCGCAGCACCCGCACGGGGCCGTGCAAGCCCGAACGGGCGTCGGCGCCGATGCGCCGGACGCCTTCGCCGGAGGCGAAGGCAAGCGAGGGAGAGATTCATGAAGTCCATCCGGTTGGGCGCCGGGGCCGGCTATGCCGGCGACCGGATCGAGCCCGCGGTCGAGCTCGCCGAGCACGGCGCCCTCGACTACCTCGTTTTCGAGTGCCTGGCCGAGCGCACCATCGCGCTCGCCCAGCAGGCCCGCCTGCGCGATCCCGCCTCCGGCTACGACCCCCTGCTGGAGGCCCGGATGCGGGCGGTGCTGGAGCCGTGCCGCCGCAACGGCACCCGCATCGTCACCAACATGGGCGCGGCCAACCCGCTCGCCGCCGCCGAGAAGACCCGGGCCATCGCCCGCGACCTCGGCCTTACCGGCCTCAAGGTGGCGGCGGTGATCGGCGACGACGTGCTGGAGGCGGTGGGCGCCGGCGACTACCGGATCCTCGAGACCGGCGGCCGGGTCGGCGACCTCGGCAACCGGGTGATCTCGGCCAATGCCTATCTCGGCGCCGGCCCGATCGTGGAGGCGCTGGCCCGGGGCGCCGACGTCGTCGTCACCGGCCGGGTCGGCGATCCGGCGCTCTTCCTCGCGCCGCTCATCCACGCCTTCGGCTGGGCAGCCGACGACTGGGACCGCCTCGGCCGCGGCACGCTCGCCGGCCATCTCCTCGAGTGCGCCGGCCAGGTCACCGGCGGCTACTTCGCCGATCCGGGGGTGAAGGACGTGGCGGGCCTCGCCCGCCTCGGCTTCCCCGTCGGCATCGTGACGCAGGACGGCGACATCGAGATCACCAAGGTGCCGGGCTCGGGCGGGCAGGTGACGCTCGCGACCTGCAAGGAGCAACTCCTCTACGAGGTCCACGATCCCGCCCGCTATCTCCAGCCCGACGTGGTGGCGGATTTCTCGGGCGTCGCCATGGAGGAGGTCGGACCGGATCGGGTGCGGGTGACCGGCGGGCGCGGCACCCCGGCGACCGGGCTCCTCAAGGTCTCGGTCGGGGTGATCGATTCGTATATCGGCGAGGGCCAGATCTCCTATGCCGGGCCGGGCGCCGCCGCGCGGGGCCGCCTCGCCCTCGACATCGTGCGCGAGCGCCTGTCGCTCACCGGCGTGACGGCGAGCGAGCTGCGCTTCGACCTGATCGGCGTCGATTCCCTGCACGGGCCGGTCCGCGCCGCCGGGGCGCCGGAGCCCTACGAGGTCCGCATCCGCGTCGCCGGGCGCTGCGACAGCCTCGGCGAGGCGGCGCGGATCGGCAACGAGGTCGAGACCCTCTACACCAACGGCCCGGCCGGCGGCGGCGGGGCCTGGAAATCGGCCCGCGAGGTTGTCGGCGTGGTCTCGGTGCTGGTGCCCGCAGAGCTCGCCCGGCCGAGCGTGCGGATGATCGAGGCGTGAGGAGAACCCCGATGAAGCTGCGCGCGCTCGCCCATTCCCGCACCGGCGACAAGGGCAACACCGCCAACGTCTCGCTGATCGCGATCGACCCGGCCGACTACCCGCGCCTGGAGCGCCACGTCACGCCCGAGCGGGTGCGGGCCCACTTCGCCGGCATCGTCCACGGCGAGGTCGTCCGCTACGCCCTGCCGCAACTCGGCGCCCTCAACTTCGTGATGGCGGACGCGCTCGGCGGCGGCGTCACCCGCTCCCTGGCCCTCGACGCCCACGGCAAGGGCCTGAGCGCGGCGCTCCTCGACCTGGAGATCCCCGACGAGGCGTGAGCATCGCCCGCCAGGCGTCCGGTCCCGCGCCGGACGCCCGCGTGCATAATTGTTGACAATCCTACGATAAGAATGATGATGGCCTAAGCCGCGGCCCATGCCCCGGCGTCGTCCATCCGTACCGGATCGTCACCGATGAAGCTCGCATCCTACTGGCTCGAGACCGCGCCGCCCTTCACGGCCGGCAGCCCCGGCCCGTCGGAGGGACGCTACGACGTCGCGGTGGTGGGCGCGGGCTTCACCGGCCTGTCGGCGGCGCTCGCCCTCTCGAAGCGCGGGGCCCGGGTGGCGGTGCTGGAGGCCGAGGGCGTCGGCGGCGCGGCGTCCGGCCGCAACGGCGGCCAGTGCAACAACGGCTTCGCCTCGGATTACCGCGCCATCGCGGCCCGGTTCGGCGAGGAGCGGGCGGCGGCGCTCTACCACGCCTACGACGCGGCGGTGGACAGCGTCGAGCGGCTGGTCCGCGAAGAGGGAATCGACTGCGACTTCCGCCGCACCGGCAAGATCAAGCTGGCGGCCAAGCCCGAGCATTTCGACAAGCTCCAGCGCACCTACGAGGCGCTGTCGCCGCGGGCCGACCCGGACACCCACCTCGTCCCGGCTTCCGCCATCCGCGGCGAGGTCGGCTCGGACGCCTTCTACGGCGGCCTCGTCTACGCCAAGAGCGGCGGCATGCATGTCGGCAAGTTCGCCCGCGGGCTCGCCCGCGCGGCGGCCGGCCACGGCGCTGCGGTGTTCGAGAACGCCCCCGTCACCCGCCTGCGCCGGCTTTCCGGCACCGCCCACGAGGTCACGACCTCCCGCGGCACCCTGACGGCGAACCAGGTGCTGATGGCCACCGGCGCCTCGACGGTCGGCCCGCTCGGCTGGTTCCGCCGCCGCATCGTGCCGGTCGGCTCGTTCGTGATCGTCACCGAGCCGCTGCCGCGCGACGTGCTCGACCGGCTGATGCCGACCCGCCGCATGGCGACCAACACCAAGAACGTCGGCACCTATTTCCGGGTCACCCCGGACGACCGGCTGCTGTTCGGCGGCCGGGCGCGGTTCGCGGTCTCGAACCCGCTCTCGGACGAGAAGAGCGGCCGGGTTCTGCGCCGTGCCCTCGACCAGGTGTTTCCCGAGCTCGCCCGGGTCCGGATCGACTATTGCTGGGGCGGCGTCGTCGACATGACCGCCGACCGCCTGCCCCGGGCGGGCGTCCGCGACGGGCTGTACTACTCGATGGGCTATAGCGGCCACGGCACCCAGATGGCGACCCATATGGGGCAGGTCATGGCCGAGGTGCTGGAGGGGCGCGCCGAGCGCAACCCCTTCGCGGGCTGGGACTGGAAGGCCATCCCCGGGCATTTCGGCCCGCCCTGGTTCCTTCCCTTCGTGGGCGCGTATTATCGTCTGCAGGACGTCCTGCACTAGAGCATCTTCCGACGGAGTGGGCACCGGGTCGTCAATAGAAAATGCGGCTATATCAACGACCTAGTGCGGCGCCCGGTTGCAGGGCGATCGGGCGCCGCGCTAGGACGGTCGTCTTCTCATCCGATCAGCGGGGCGCGGGAACGGCATGGCGAGCCAGAGTGACAAGGCGGTGAAGCCGGCGCCCGCCAGCAAGCGCCTGCCGCGCACGACCCTGTCGGGCCAGATCGCCGGCCAGATCCGCGCCTCGATCCTCGACGGCAGCTATCCCCTCGGCGCCCAGCTCAACGAGATGGAGCTGGCCTCCGCCTTCGGCGTCAGCCGCGGGCCGGTGCGCGAGGCGATGCAGCGCCTGATCCAGGAGGGTCTGTTGCGCAGCGAGCCGCATCGCGGCGTGTTCGTGCCCGAACTGGCTCCCTCCGACCTCATCGACATCTACTTCGTGCGCCGCTCCCTCGAACTCGTCGCCATGCGGCGGATCCTGGAGAACGCCGACCGGGGAGCGGTGGTGCGGGACCTCGCGGGCATCGTGCGCCAGATGAAGGCGGCGGTCCGGCGCAAAGACTGGCCGCAGGTCGCCGACCTCGACATGCAGTTCCACCGCCGCATCGTCGACGAGGCCGGCAGCGAGCGCCTGACCCGCAGCTTCGCCACGCTCCAGGCCGAGACCCGGCTCTGCCTGCAGATGCTGATGGGCGGCTACAGCGAGAACGCCGCGCTGATCGACGAGCATCAGCTCCTCGTCGACCTGATCGAGCGGGGCGCGGTCGAGCCGGCGCTCGCCGAGATGGAGCGCCATTTCGGCGATCCGGTCCGCACGCTGCAGAAGGCCAACGCCTCGCGCAAGGAGAAGCTCGGCGCCGAGGCGGCGTGAGGTTTCGCAGTGCAACACACTCTCAAGCTTAATCCCGGGTGGGCCCGATCCGCGGCTTTCGGCGCGATCGTCTCGGTTCTCGCTGACCAGCCGAGCAGAGCCCGGGGGTTGGACTTGGCTCAGCTTCATTTTCGAGTGGAACCGCGGGAACCCGCGTGTTACCCGGCAAATACGGACCGATTCGGTCCCTCTCTCCCCTCTCGGGACCTGCCATGCTCCTCCGGTTCAGCTTCGGCCGGCTGGCCTGCCTGTCGGCGGCCGTCCTCGCCGGTCACCTCGTCGCGGCCCGTCCGGCGTCGGCCTGCCCGGCCGCGCTGCCGCCGGCGGCGGAACGGATGAGCCTCGACGTGACCGAGGCGCACGTCGCCCGGCGCGAGCCGGTGCGGGTTCTGGCGATCGGCTCGTCCTCGACGGAGGGGATCGGCGCCTCGGGTCCGGACCGGACCTACCCGCATCTCCTGGAGCAGGCCCTGCGCGGCGCCTGGCGCGGCACTCCGGTCGACGTGACCAATGCCGGCATCGGCGGCGAGACCGCCGACCAGACCCTCGCCCGCCTCGCCGAGGCCCTGGCCCGCCCGGTCAAGCCCGACTTGGTGATCTGGCAGGTCGGCACCAACGACGCGATCACGGGCGGAGACGAGGCGGCGTTCCGCCGCCGGCTCGAACAGGGCGTCGCCCTGGTCCGCGCGGCCGGCAGCGACCTCATCGTCCTCGATCAGCAATACTATCCGGCGATCCCCGACCACGCCCGCTACGAGCGCTTCGTGGGCCTCGTCGCCGCGGTGGCGCAGGAGGCCGAGGTGCCGGTCTTCTCGCGCTATGCCCTGATGAAGGACTGGAACCGCCAGGATCCGGCGCTTCTGGCCGGCATGCTGTCCTCGGATCGCTTCCACATGGGCGACCAGGGCTATGCCTGCCTCGTCCAGGCGCTCGGCCGCGACATCCTCGACGCCGTGACCCCGCGGCCCGAGCCGCTCCAGGCGGTCGCCCGCGCCAAGCGCCAGAAGCTGCCGGACGCGGCGTCGCTGCGGCGGGGCTGACCGGGACAACGCATCGGCGGCGTCAATCGCCCCATGGACGGATGACGTTCGGGGGTATCGTTTTTGGGCGACCTCGACGCGATGAGGGGCCCCTCTCACGTCGGACCGGGTCTTACAAATCCGGCGCCCGCCGGTGCCACTCCGTCGCCGCCTGGTAGGCCTGGCCGATCCGCAGCGCCATCGCCTCCTCGTAGCCGCGGCAGACGATCTGGAGCGAGAGCGGCAGGCCCCCCGCCGTGGCACCGTTCGGCAGCGCCAGGGCGCAGAGCTCCAGGAGGTTGCCGAAGCGGGTGAAGCGGGAGGGCGCCGCCTTTGAGGCCGTACCAACTTCGCTGGACGCCACCTCGTGCAAGTAGAACACGGGGGTCCCAGTGCCGGAACATCACTGTCGTCGTCGACTTGATCATCCCGGCGCGACGCGTCCACCGGCACCGACAGCAGCATCGCCTGCCCCATCGGGGTCGGTGTCGGCAACGCGGGCGATGCGTTCGCTTCCCGGCCTGGATCCAGTCAGGGTGAGCGAGGCGGAAGGCCCTTGAACTCGCGGGCACGCAGTTCGGGCGGGATCACGATCTCCGTCCAGCGCTCGCCGTCGTAGCAGTGGATGCCCCGCTTGTAGTCGAAGTAGTAGAGCACGTCGTCGACCGACTGGACCTTCAGCGGCGTCGGTCGCGCGCGACCGCGCAGCCGCGGCTTGAAGGGCGTGAGGTGGTGGCCGTCGAAGAGGTGCAGGGCGTAGTCGGAGGCGACGACGTACTGGTCCTTGAAGCGCGTGATCGACAGAAGGGTCTCGGTGTCGCCCGCGAAGCCGATGCTCCGGAAGCCGTCGCGTCCGTTGCCGACCAAGATGGTGCCGTGGCTGCCGACCATCCAGACCTTGTCCGGCGTTTCGACGTAGATGTCCTTGATGATGTGCGGGCTCGATCCGGGGATCGGGATCTCCGTCCATCTCGTGCCATTCCAGTGGTAGGCACGGCCCTCGTTGACCAACCCTTTGCTTGGAGAGTTTTCTTCGGCGATTTCGTGTGCCCGATTCCAATCATCCCAGCTCTTGTTGCCTTTTAGGCTTTTCCTGGTTTTTTCGTCCAAATCTATGCGTTTTGGAGACAGTGATCCTTTGATATAAAAATTATCCTCACTTGGGCCGGCAATATTTCCAAATCTGATGACGTTAAAGCCGGGCTCGGGCTCGCTGTGAAAAGGCATTTTCACCCACTGATGGTCAGCGGTCCTGTGATAGATCTGAGCCCCATGCCCGACAGCCCAGAGCTGTCCCTCGATCAAGCCGAGATTGGCGAGGGCTCCTGCACCCGTCGCATCGGGGCTCTGGATCCCAGCACCCTGGATTGTCTCGTGTACCGTCTGATCGCCAATCCAATACACATCGCCCTCATTGCTCAGGGCTGCAAACCTTGAGCTTGATTGGTCGGTGACTGGAGCAGATTTGATTGCGTAGATTTCGCGTAATACGTCGGTCCGAGACCAGGGTTGCGGGAAAGCGTCGCCATATTCGACGATCGCCGTGAAGGGATCGTCGTACTCCAACTCGGATAAAGCAATGCAGAAGCGGCCGTGACCAGCGGCATGCGCCGCATTGATCGTCGGATTCCAATCATTGTCTTCCATATTCCTGCTCCCTTTTAGTAATGCCCACGTTGCATAACTGTTTTGGCATCTCCACTTGGAAGAGGCTTTTCGCGTGTTCTTCCTGGCTGTTCTAGATCAAGGTTCTTTTGTTGCGCCTGCGAATCAAGTTTGGATTTTGCGAGTTGCTTGCATTCAACGGGGAGATTTTCGATTCTATCGATCGATTTTTTGATGCCTTTATGATTTCAATTAGCGGAGCTGTGCCATTGGGCGAGTATTTTTCGCCTAGATCATTGAGCGAAGCTCGCAAGTCCGCATGGATGCCATCCTCACCGCTGCCATGCTGCTCCTCGGTCAGACAAACGGCCATGCCCTCGTTGAGGGTTGGCGCGTTCCGAATACGATTGGCGGTCGAGTTCATCCCGGCGCCTTTCGGCCGGCTGCCCAGCCTGTAGACCATGTCGGGAACGATGTGATGCGAATCGCCGTCACAGACCTTGAGAAGTTTCTTGTACTCGTCGACGAGGCACTTGCGGCGTTTCTGCGTGATACGAACCGTGCCGGGCGGAGGCGGAACGGGTTTCGGACGAGGGCCTTCCTGGTTGTCAGGTTTCCGACGTGCTCTCGCGGAGCGCTCATTCTTGAACCACTCCTGAACGTCGGCCTGCGGAACGCCTTGCTTCTCGAGGTCGGTCGCCTTCCGAAACAACTGCTGCTCGAACGCGTCGCGCGGGATCTCGTCTCGTCACGGCGGAGCTGTCGGCGACGCATCGAAGATCGCGGTCGCGGCTCGCAGGAGGGGACCTCCACGGCCGAACAGCCGGAATCCCCACCGCCCCCAGCGTTCCAGGTTCGGGCTCGCAGACGCCGCCGGCGGCGGACTGCTCCAAGTCGGTTCGGCCGTTCCCGCCATCGCCCCGCTCCCTCAGGACGACCGGCGCAGGCTGCCCGGCAGCGGGTCGTCATCCGCCGGTGCCGCACGCGCCCGCTGGTCCTTCACGTAGACCGCCTCCCCCACCGTGTTGCGCCGGTTCATCCAGAACCGGTCCAGGTGCCGGATCACCGAGGACCCCTCCGCCCGTACCTGCGGCGCGTGGCCGATCGGCTCCGTCACGTCGCCATGCGTCCCCGATTTCACGCCCCCGCCCGTCCCCGCCTCGTCCCCGTGCACGTGCGTCGTGCGCGAGCGCAGAACCATCGCCTTCTGCCCGGTGAACCGCACCGTGTGCGCGTAGGCCTCGAAGTGGTCGGCGTAGTCGACGATCGGGTAGGGCACCGGCACCAGCGCCGCGCCGCGCGGCGTCAGGCACACGTCCGGCGACAGGCTCACCACCCGCGCCTCGTGGGTCTCCCGCAGGCCCTCCAGCGGGCGCTGCGTCGTCCACGGATCGGGGCGGGGCGGCTCCCCGGCATAGTCGTCCCCGGCCTCGCTCGCCTCGCCCGATCCGCTCATGCGACGTTCTCCGTGTCGGGATGGAACCGGCGCAGTCGGGCGCGCTCCGCCAGGACGATCTCGGCCGTCTCCGCCTCGGGCAGCGGACCGCCGACGAGGGCGACCGCGGAGGTCAGTGGGTCACGGGCCGCCGGACTCGTCGCGCGGCAGCGAACGAGCCGGAACGGCAGAGGCTGCTAGAAGATTTGATCTGTATCTTCTACTAGAGCAAATTTCTAATAATAAGATGGATTTATCTGAGTAGAACGCAGCCCGATCGCAACGTGATCGGACTGCGTTCTATTTCTTAATTTTATTTATCTAATAATATAAAATACCGCACATTTATTTTCGATGTATTAGAATATAACAAACTTCGATGTCAAAAATATTATTTATCAATAATCTGCAATATTTTAGTATTTTTTTTCGTGCGAGCCATATCAAGTGGAGACCGACCGGCTGCGTTTTTGTGTTGAGGATCTGCATTCGCTGAAAACAAGGCAGCAATGACATCATAGTCAGGCTTTGGGTTCATGACAGCTGTCCATAATGCATTATTGCCATATTGATCTATTAAATTTGGATTCGCGCCCTTTTGGAGTAAAGAAAGAACGATTTGATTATGAGATCTGGCAATCGCATATTGAAGCGCGGTCTGTCCTTTATCATCTTGGTGGTCGATTGGCGCACCATTTTTTATAAAAAATTCAGCAACCTCGGGGCGCCAAACTATGGCTTCTTGAAGCAAGGTATGATTATCATTACTTAAAATAGAAAAATCTTCTACATCTTCTGGCTGAAAGTCTGGATTTGTTCTGATATTTGCAAATACATCCATAGCATCACTCATTTCTGCTCAAAACGATGGCTACGATTTCCGCTCATTGCCTCTGGCTGGTAATTGTTGGGATCGCGATAACGTTGCATAAATTCCTCCTGTGTGATTCTATCATTAATGTAGTCATCATGTAATTTTTTATATTCTTCTCCTGGCTTGTGGCCCATATCCCATTGCCCTGATCGTGACTTAGATTCATCCCATTCAAGTTTTTCGCCGGTATTGGGGTCATAGACATCGCCATTTTCATCTTTTGCTGCGTCCCAGACATCTTTCACCTGATTCTTGCCATATTTTGGCCTTTGCTTCGGGTCGGAGTACGCCTTATCACACTTCCCGGCGCACTTTTTCTGATCCTCATCGCTCGCCTGTTCATTAGCCCTATCTTGGCCTTTGACCATGGCGTTCAGCTTCTTACCGAGCCAGGTGTCGTCCACCGCTCGGCCATAGCCGCCGCCGATCGCAGAACCGGGACCGTATCCCTCACGGTACCCTTGGGAGAAGCCCGGCGCAAAGCCGGCACCCGCCCCCACCGCGCTCCCGATCACCGCGCCGCCCGCAAGACCGCCCGCTCCCGTCACGGGGATCGTCACCCCGCCCGTCCCGGCCCCGGCCAGGACTCCGACGCTCGCGCCCGCTGCCGCCCCGATCGCCCCGCCGGCCGCTCCCCCCGCCACCGCGCCGGGCAGCCCCTGCACCACCCCGCTCGCGCCACCCGCGATCACTCCGCCGACCGAACCGCCGATCCCCTCGAACAAGCCGCTCATCGACGAGGCCCCCGCGCATCGCGAGCCTCACGCATCGCCGCGATCGTCAGATCGAACAGACGTCTCAAATGCCCGTCCGGCGTATCCCCGCCTTGCGCCAGATACGCCCGGGTCGGCTCATGGCTGGCGATCCGGCCTTGGCTCAGCAGCATCAACAGCGCCCAGCGGCACTGCGCCGCCTCACCCGCCAGACCGAGGCTGCGCCCGGTCCGATCGCTGATCACGACGTGTTCGTGCAACGCCGTGTCCGAGGCGGTGCCGACTTCGCCGGCCGCCACCTCGCGCAAGTAGGCCGCGATGCGCCGGTGCGACGCCGTCAGCCGTCGCGCCGTCAACGCTTCGATCTGCTTGGAGCCGATCGTCAGCACGCCGCCCGGATCCGGCGGAAAGGCCGGATCGGCCACCACCCGCCGCACGCCCCCGTAATCCTCGGCCAGGAAGGCGATCTCGGCCGCCGGTCCCAGGATGCGTGCGAACTGCCCAGGGTTCAGGACCGGCATCGTCGCCCCCAGAACCCGGGGGTCCCAGTGCCGGAACATCACCGCCGCCGGCTCCTGCCCCGAACCGTCCGACGGCGGGACTTCGCCGCCATCCGCCGCCCATCGGGGAATGCGCACCATGTTCAAGGTGCGGAGATGGCGATGAAGGATGGCCTCACCCGACGCGCAGCTCCAGTAGACCGCCGCCGGTTTCTCCGCTGTCAGGGCGAACATGCGCTCCAGGGCGTCCGGTGACTGCGCCAGTGACACCAGCCAGGGCCCGGCGCGCTCCACCTCGGCATCGGGATGGTCGAGGAACAGGGAGCGCACCAGGAGCTGCTCGCGGCGGCAGACATCCGGGAGGTCGTCGAATTGCCCGCCATCCACGACCGCGAAGGCTTGGCCGGGAAACGCCTCGACGACAGCCCTCAGCTTCGCGAGACGATCGATCGACGAAGTGTCGCTCATGCCTTAGCTCCGCACGAAGGGCATGCCGGCCTGCGCCATGCGCCGCAGACACTGCCCCGACGACGACCCGCCCCCGCCCTTGACCAGATCCGGCGTGTACAGAACCGGACCCGGCCCTACCGTCAGCGCCGCTCCGCCGCCCTTTACCAGCGTGGTCTTCGGCGCCTCGATCGTCACCGTGCCGGACTTGTCCATCACGAACCGGCACGCACCGACCGTGATCGCGAACCGCTCGCCGACCTGGATCTCGAACACCTGGCCCACGTCGATCGTCTTGGTCTTGCCGACCTGCTCCTCGGCCGCCTCGCCCACCAGAACCTGCTGGGCCCGGCCGACCTGCGTCTTGGCGCTCTCCCCCACGGACAGCGACCACGCCTTGCCGACCTGCGTGGCGAAGGCCGTGCCGACATGCGTCACCTTGGCCGAGCCGATCTGCTCGACCCGGGCGACCCCGACCGAGTCGGTCTTCAGGCTGCCCACCAGGGTGTTCATCATCCCCGGCAGCGAGAACAGACCGCCCGCCGCCTGGCCGAACCCGGCCCCCGCCGCCGCCAGGGCCACGCCCGCATCCGGTCGCGGCGAAGGGCCGTTCCACACCCCCTGCTGTGCCTGCTGGCCGTCCTGACCCAGCATGCCGATTACCGAGGAGGCGAGCTGCGGCGCCATCGCGGCAAGCCCCGCGAGGCCGCCGCCCTGGTCCATCGCCTGGCCCAGCAACCCCGCCGTCTGCCCGGCCATCCCGAGCAGCGGCCCCATCAGGGCGGCAGCCCCCGCCCCGGTGCCACCGACCGTCAGGTTCAGCGAGCCGCCGATCTCCTGGGTCTGGTTGGCGCCCACCGTCAGGGCTTGGTTGCGGCCGACCACGTTGGCGTGATCCATGCCGACCGAATGGGTCTGGTTGTTCTCGATCTTGGTGGTGTGGTCCTTCTGTGCGTGGAAGAACATGTTCTCTGCGCCCGTCGCGTCCTCGAAGGTCATCTCGTTGAAGCCTTTCGACTTGTACGAGTTCGAGCGCATCACCATCCGGGTCTTGTTGGCCGGCAGGTCGTAGGGCACCGGGTTGTTCGGGTTGGGGGCGATCCCGATCACGATCGGCCGGTCGGGATCGCCCTCCTGGTAGGCCACCAAGGCCTCCATCCCGACCCGCGGGATCACCTGATGGCCCCAGGTCCGGCCGCCCCAGGACTGCGTCACCCGCACCCAGCCGGTATCGGTCCCGTCGCCCCGGGCCCGCCGATCCCAGGGAAATTGCAGCTTGATCCTCCCGAACGCGTCGGTGTGGATCTCCTCGCCGGGAGGCCCCGCGATCAGGGCGATCTGCAAGCCGTCGATCCGCGGGCGCGGGATCGCCCGGTGCGGCGTCGCCGGGCGGTCCGCCGGGAGCGTCGTGAAGGCGTTCTCGTAGTGCGGCGTGCCCGCGCCGCTCTCGTAGGTCGGGTCCTCGGCCCGGTGCAGGATCTGCGTCACCACCTGCGCCGGGTAGACGTGGCCCGGATGCGCCACCTCGTAGGGCGTGAAGCGCTCGCCCGCCGCCAGCGTGCGTACGCTCGAGCGGCCCTCGACGCGGTCGAACCCGGTCTCGGTCGCCTGGATCCGCAGCCGCGTCGCCCACTCGCCGGCCTCCCGGGTCAGCGCCCGGGCGGGGTACTCGTAGAGTTCATACGCCGTGTTCTCGGGAACGCGGTCGATCGACGGCGTATTCGAAGCAAGATCGAGATTTGGCGTTAGGAATTCGTAATCCTTTGCGGCCCGCCGCCCCGGGGTGAACGAGAGTTGCCGGCGCCAGTCGTGGATGTGCTCGGCATCCGACGAGCCGAAGGCGAGACGAACGCGGGTGGCTGGACTTCCGTCGTAGGCCGAGGGATGGTCGCCGATCACGAGCATATGCTTGCCGCGCTCATGCCGAAACCAGTAAAATATACCTTCTTCCTCGAGGCGACGCAGCAGATAGGCGAGATCGGTCTCGTTCCACTGCACGACGTAGTCGCGCTTCTGCGGAGGCCTCGTGACGCCGGCGAGGGTGTAGTCGCGGATGCCGTGCTCGGCGCAGAGCGTCTCGACCACCTCGAGCGTCGACTGGGTCAGGAAGATGCGGCAGTCGCTGCGCTGGCTCATCAGCCACAGCCGCGGGCGAAGGGTCAGCGCGTATTGGCGCGCGCCGCGGGTGACGATCGGCCCCTCGTGCAGGTCGGTGACGAGGCCGTTCCAGACCCGCTGCGAGCCGTCGGCCAGCGTGAGGACGAGATCGGCGGCGGTGCCGACGATCTCGTCGGGGCGGACCTCGTCGCGTTGCGCCCGGACGCGGGCCTGGATGGTGAAGAGGCGGTTGATGCCCTCCTCGACCTCGAGGCGCTCGAGCAGGAGGACGTCCGCGCCGAGCACGGTGTCGATCGCCATCAGGCGCCCGGCCTGGGTGTACATCATCGCGAGCCGCTCCCCGGATCGCTCCCTCGGCCGCTCACCGACGGCCCTCCTGCCCCCACCCGTCCGCTCAGCCGCCGATCTGGACCGGCGTCCACGACGAGGCGGTCGCCGCGACCGGGTCGATGTCGCGGCCGCCTCGCGCCGCCAGGGTCGTCGCCGCGTCGGCGAGCCCGTTGCCGGCCGTCACCGCCGCCTCGGACAGGGTCGCGCCGAGGATCGCGACGGACGGGTCGGACACCCCGTCGAGCCACAGCCAGCCACCCTGCCCGTCGGTCGCCGCTCCTTGCGCCCCCGCGAGGGCGACCTGCGCCACTACGCCTTGCGTCAGGTAGGCGTGGCCGGCGATGCGGCCGGCGAGGTCGGGCAGCGCCAGCCGCGCGGTCCAGGCCGGCGCGCCCCGGGCGGTCGTCCCCCGGGCGAGCGCGCCCTCCGGCGGCGGTGCGCCGGCATTGAGCGCGAGCGGGGTCTGCAGGCGCAGGCGGGCGCGGCCCGGATTCCAGCCGAGGCGGGTCTGCGGTGCGGCCAGCAGGCGGCCGAGCAGCATCGCCGACAGGCTGCGCGCCTGCGCCTCGGCGCTGCGGTTGCTGTAGCGCAGGAGCGGCACCCGGCCGGTCTTCTGCAGCAGGACGAGGCCAGAGAGCGTCAGCGTCGCGGTGCCGGATTCGCCCCGCAGCGCCACCTGGACGCCGTCGAGGTCGAAGGCGTGGGCGAAATCGTTGACAAAGGTCTCGGCGGCCGGGTTCGGCGCGAGGCCGCCGGTTGTCAGCGTCGCGCCCGAATGGGCGCCGCGGATGCCGCCGGTGAGGCCGCCGCCGCCGAGGCCGGAGGCCGGGGCGCCGCCCTTGGTCGCCGCGCTCGCCGGCGCACGGCGCTGGGTGGCGCGCGCCTCGGCCGGCGGCAGGTAGATCGCCTGGCCGGGGCTCAGCCGCCCCGGATCGGCGATCGGCCGCTCGGTCAGGGCGACGATGTCGGGCCGGTTGTTGTAGGCGTAGAGATCGGGCCAGCGCACCGGGTCGCCGTAATGCGCCTCGGCGACGCTCCACAGCGTGTCGCCGGCCTTGAGCACGTAGCGGACGGGCTTCATGTGTCCTCCGGACAAGCGGGCGGGCCCGCCGGTCGGCGCGGCCGCGGTGGGGGCGGGAGGCGCGCGCGGCGCCTCCCGCCTGCCGGTACTGAGAGGGGGGCGGCGCTCAGGACGACCGGGCCGTGGCCAGGTCGTAGGACGCGATCATCGGCGACTGCGACGCGTTCTGGTTGTCGGACGGCGTGTACTTCACGTCCATCTTGGTGAAGTTCAGCGTCACCGTCTCGAGCGGCCGGTCGCCGGTCGTGCCGATCGTGTAGCCGGCGATCAGCGTGTTGTGCAGCGTGAACTCGATGTAGGTGTCGCCCGGATTGCCGGTGGTGACGAGGTGGATCACCGCCGTCTTGCCGTTGCGGCCCGAGCAGGCCTCCTGGAACAGCTTGGTGGTCGAGGAGTCGCTGACCTTGGTCAGCGTGACCTCGCTCACCGTCGGCTCGGACGCCTCGCGGTTGGCGGCCGAGCCCGCGAAGGTGTTCATGTTGCGGGTCACGTTCCAGTGCAGGGACTCGATGTCCATCCAGCGCCGGTGCGACTCGTGGGTGGCGTCACCCTGGATTCCGTCGATCTGCAGGTAAATCGGCATGGTCGTGTGATCCCTGTCCTCTCGTGTGGTGGATGCGGGCGGCGTCCGGCCCGTGCGAGATCGCCGGACGCGCCTCAGGCGGCGTCCGGCGGGGGTGCGACCGGGGGCGGTGCCGCCCCGGCGGTTGCTCCGGTGGCGGGCGCCGCCGCGAAGCGGCCCTCCCGCGTGACGGTGAGTGCGATGGGCGGCACCGCGGCCCCGTCGAGGGCGCGGGCCAGGACCAGGTCCGAGAGGGCGGGCAGCACCTCGCGGGTGAGCGCTCCCTCGATCGCCCGCGCGCCGATGTCGGCGGTGAGGCAGCGGGCGACGAGGGCGTCCTCGACCGCCGGGTCCCAGGCGAGGTCCGCCCCGTGCGCCGCGGCGACGCGCTCGCGCACCCGCTCGAGCTGCAGCCGGGCGATGCGCGCGAGGATGTCGGGCGAGAGCGGCCGGTAGGGCACGATCGTCACCCGGCCGAGGAAGGCCGGCTTGAAGTGGCGCAGCAGCTCCGGGCGGATCGCCTCGACCAGGGCCTCGCCCTCCGGCATCGTCTCCGGGTCCGCGCCGAGCGCCGCCAGGGTGTCGGAGCCGGCATTGGCGGTGAGCAGGATCGTGGTGTTGCGGAAATCGACGTCGCGGCCCTCGCCGTCGCGAAGGCTGCCCTTGTCGAAGACCTGGTAGAACACGTCCTGGACGCTGGGATGCGCCTTCTCGACCTCGTCGAGGAGCAGGATGCCGTAGGGCCGCCGCCGCACCGCCTCGGTCAGCACGCCGCCCTCGCCGTAGCCGACATAGCCCGGGGGCGCGCCGACCAGGGAGGAGACTTTGTGCTCCTCCTTGAACTCCGACATGTTGACGGTCGTCAGGCTCGCCTCGCCGCCGTGCAGCGCCTCGGCCAGCGCCAGCGCGGTCTCGGTCTTGCCGACGCCCGAGGTGCCGACCATCAGGAACACGCCCGGGGGCTTGCGCGGGTCGGCGAGGCCGGCACCCGCGGTGCGGATCGCCGCCGCGATCGTGGCGAGCGCGGCGTCCTGCCCGGTGACCCGGGCGCGCAGGCGGTCCTCGAGCGCCTGCGCGGCCCGGGCGGCATCCCGCACCAGGCGCCCGACCGGGATGCCGGTCCAGCGGGCGACCACCGCGGCCACCGCCCCGCGGTCGACCTCCGGGTGGACCAGCGCCGCCTCGCCCTGCAGCCGCGCGAGCTCGCCCCGCAGCTCCGCCAGGCGGTCGCGGGCCTCGGCCCGCTCCCGTTCCTGCGGCCGCGCGAGGGCGTCGATTTCGGCGATCAGGCCGCGCTCGTGGCCGAGCCGGTCGCGCAGGGCCGACAGGCGCTCCTCGGTCGCGGCGAGCCGGACGTCGAGGTCGGCGAGGTCGTCCGGATCGGCGTCCGCCTCGCGGGCGCGCGCCGCGCGCTCGGCCGCGAGGCCGGCCGCCTCCGCCCGCAGATCCTCCAGGGCCGCCGGCTCGGACTGGCGGCCGATGGCGACCGCGGCCGCGGCGGTGTCGAGGACGCTCACCGACTTGTCGGGCAGTTGCCGGGCCGGCAGGTAGCGGGCCGAGAGGCGCACCGCCTCGACCACCGCCTCGTCGCGGATGACGACACCGTGATGGGCCTCGAGCGCCGGCACCAGCCCGCGCAGCATCCGGGCCCCCGTCGCCTCGTCGGGCTCGGCCACCGTCACGACCTGGAAGCGGCGGGTCAGCGCCGGATCGCGCTCGATGTGGCGCTTGTACTCGGACCAGGTGGTGGCGGCGATCGCCCGCAACTCGCCCCGGGCCAGCGCCGGCTTGAGGAGGTTGGCCGCGTCGCTGCCCCCCGCCTGGTTGCCGGCGCCGATGAGCGTGTGGGCCTCGTCGATGAACAGGATCACCGGCACCGAGGCGGTGCGGCAGGCGGCGATCACCGCGGTCAGCCGGCGCTCGAACTCGCCCTTCACCCCGGCCCCGGCCTGGAGCAGGCCGAGATCGAGGGCGCGCAGGGTGGCGTTGCGCAGGGGCTCGGGCACGCTGCCCTCGGCGATGCGCAGGGCCAGGGCCTCGACCACCGCGGTCTTGCCGACCCCGGCCTCGCCGGTGAGGATCGGGTTGTTCTGGCGCCGGCGCAGCAGCACGTCGATCACCTGGCGCAGCTCGGCCTCGCGGCCGACCACAGGGTCGATCCGCCCGGCCCGCGCCTCGGCGGTCAGGTCGCGGGTGTAGCGCTCGACCTCCGGGTCGGGCGCGCCGCCGGGCGCCGCGGCCTCGCCCGGGGCGGCCTGCGGCGGTCCCGTCACCTCCGCCGCCTCGCGTTCGAGCACGGCGGGATCGAGGCGGAGCGAGGGGGCGGCCTCGCGCAGGGCCGCCCGCAGGCCGGTCGAGGAGGTGAGCGCGAGGGCGAGGTCGACCGGGGCGACGGCGTCGCGGCCGAACCGGAGCGAGGCGGTGAGCCACGCCTCCTCGATCCAGCCCAGGGTGCCGCGCGACAGGGACGGCGCGGCCGCGCCGCCGCGCCGCATCCGGTCGAGGGCCGTGGTCAGCTCGGCCCTGACGCTCGCCGGGGGGCAGCCGGCCGACCGCACCAGGGCGCCGAACGGCTCCCCCTCGTCGGTCAGGGCCGACAGCCAGTGCTCGACCTCGACGGAGCCGTGCTCGCGGGCGACCGCAAGTCCCACGGCCCGCTCGAGAGCCCGGCGCAGGCCGGGATCGAGACGGCCCACGACCACGTGGAGGTCGAAGGTCGGCATGCGCGATGTCCCTCCATGGGACGGACCCCGAGACGAGGCACCATCGATACGGTTCGAGTGACGCTGATGTTATAGGCATATGCCCTGCCGTGAAAAGCCTGCCCTGAGAAAATCTGACGATTAGACGGCGCATCACCGCGACGAGTCCCGACGGCATCCAGTAGTTAGCTCTTATCGACTATGGAACCGAACGCACGCTCGCTCATTCCAGCGATAGGGGCAAAAAATCTCGAACGACGTCTTTCCGCCCGAGGACAATCGCTCTAGCTCCGCCGTGGAATTGGTTCGAACGCACTGCCTATGCCGATCGATCTCGACAACATGCTGGCGCGAGTCCGCGACGACGATCCCGTCGGACCCGATATCCGATCGGACATCTCGGTCAGCGCGACGTACCTGCAGCTGAAGGACGCGCGCTCGCAGGCCCGCGCCGCCGAGCGTGCCGCCGAGGCCGCCGGCGAGCCGATCGCGGTACCGGCGGCCTGGTCCACCGTGCGCGACCTGGCCGGCGGGCTTCTCGCCCGCAGCAAGGACCTGGAGGTCGCCGCCTGGCTGATCGAGGCGCTGGCGCGGCTCGAGGGCTTCTCCGGGCTCGCCCTCGGGTTCGCCCTGGTCGACGGGCTGGTCGACCGCTACTGGCCGGACCTGCACTCGGTCGACGAGGACGACGCCGAGGGCCGGCTCGCGCCGCTCGCCGGCCTGAACGGGATCGGCGGCGACGGCGTGCTGATCCAGCCGATCCGGATGATCCCGCTGGTGCCGGGCCATGCCTACGGCACCCACGCGCTGTGGCACGCGCGGGGCGGCGGCCGCGGCACCGGCCAGCTCGGCCACGACTTCATGGAGGCGCGGGCGGCGACGGCCTCGGACGCCCTGCGGGCCCATGCCGAGACGGCCCGGACGGCGCATGCCGCGTTCCTGCGGATGAGCGCGACGCTCGACGCCTTCTGCGGCACGGACGCGCCGCCGCTCGCCAACATCCGCACCGTGCTGGAGGAGGTGCTGGACGTCTATCGCGGGTTGCTCGGCGCCGCCTGGGGGCAAGCGCCGGGACAGCCGGAGGCGCGGGCCGCCCCGGCGGCCGAGGCGCCCTTCGCCGTACCGCCCCCGGCCGCCCTCCCCTCCGGCCCCCGGACGATCGCGAGCCGCGACCAAGCCTTCGACGAGCTCCTGACGATCGCCGCGTATTTCCGGCAGACCGAGCCGCACTCGCCGATCTCCTACGCCCTGGAGACGGTCGTCCGGCGCGGCCGGATGACCCTGATGGACCTCCTGGGCGAATTGATCCCGGAGCCCGAGGGGCGCGAGCGGTTCCTGCGTCAGGCCGGGATCGAGGCCGGCGGCGAGGGCCGCGGGCCGTGACCCGCCCGATCCGCCCCGGACGGCCGTCGGCGCCCGCGCCGGGCCGGTCCCCAACCCCCATCCGTCCCTGCTGAAGAGGTGCGCGCGTGTCCAGCATTCACGAGAAGCTCGAGCGGGTGCGCAAGCCCCGGGTCCACATCAAGTACGAGGTCGAGACCGAGGGCGCGCTGATCGAGAAGGAGCTGCCCTTCGTGGTCGGCGTGCTCGGCGACTTCACCGGCGACCCGAGCCGGCCGCTCAAGCCGTTCCGCGAGCGCAAGTTCATCCAGATCGACCGGGACAACTTCGACGAGGTGATGGCCCGGATGGCGCCCGGCCTGAACCTCGTCGTCGACAATACCCTGGCCGACGACGGCACGCAGATGCCGGTGCGCCTGCGCTTCGACCGCCTCGACGACTTCGAGCCGGCCGCGATCGTCCGGCAGGTGCCGGCGCTGGCCAAGCTCCTCGAGACCCGCGACGCCCTGCGCGACCTGATGACCAAGGCCGACCGTTCGGAGGACCTCGAACTCCTGCTCGAGCGGATCCTGCAGGACAACGGCCAGCTCCGCCGCCTCGTCGACGAGCTCGAGAGGACGGGCGAGGCCGGCCGCCCGACCCCGCCCGCAACGCCCTCCGACGGAGCCGCCTGAGATGTCGACCACCAAGGACACCGCTCGCCCGGACGCGGCGCACCCAGCAATCCCCGCGACCGTCGAGAGCGGCCTGCTCGATTCCGCCATCGCGGCGACGAAGCAGACCGCCCCCGACCGCACCGAGGCGCTGCTGCGGACCCTGACGCAGAGCGCGCTGGAAGGCACCGTCAGCTTCGAGCGCAACCTCACGGTGACGATCAACCGGGCGATCGCCGAGATCGACGCGCGGATCTCGCGCCAGCTCGCCGCGATCATGCACAGGCCCGAGTTCCTCAAGCTCGAAGGCTCGTGGCGCGGCCTCAAGTACCTCGTCAACAACAGCGAGACCTCGGTCAACCTGAAGATCCGCGTGCTCAACGTCTCGAAGCGCGAGCTGGCGAAGGACCTGCTCAAGGCGGCCGAGTTCGACCAGAGCCAGATCTTCAAGTCGATCTACGAGAGCGAGTTCGGCACGCCGGGCGGCGAGCCCTACGGCGCGCTGATCGGCGACTACGAGTTCTCGAACCACTTCGAGGACGTCGAGATGCTGCAGGGACTGTCGGGGGTGGCGAGCGCCGCCTTCGCGCCGCTGATCGCCGCGGCGAGCCCGCAGCTCTTCGGCTTCGAGGATTTTCGCGACCTCGCGCGGCCGCGCGACCTCGAGAAGATCTTCGACACGGTCGAGTACGCCAAATGGCGTTCCTTCCGCGACTCGCCGGATTCGCGCTTCGTCACCCTGACGATGCCCCGGGTGCTCGCCCGCCTGCCCTATGGGCGCGAGACCCGGATGGTCGACGAGTTCGACTTCCAGGAGGCACCGGGCACGCCCGGCGAGCGCCTCGCCATGGACCACGGGCATTACTGCTGGTCGAACGCCGCCTACGTGCTCGGCGCCCGGCTGACCGACGCGTTCGCCAAGACCAGCTGGGCCACCGCCATCCGCGGGGCCGAGAGCGGCGGCAAGGTCGAGGCCCTGCCGATGCACGTCTTCCAGAGCGACGACGGCGACCTCGACCTGAAATGCCCGACCGAGGTCGGCATCACCGACCGGCGCGATTCCGAGCTCGGCAAGCTCGGCTTCCTGCCGCTGTGCCACTACAAGAACACCGACTACGCGGTGTTCTTCGGCGCCCAGACCACCCACAAGCCCGAGAAGTACGACCGGCCCGAGGCGACCTCGAACGCCGCGATCTCATCGCGGCTGCCCTACATCATGGCGACCGCCCGCTTCGCGCATTACCTGAAGGTCATCGGCCGCGACAAGATCGGCTCCTTCATGGAGGCCGAGGATTGCGAGAAGTGGCTGAACCGCTGGATCGGCAACTACGTCAACGCCAACGACGAGGCCGGGGCGGAGATGAAGGCGCGCTACCCCCTGCGCGAGGCACGAGTCGAGGTGCAGGAGATCCCGGGCCGGCCGGGCTCCTACAACGCGGTGGCCTGGATGCGGCCCTGGCTGCAGATGGAGGAACTGACCACCTCGCTGCGCATGGTCGCCCGCATCCCGCGCCAGGGCTGACCGGAGGATGGCGGGCGGCAGGGCCGCGGCGGGAGCATCCGACGGGGACGACGTGCGGCGGCGCGCCGACCGGCTCGTCGCCCTCATCGACCGGAGCCTCAACCGGGCGGTCAACGCGATCCTGCACCACCCGGGCTTCCAGGGCCTGGAGGCGCGCTGGCGGGGCCTGTCCTACCTCGTCGGCGCGGCGCAGGGCGGGGGCCACGGGAGCGGCACGGTCGCCGTCAAGGTGCTGGCGGTGTCCTGGCGCGAGCTCGCCCGCGACTTCGAGCGCGCGGTGGAGTTCGACCAGAGCCACCTGTTCGAACTCGTCTACGCCCGCGAGTTCGGCATGCCGGGGGGCGAGCCGTTCGGGCTCCTGCTCGGCGACTACGCGGTCGGCCACCGGGTCGACCCGGCGGCGCGCACCGACGACGTCGCCACGCTCCAGGGCATCGCCGGGGTGGCGGCGGCGGCCTTCGCGCCGTTCCTGGCGGGCCTCAAGCCCGCCGCCCTCGCCCTCGACGGCTTCGCCGATCTCGACGGCCTGCCGAACCTCGCCGCCATCTTCGACGGGCCGGACTTCGTGCGCTGGAAGAGCCTGCGCGAGACCGAGGATTGCCGCTTCGTCGGCCTCCTCGCCCCGCGGGTGCTGATGCGCACGCCCCATCGGGCCCATCACCGCCCCCGGATCGACGGCTTCCCGTTCGAGGAGGAGGTGCGGGCGGACGGGGCGGCCCTGCTCTGGGGCAGCCCGGTCTACGCCTTCGCCCGGGTGGTGCTGCGGGCCTTCGAGGCCTCGGGCTGGTTCGCCGACCTTCGCGGCGTGCCCCAGGACCAGGAGGGCGGCGGGCTCGTCGCCGACCTGCCGACCCTGAGCTTCTCGACCGACCGGCCGGGCCTGGCGGCGCAGCCCCCGGTCGAGCTCCGCCTCACCGCGGCGCAGGAGCGCCAGCTCGCCGACCACGGCATCATCCCGGTCGGCCACGTGCCGTTCACGGCGGCGCTGGTCTTCAACGCCAATCCCTCGCTGCACCGGCCGGCCCGCGTCGCGGGACTCGCCGCGGAGGAGAACGCCCGGCTCGCCGCGATGCTGCAATACGTGCTGTGCGCCTCGCGCTTCGCCCACACGCTGAAGGTGATGATGCGCGACCAGGTCGGCCGCCTCGGCGGCGCACCGGCGGTCGAGCGGCTGATCGTCGACTGGCTCGCCCGCTACCGTCTCGGCAGCGACAGCGCCGAGGCCGAGCTGAAGGCCCGCTACCCCCTGCGCGACGCCGGTGTCGAGGTCCGCGAGATCCCCGGGCGTCCCGGCGTCCTCGGCTGCACGCTGCGCCTCCAGCCGCATTTCCAGCTCGACGACGTGGCGGCGAGCTTCCAGCTCGTCGCCGAGGTCACCACCGCCCAGGGTGCCGCCCAAGGCGCCGCCTAGACGCACCCGGGCTCCGCCCATCCTCATCCGAGACGCCGGCGCGAGCGCCGCCCGCATCAGGAGGTCAGCATGACGGTCCTCGACACCCCCGCCCTCGCCGACCTCCTGGCGGCCGGCCGCCTCGACGAGGCGGTGGCCGCGGCCGGCCGCAGCGTGAAGGCGCGGCCGGGCGACGCCGCCGCCCGGGTGACGCTGGCCGAGCTGCTGATCCTCCAGGGCGCCCTCGACCGGGCCGAGGCGCAGCTCCAGATCGCCGCCGAGCAGGCGCCCGCCGAGGCGCCGGCCCTCGCGATCCTGCGCCACCTGCTGCGCGGAGCGGTCGCCCGCGTCGCCTGGTACGAGACCGGGGCGGTGCCGGACTTCGTCGACGGGCCGACGCCGCGCCAGGCGGAGGCGATGCGCCTCGCCCTCGCGGTGCGGTCCGGCGATGCCGAGGCGGCAGGGACCGCCCTCGCCGCCCTCGAGGCGATGCCGCCGGTCCGCGCCCGGATCGACGACGGGGTGGCGCAGGAGGTGCGCGACGCCTGCGACCTGTCCCAGGCCGGATTCGAGGCGCTGACGCTCGCCGGGCGCTACCTCTGGCTGGCTCCGGAACGGATCGAGAGCCTGACCTTCGCGGCGCCGAAACGCCCGCGCGACCTGCTCTGGCGCCGCGCCGAGGCGCGCCTGCGCGACGGGCGCGAGGCGACCTTCCTGGTGCTCGCCCAGTACCACGACCCGGAGGCGGGCGAGGCCGAGCGGCTCGCCCGCGAGACCGCCTGGATCGCGGCGCCCGGCGGGGTGGTGCGCGGGCGCGGCCAGCGGGTCTGGCTCGTCGGCGAGGAGGCGCGCGACCTCCTGACGATCGAGCGCATCGCCGTCGAGGCGTGAGCCGATGCGCCTCCAGCCCTCCCTCCTCGACCGCCTGATCGACGACGAGCCGCAGCGCGTCGTCGACCCGCCGCGCTCCCGCGCGGATGAGCTGCGCCGGGTGCGCGAGGGGTTTCGCCGCGACCTGGAGGCCCTGCTCAACACCCGCCGCCTGCCGACGAGCCCGCCGGCCGGCCTCGAACGGGTGCGCGCGGCGCTGCCGCATTACGGCGTCGAGGATTTCGTCGGCGCCCCCCTCGCCACGCCCGAGCAGCGCGCCGACCTCGCCCGGGCCCTCGAGACGACGATCCAGGCCTTCGAGCTGCGCTTTCGCGCCGTGACGGTGACGGTGCTCAAGGGTCGTGATCCGCTGGAGCGCCTCCTGCGCATCCGCATCGAGGCGGCGGTGCACCTGAGCCCCGACCCCGGCCATGCCCCCGAACCCGTGACCTTCGAGACCGCCCTCGACCCGGCGATCCGCAGCTTCTCGGTGGAGAGCCGCCACGACGGGTGAGATTGCCGGGACGGCCTCCGCGATGCGGGTCTGGGCGTGCACGGAGGCGCGACCACGAGCCTGTCGCGGAAGGGCTTACGCGCGTTTCGCGAGGGGATCATCGTCGCGGGGGTGATGGAAAAGGTGCGGGTCCCGGTTCGAGCCGTTTCAGCAGGGACGGGCTGGCGATGATCTCGTTGGTCTAAGCAGACTTGCGTTGGCAGGCCAACGCTCCGCCCGCTTAGGTTCTTGTTTTGTCGCAGATTTTCGGCGCCGAACCGGCGACCACTTCGGCGAAATCTGCTTAGTCCGCCAACGCTTCCCGGCCTCGACGGACCGGCGCCCCAAACCCTCATCCTTCGGCGCGCAGCATCCGCGCCAGCTCGTCCGACAGCCCGACGCTCTCGGTCGCGGGCAGCACCGGCCGCGGCCCGGCGAGGCCCGCGGCGGCGATCACCGCCCGCGCCCCGGCCTCGACCGAGCAGATCACCGGGACGGCGACCCGGGGCTGGACCCGCTCGGCGAGGCCGGCCAGCGCCGCACCGCCGAGCACCACGACGTCGGCGCCGTCGATCTCGGCGCAGTCGCGGCAGGCGGCGGCCAGGCGGTCGAGGGCCGCGTCGGGGGCCCGGGCGATCTCGCCGCCGGTGGGCGCCACGGTGCGGATGCCGGCGAGGCGCTCGGCGAGGCCGAGCATCGCGACGAACTCGGTCAGCATCGGCTTCCACAGGACGCCGCCGGTGACGATGCCGACGCGCCGCCCCCGGGTGCAGGCGAGGTGGAGCGCCCCCTCCGCCATGCCGATGACGGGCACCGGCGAGACTTCCTTGAGGGCGAGCAGCCCAGGATCGCCGAAGCAGGCGAGGTAGACCGCGTCGCAGCCCGTGACGTTCGCGGCGAGCGCGTCGAGGGCGGCATGCCCGGCGATGGCCGCGGCGGCGCGGCTCGCGATGTAGCGGGCGCCGAACCGCCCGGTCGCCGTCACGATCTCGGCCGCGACCAGGCGCCGGACATGCGCCGCCGCCTGCTCGGTCACGGACGGCGTCGTGTTGGGGTTGATCAGCAGGATGCGCAACGGTCGGTCTCCCGGCGCATCCCGCGTAGCACGCCGCTACTTCTCGACGAAGGCCTTCTCGATGACGTAGTGGCCGGCCTCGCCATGGTTGCCCTCGACGTAGCCGGCCTCCGACAGCAGGTCGCGGGTGTCGCGGATCATGTCGGGGCTGCCGCAGAGCATGAAGCGGTCGGCCTCCTTCGTCATCGTCGGCAGGCCGATGTCGGAGAAGAGCTTGCCCGAGGTCATCAGGTCGGTGATGCGGCCGCGGTTGCGGAACGGCTCTCGGGTGACGGTCGGGTAGTAGATCAGCTGGTCGCGGACCATCTCGCCGATCAGCTCGTGCTGGGGCAGCGTCTCGGTGATCGTCTCGCCGTAGGCGAGCTCCTGGACCTGGCGGCAGCCATGGACCAGGATCACCTTCTCGAAGCGCTCGTAGGTCTCCGGGTCCTTGATGATCGCCAGGAACGGCGCCAGGCCGGTGCCGGTGCCGAGCAGGTAGAGGTGCCGGCCGGGCATCAGGTTGTCGAGCACCAGGGTGCCGGTGGCCTTGCGGCTGACCACGATCGGGTCGCCGACCTTGAGGTGCTGCAGCTTCGAGGTGAGCGGGCCGTTCGGCACCTTGATGGAGAGGAACTCCAGCTCGTCCTCGTAGTTGGCGCTCACCACGCTGTAGGCGCGCAGGAGCGGCTTGCCCTCGCCCTTGAGGCCGATCATCGTGAACTCGCCGTTGCGGAAGCGGAACGACGGGTCGCGGGTGGTGCGGAAGCTGAAGAGCGAATCCGTCCAGTGATGGACGGCCAGAACGCGCTCCTCGTTGAAGTTGCTCATCGTGCCAGGGATCCTGCGGTCTTTCCGACGGTATCGCGTCTCGCGGTCGACGCGCGTCGCGGTTTGGGATGGGTCATCTCGCAGGTGCGGCAGTGCCGTCAAGGCGCCGCCGCACAAGCGGGGTCTGCGTGACCGTCACGCCGCAGGGATAACCGGCTGTTCTTTGGAATGCTTCGCGGCGCGACCCCGCCTCCGGTGCGTCAGGGGTCGCGGCGAACGGTCGGGGCTGTGCCCGGCCCTGGGCCTGCGCCCGTGCTTGCCTTATCAGGACCGCGCACCTGAACGAGGCGGCGCCCTGGATGCGTCGGCCCGGGGCGGCATCTCCCCGGCCCGATGCCGGTGGCGGCCCCGACCGGACGACGGAGCCCCTGGCGGAGTTCGACATGACCGTGACCTTCTGCTCCATCCCCCGATACCGGGGTATCACTCCCCACCCCGCCCGCCCGCCGCGGGCGAAAACGGTCTCCGCCATGGTGCGGCGCGATGCCGGGATGATCCGGCGCGGTCCGGCCCGCGGGCCGCAACCGGCGATCTGATCCGATGACGGTCATCGCCCCGACCTCGCCGGCCGCCGAGCGCGTCCTGGCCGCCCTGGCGCACCCGGCCTGCGGGCCCGTTCCGGCCGAGGCCGCCGCCCTGGTGGTCGCGCACCCGGACGACGAGAGCATCGGCTGCGGCGCGCAACTGCCGCGCCTAACCGGGCTCACCGTGGTCCACGTCACCGACGGCGCGCCGCGGGGCCGCGTCCGGCCCGGTTTCCCCGACTCCGCCGCCTATGCGGCCGTCCGGGCGCGGGAGCTCGACGCGGCGCTGACGCTCGCCGGCATCGCCCGTGAGCGGCGCGTCGCCCTCGGCTATCCCGACGGCGAGGTCGCCGGGGCGATCGCGCCGCTCGCCCGCCGCCTGGCCGCGCTGTTCACGGCGCGCGGCATCACGCTGGCGCTGACCCACGCCTACGAGGGCGGCCACCCGGACCACGACGCGGTGGCGCTGGCGGTGGCGGGCGCCCGCCGGATCCTCGGGCCCGAGCGCCTCGCGGTGATCGAGATGACGTTTCGCCATGCCGGCATGGACGGCCCCGAGCCCGGCGGCTTCCTGCCGACAGAGCCGCCGCGGCGCTCGATCGCGCTCCACCTCGATCCGGAGGATTGCGCCTTCAAGGCCGCCTTGTTCGCGGCCCATGCGAGCCAGGCCGAGACCCTGAACCGCTATCCCATCGCCCTCGAGCGCTTCCGCGAGGCGCCCGATCACGCCTTCGACATCCTGCCGAACGGCGGGCGTCTGCTCTACGGAGCGGAGGGGCTGGACGGGGCGAGATTCCGGGACCTGGCCACGGCGGCCGGCAGAGAGATCGGATAACGGGAGATCGGGCGAGGCGTCAGTGCCCGGCGCCCGCCGGCATGGCGCGGTAGAAGGCGACCACGTCGCGGTAATCCTGGTCGACCGGGGTGACCGGTACGGCGACGCGCAGGGACAGTCCGGCGAGGCCGGCGAGCAGGGCGAGGACGAAGCAGGCGTGCAGCGACATGACGGGCCGGTGCCAGAAACGCCGGCCCGCGTAAAGCGGGCGGCCCGGAAACGGGTACGGCCGGGCCGGTCGACGGTCTGCGGCGGAGCGAGGGGGCGGAGCTCAACCGAAGATCGCGACCGGCCCGGCCGCATGTCCGTCAACCTACCGGACGAGTGATGAATGTCAATAATCGTCACTCGCCATCGCTCGGCCGCCGGTGGGCGGTGTGCGCCAGCGCACAAAGGCCCCGGGGACGCCGCCTCGCTCGCCCGGTCCATCGGGTGACGGGCCTATGCGAGGGCCGGCACTCCACGGTGAACCGTCACGCTCCCGCCCCGTTGAGCCTCCGAGCCCAAACGTGTTTTCGCGCCGCGACCTCCCGGAGATCTTGATCCATGCCCGTCCGCCGCCTCGCGCCCCTGATCGCCCTTCCGTTCGTCGCGGTGCTGGCCCTCCCGGTCCTCGCCCAGCAGCCGGCGCCCGAGGCGGCCGGCTTCCTGACCCGGCCCGAGCCCGGCAGCGTGCGGGCCTCGAAGCTCGTCGGCGTCAAGGTGATCGGCCAGGACCACGTCCGGGTCGGCGAGATCGAGGACGTGCTGCTGTCCCAGGACGGGCGGGTGCGCGCGGTGGTGATCGGCGTCGGCGGCTTCCTCGGCATCGGCCAGAAATCCGTCGCCGTGCCGTTCGACGCCCTGGCCTGGAACACCGGTCGCGCCGCCGCGGAGGCGCCGCCGTCCCACACCACGCCCGAGCGGGCGCCGAGCGAGGCCGCCGCGCAGAGCGCCGGCCCGCAGACCATGCCGGGCGCCAAGGTGACCGACCAGGCGCTGGCCGCCGTCCCGGCCAAGCGCAGCGGCACGGTCGACGACGCCACCGGCACGGTCGCGGCGCCCGAACCCCGCGGTCGCGCGACCGTGCTGGCGACCGGGCCCGACGCCACGGTGGCGGAGGCCGAGATCCGGCTGACCAAGGCCCAGCTCCAGGCCGCGCCGGAATTCCGGTACGAGGCCGCCCGTTGAGCGCAGGGGCGCCGCGCTGGCGTGCGATGCGGGACGCGGACCTTCCGGTGGCCTCGGCGGTCGCGGCCCGCGTCCATCCGGGCTACCCGGAGGACGATGCGGTGATGGCCGAGCGCCTGCGCCTGTGCCCGCAGGGCTGCCACGCCCTCGCCGGGCCGGGCGACCTCCCGGTGGGCTACGCCGTCGGGCATCCCTGGCTATCGGGCTCGGTGCCCGACCTCGACACGCTGCTCGGCGCCCTGCCCGTGCCCGCGGAAGCCTGGTGCATCCACGACGTGGCGCTGCTGCCGGAGGCGCGCGGGCATGGGGCGGCCGGAGAGGTCGTCGGTTTGATGCTCGCCGAGGCCGCGCGGCGCGGTCTGCCCGAGGCGGTGCTGGTCGCGGTCGGCGATGCCGCCGGCTTCTGGCGACGGCACGGTTTCCGGTCGGCCCCGGCCGCGGCGCCGGCGGGCTACGGCGCCGGCGCGACCGTGATGGTGCGATCCCTGGTGCCGTGAGGCGAGGCCCCGGCGACACGGCCTTCGGTTTTCCGACGCCATGCTGTCGCAGCGCGGCATCGATCGCCGGGCCGCCTCTGGCCGCCGCCCGGTCGCGCGCCACCTAGCCTGGCATCGTTCCGAACAGGGCGGCCAGGGCATGACGAGGACGGCGTGCGGAGCGTGATACCCGCCTTGAAGCGAACGATCCCGCAGGGCCGTCCCCCGCTGCGGACGATGCGCGGCGCGGAGAGGGCCTGACGCCATGCGCCAGCTCTTCGCCCCGGGGGCCGACGCCCTCCTGCGCCTCGCGCTCCTCACCGCGGCCGCCTGCCTTGCCGGCATCCCGGTGGTCGGGGCGGGACTGGTGCGATCCTCCTACGTCACCGGCGTCGGGGTGGCGCCGGCCCAGCCGGTGCCGTTCAGCCACAAGCACCATTCGGGCGAGCTGAAGATCGATTGCCGCTACTGCCACACCACCGTGGAGACGCAGGCGACCGCCGGGATCCCGCCGACCGAGACCTGCATGACCTGCCACTCCCAGATCTGGTCGGGCTCGGAGATGCTGGAGCCGGTCCGGGCGAGCTATGCCAAGGACCAGCCCCTGGTCTGGAACCGCCTGAACAAGCTGCCCGGCTACGTCTACTACAACCACTCGGTCCACGTGACCAACGGCATCGGCTGCTCGACCTGCCACGGCAGCGTCACCGACATGCAGCTCACCTACCGGGCCAACGCGTTCGAGATGAGCTTCTGCCTCGATTGCCACCGCAATCCCGAGAAATACGTGCGGCCGAAGGATCAGATCCTCAACATGACCTGGAGCCCGCCGGCCAACCAGGCCACGCTCGGGCCGGAACTCGTGGCCCAGTACCATATCCGGGGCGGCGAGCGCCTGACCGAATGCGGGGTCTGCCACCGATGACGCACGACATCGGCGCGCTGCGCGCCCGCCTCGCCGCCGGCGACGGCCCGGCCTTCTGGCGCAGCCTCGACGCGGTGGCGGATTCTCCCGAGTTCCGCGCCTTCCTCGACACCGAGTACCCGGCGGCCGCGCGGCTCGCCGCCGCGCCCGACCGGCGCGGCTTCCTGAAGCTGATGGCCGCGTCCTTCGCGATGAGCGGGCTCGCCGCCTGCGGCCAGCCGGACGGGCGCAGCCAGGAGATCCCCTACGTCCGCCAGCCCGAGCGGATCGTCCCGGGGGCACCCCTCGCCTATGCCTCGGCGGCGCTCGTCGACGGGTTCGCCAACGGCATCACGGTCACCACCCGCAACGGCCGGCCGCTCAAGATCGAGGGCAACGCCGAGCATCCCTGGAGCCGCGGCGGCACCGACGTGTTCGCACAGGCCTCGGTGCTCGGGCTCTACGATCCGTTCCGGCTCCAGACCCCGCAGCATCTCGGCCGGCCGAGTTCCTGGCCGGCCTTCCGGGCGGCGATGACCGGGCGGTTCGCCGCGCTGAAGGCTGCCGCGGGCGGGCGCGGGCTCCACCTCGTCACCGGGCCGGTCACCTCCCCGTCGCTCGCCGCGCAGATCGCCGCGATGCGCCGGGATTTCCCGGCGATGCGCTGGCACATCTCGGCCCCGACCGGGCGCGAGGCGCTCTACGAGGGCGCGCGCCTCGCCCTCGGCCGCCCGCTCGAGACCCGCTGGCGCTTCGACCGGGCCCGGGTCGTCGTGTCCCTCGACGGCGACGTGCTCGATCCCGGGCCCGGCCAGGTCGGCCAGGCGCGGGACTGGGTCGAGGCCCGCCGCAAGGCCGCCGCCGAGGGGCGCCTCCTCGCCCTCCACCATGCCGGACCGAGCCCGAACCTGACGTCGGCCAAGGCCGAGTCGCCGCTCGCGATCGGCTCGGACGGCCTGTCCGCCCTCGTGCGCGACCTCCTGGCGGAGGCTGGCGGCGGCACGGCGGCGGATCGCGGCGGCCCCGCGGCGGCCTGGCGCGCGCGCGCCTTCGCGGCGCTGGACGCGGCGCGGGGCAGCGGGCTCGTCCTCGCCGGCACCCAGGCCGGGCCGGACCTGCTGGCCCAGGTCCACCGCCTCAACGCGGCACTCGGCAATACCGGCCGTACCGTGTTCCACACCGCGCCGGTGCCGGTCCTCGACGCCGAGCCCCTCGACGCGCTCGCCGAGGCGATGCGCCGGGGCGAGGTGCAGCTCCTGGTGATGCTCGACGTCAACCCGGTCTACGAGGCGCCGGGCGATCTCGGCTTCCTGGAGGCCCTCGCCCGGGTGCCGCTCAAGGTCCATGCCGGCCTCTACCAGGACGAGACCGCCTTCCACTGCGACTGGAACCTGCCGCTCGCCCACCCGCTCGAGGCCTGGGGCGACGCCCGCTCCCTCGACGGGACGGTGACGCCGATCCAGCCGACGATCCGTCCGCTCTACGACGGCCGCTCGGTGCCGGAGATCCTGTCGATCCTCACCGACGCGGAGGCCAAGGACGGCGCCGCCCTGTTCGACGCCCACTGGCGCCGGCCCGGCGAGGCGGACGCCGCCTGGACGGCCCGCCGCGAGGCCGTGCTGCAGGCCGGCTTCTTTCCCGACACCGCGCTCGCCCCCGAGACGATCGGCACTCCCCTGCCCGCCGCAGCGTCCGCCCGGCCCGCGCCCGCGCCCTCGCCGGCCGGGCCCGCCCGGCGGGTCGAGGTCGTGTTCCGGCCCGACGCGACGGTCTGGGACGGCAGCCTCGCCAACCTCGCCTGGCTGCAGGAGCTGCCCAAGCCCCTGACCAAGGTGGTGTGGGGCAACGTGATCGCGGTGAGCCCCGGCCTCGCCGAGCGGGAGGAGCTGCGCCAGGGCGACGTGGTGACGCTCGAAGCCGAGGGCCGGCGGATCGAGGGGCCGGTCTGGATCCAGCCCGGCCAGGCCGAGGACGCCGTCACGGTCTCCCTCGGCTACGGACGCCGGGTTCCCGAGCAACTCGCCGACGGCCTCGGCTACGACGCCTACCCCCTGCGCCGCAGCGCCAGCCCCTGGCGCCTCGCCGAGGCGACGCTGGCGAAGACCGGCCGCAAGGCGCCGCCGGTGACGACCCAGAACCACGGCACGATGGAGGGGCACGACCTCGTGCGGGTGCAGCCGGTGGGCGCGGCGACCCCGGTCGCCTCCCGCGAGGCCCTGCCCTCGCTCTATCCCCCGGCGCCGACCTCGCCCGGCGGGCGCTACGACCGCGAGCGCGCCTGGGGCATGGTGATCGACCTCGACGCCTGCATCGGCTGCAACGCCTGCGTCACCGCCTGCCAGTCCGAGAACAACATCCCGGTCGTCGGCAAGGAGGAGGTGGCGCTGGGGCGCTGGCTGCACTGGCTGCGGATCGACCGCTACTACGAGGGCGGGCTCGAGGATCCGAAGACCCACTTCATGCCGGTGCCGTGCATGCATTGCGAGCAGGCGCCCTGCGAGGTCGGCTGCCCGGTGGAGGCGACCGTGCACGACCGCGAGGGGCTGAACCTCATGGTCTACAACCGCTGCGTCGGCACCCGGGCCTGCTCGAGCTACTGCCCCTACAAGGTCCGGCGCTTCAACTACCTCGACTATTCCGGCGACACCGCGCCGGTGCAGCAGCAGCAGCGCAACCCCGAAGTGACGGTCCGGGCCCGCGGGGTGATGGAGAAATGCACCTATTGCGTGCAGCGCATCGCCGCCGCGCGCATCGATTCGACGCGCGGCGACCATGCGCCGATCCCCGACGGCGCCGTCGTCACCGCCTGCCAGGGCGCCTGCCCGACCCGGGCGATCACCTTCGGCGACCTGCGCGATTCCGGCAGCCGCGTCGCCGCGGCGGCGGCCGATCCGCGCAATTACGGCCTCCTCGCCGAGCTCAACACCAAGCCCCGCACCACCTACCTCGCTCGGCTGGTCGAGGCGGCCTCGGCGACCGGCGCGGCAAAGCCCGGAGGCGCCCGATGAGCGGCACCCTCTCCCCCCGGGCCGGCCTGCTCGGCGCCGAGGAGGACTTCGCCTCGATCGGCCGCGCCGTCGCGGGCGCCCCGGCGCGCGCCCGCTCGCGGGCGTGGTGGATCGCCTTCGCGGGGGCCTGCGGCCTCCTCGGCGTGTTCGCGGCCGCCCTCGCCTGGCTCCTCTTCAACGGCGTCGGGATCTGGCACAACAACAACCCGGTCGTCTGGGCGCTCGACATCGTCGCCTACGACTGGTGGATCGGCATCGCCTGCGGGGCGCTCCTCACCTCCGCCACCCTGCGGCTCGCCGGGGCGGCCTGGCGCTCCGGCATCGACCGGATCGCCGAGACGACCGCGGTGCTGGCCGCGGCGGCCGCCGCCCTCTACCCGATCATCCATCTCGGGCGGCCCTGGGTGTTCTACTGGACCCTGCCCTACCCCAACACCCTGGCGCTGTGGCCGCAATTCCGCTCGCCGCTGGTCTGGGACGCCATCGACATCGTGAGCTTCCTCGGGGTCTGCCTCGGCCTGTGGTATGTCGGGCTCCTGCCCGACTTCGCGGTCCTGCGCGACCGCGCCTTCGAGGCGGCCCGGGCGGAGGGGCGCGCCGCCGACGAGGGCAGCGGCCGGCGCCGGCGCCGGACGATGCTGCGGGCGCAGATCTACGGCATCCTGGCGCTCGGCTGGCGCGGCGCGGCGACCCATTGGGAGCGCTGGGTGCTGGCGACCCGCACGCTGTCGGCGCTCGCCATCGTCCTCGTGGTGGCGCTGCAGACCGGGGCCTCGGTGATGCTCGCCGGCACGGTGCTGCCGGGCTGGCACGACACCCTTCTGCCCGTGACCTTCCTGGCCGCCTCGCTCCTGTCCGGCGTCGGCGTCACGGCGGCGCTCGCGGTGCTGGTGCGCCGCGCCCTCCATCTCGAGGCGCTGATCACCGAGCGGCATCTCGACCTGATGGCACGGCTGATGCTGGGGCTCGGCCTCGTCTCGGCCTATTGCTACGGCACCGAGATCTTCTCGAGCCTCCTGCACGGCGACGCCTTCGACCGCTCGGTGCTGGTGCGCCGCCTCGCCGGCCCGCATGCCTGGGCGTTCTGGCTCATCGTCGTCTTCGCCCTGCTGCCGGTGCAGCTCTTTTGGCGCGCTGCGCTGCGCCGCTCCGGCCTCGTCGTCGCGATGGTGGGCATCGCGGCGGCGGTCGGCAGCTTCGGCGACCACTTCATGCTGCTGATCGTCACGCTCAGCCACGACTTCCTGCCGTCCTCCGCCCATCCCTATTCGATGGGCGTGTGGGGCATCGCGACGCTTCTCGGCACCGTCGGCCTGTTCCTGGCGCTGCTGCTCCTCGGCTTGCGCACGCTGCCGATGGTCTCGATCACCGAGACGCGGCGCTTCGCCGAGAGCCACGCCGACGGGCGCGCCAGCGGCGAGCGGGCGCCGACCGCGGCCGAGACGGACGACGCGCCGCTCTGGGGCGTCAGCGCCGAGTTCGCGCAGGCCGGCGATCTCGCCGCCGCCGTCGAGGCCCTGAAGGACCGCGACCTCGGGGCCCGGATCGAGACCTACGGCCCCGTGCCGATGGCGCGGGTCGCGCGCGCGCTGGGCCACCCGGCCGGCATCCTGCCGCTCCTCGCCCTCGGGGCGGCGCTGGCGGGCGGCCTCGCCTTCATGGCGATGTGCCTCTACGCCAGCGGCATCGACTACGTGTTCGACGTCGGCGGCCGGCCGCGCTTCTCGTGGCAGTCCTTCATGGTGCCGAGCGTGTCGTTCGGCACCCTCTGCGGCGGGCTCGCCACCGTGCTGGCGCTGCTGTTCCAGAACCGCCTGCCGCGCCTCAACCATCCGGCCTTCGCGATCCCGGGCTTCGCCCGGGCGAGCGAGGACCGCTTCTTCCTCGCCCTCGAGGCCGCCGGCCCGCGCTTCGATCCGGCCCGGATCGAGGGGGCGCTGGCGCGCCTGCCGCAGGGGCGGCCGCTGATGGTCCGGAGGGTGCCGCTGTGACGCGCTCCCCGCTCCTCCCCCGCCTCGCGCTCCTGCTGCCCCTGGTGCTCGCCGCCTGCGACCGTGCCGACATGGTGAGCCAGCCCAAGGCGAAGACCTGGGACCGCAACCCGTTCTTCCCTCAGGGCCAGACCATGCGTCTGCCCCCGCCCGGCACCGTCGCCCGCGCGGCGCCCGACCGGCCGGTGCCGCAGCCGGCCGCCGCGACCCCGGACCTGCTGGCCCGCGGCCAGGAGCGCTACGGCGTCTTCTGCACCCCCTGCCACGGCGGGGCCGGCCACGGCGACGGTATGATCGTCGAGCGCGGCTATCCACGGCCGCCCTCGTTCGACGAGGCCCGCCTGCGGGCGGCGCCCGCGCGGCACTTCTACGACGTCATCACCCACGGCCGGGGCACCATGCTGCCCTACGCCGCCCAGGTGCCGCCCGCCGACCGGTGGGCCATCGTCGCCTACATCCGGGCGCTGCAGCTGAGCCAGGGCGCGACCCTGGCGGCGCTGCCGGAGGAAGACCGGGCGAAGGTCGCGGCCGCCGAGCCGACGACAGCCAAGCCAGCGACCGACCGCGAATCGACAGACCCGCAGAGGACCAAGCGATGAGCCGCCGCCCGATCTCCCTCGCCCTCGGCGCGGCGGCGCTCGCGGCCTGCGCGCTCGCCGGCGCCTCCGGCAGCCCGGTGATGCCCTCCTACCTCGCCGCCTGGCTGGTGCTGGTGGCGCTGCCCGCCGGCGCCCTGCCCCTGCTGATGGGCCTCGAGCTCGCGGGCTTCTCCGCCGGGCCGATGGCCGCGTCCCTGCGCCGGCTCCTCGGGCTCCTGCCCATCGCCGGCCTGCTGCTGCTGCCGGTGCTCCTGAGCCTGGGCGGCCTCTACCCGTGGGACAGGGGCGCCCCGCCGCGCACGGCTCTGGCCGCCCTGTGGTTCACCCCCGTCTTCTTCATCCTGCGCAGCCTCGCCTACCTGGCGATCTGGCTGTGGCTCGCCGACACCTTCCGGCGCCCGGCCGCCGAGCCCGGCAGCCCGGCGGCGGCCCGGCGGCGCGCCCGCGCGGTCGTGGGGCTCGGCCTCTATGCCGTCACCGGCACGCTGGCGGCGGAGGACTGGGTGCAGTCGGCCGATCCCGGCCTCGCCTCCACGGCCTTCGGGCTCCTGATGATGACGATCCAGACCGGCCTGGCGCTGTCGGCGGCGGCGCTGATCGCCGCGCGGGATTCCTCGGGCCGGCCCGGCCGCGACCAGCGCACCGCCGCGGCCTTCGCTGACCCGATCCTGGTGCTCCTGGCGATCTGGGGCTTCGTCCACGCCACCCAGTACCTCACGGTGTGGTCGGCCAACCTTCCCGAGGAGGCGCGCTGGTACCTCGCCCGCGACGGGGCGCTCGGCCGCCTCGGCATCTGGATCGGCGTCGGCGTGATGGTGCTCGCCGCGCTGGTGCTGGTGCCGCAGCGCCATGCCGGCCGGCCGGCGCTGCTCGCCGGCATCGCCCTCCTGATCCTGCTGCTCCACGGCGCCGAGATCTTCTGGCTCGTCACGCCGGGCTTCCGCGGCGCCTTCCGGTTCACCTGGGCCGATGCGCTGGCGCTGATCGGGGTGGTGGGGGTCGCCGGCGGCCTCTACGGCCCGGTGGACCGCCGCCTGCGGGGGCGCGCCTCGTGAGCGACGAGACCCGCCCCGGCCCGTTCGCGCTCCTGCCCGCCCTCGCGGCGGCGGGGCTCCTGCGCCTCTCCGGCTTCAAGCCCGCCCCGCACCGGCCCGAGCCCGACCCAGGCCCGCACAACCCCGAGGGGTTCGAGGAGGAGGACGTCGACGTCCGCCGCACCGCCTTCGTGGTCGTGGGGCTCGCCGGCTCCGTCGCCGCCGCGATCGGGGCGATCGGGTTGATGATGCACCTGTTCGGCGCCTGGAACGTCGCCAACCGCGTGCCGCTGACGCCGCAGCAGAGCGCCAGGGTCCAGCCGCCGCCGCCGAACCTGCAGGGCGCGCCCTACGAGGATCTCGCCCGCCACGAGGCGCGGGAGGCCGCGCAGTTCGCCACCTACGCCCTCCTGCCCGATGGGCGCGCCCGCATCCCGGTCGAGCGCGCCATGCGGCTGATCGCCGGCACGCCCCTCGATCCCGCCGGAGCGGGCGCGCCGGTTCCCCCGTCCCTGCCGCCCGCCGGCGGAGCCCCCGCTCGATGAACCCGACCGACCTCGCGCTCCAGCTCTGGCCGGCGGCGGCCTCCGCCACGGCGGTCGAGACCGACTGGCTGATCCTCGCCTTCACGGTCCTGACGCTGCTCCTGACCGTCCCGGTCTTCGTCGCCATCACTTGGTTCGCGATCCGCTACCGCCAGGGCGAGGAGGCCGACCGCAGCCACGGCAACACCCGCAGCGTGCTGATCGAGATCAGCTGGATGCTGATCCCGTTCCTGCTCACCTTGATCTTCTTCGTCTGGGGCGCCCGGCTGTTCTTCATCTCGAAGCAGGTGCCGGGCGATGCCATGGTGGTCGAGGCGATCGGCCGGCAATGGATGTGGAAGTTCCAGCACCCGACCGGACAATCCGAGATCAACGACCTGCACCTGCCGATCGGCCAGCCGATCAAGATCCGGATGATCAGCCAGGACGTGATCCATAATCTCTACTTCCCGGCCCTGCGGATGCAGATGGCGACCCTGCCCGACCGCTACACCGAGATGTGGTTCAAGGCCGACCGCACCGGCAGCTACCGGCTGTACTGCTCGGAATATTGCGGGACCGACCATTCGAAGATGGACGGCAACCTGACCCTGATGACCCAGGCCGACTACGCCGCCTGGCTGCAGAATGCCGGGGCGCAGCAGGGCGGCCAGGCCGGGGCGGGCCGCACGATCTACGAATCCTACGGCTGCGGCACCTGCCACGACCCCGGCGCCAAGGTGCGGGCGCCCTCGCTCGCCGGCCTCTACGGCCGCGAGGTCAAGCTCGCCGACGGCCGCACGGTGACGGCCGACGAGACGTATCTGCGCGACAAGATCCTGAACCCGAACCGGCAGAAGCTGGCGGCGGATTACAAGCAGGTGATGCCGGCCTTCCGCAACGTGATCCCGAACGACGACCTCGACCGTCTCGTCTCCTACCTGAAGAGCGGACGCGCGACGGCCCAGCAGGAGGCCTCCCCATGACGAGCGGCACGGTCACCGACGGGGCGGCGCTGCGCGAGCCCCACACCCCGGATTCCCGTCTCGGCCACGGGGCCGACTACCTGCACGCCGAGCACACCCTGCGCTCGTGGTTCTTCACCACTGATCACAAGCGCATCGCGCTCCTGTATCTCGCCAGCATCACCGGCTTCTTCGTCATCGGCGCTGTGACGGCGGGTCTGGTGCGCCTGGCGCTGGTGGTGCCGAACGGCCAGGTCTTCACCAACGACACCTACAACAAGCTGTTCACGATCCACGGGGTCGTGATGGTGTGGTTCTTCCTGATCCCGAGCATCCCCGCGACCTTCGGCAACTTCCTGATCCCGCTGATGATCGGGGCGCGGGACCTCGCCTTCCCGAAGCTGAACCTCGCCTCCTGGTACGTGTTCATGACGGGAGCGTTCTTCACGCTGGTCAGCGTGGTGCTGGGGGGCGTCGATACCGGCTGGACGTTCTACACCCCGCTCTCCACCGCCTTCTCGAACACCTGGGTGGTGCCCGCACTCATCGGCGTCACCATCGTCGGCTTCTCGTCGATCCTGACCGGCCTCAACTTCGTGGTGACGATCCACACCATGCGGGCGCCGGGCATGACCTGGTTCCGGCTGCCGATCTTCGTCTGGACCCACTACGCCACCAGCCTGATCTTTTTGCTCGCCACCCCGGTCATCACCGTGGCGCTGATCCTGCTCATCGCCGAGCGCGCCTTCCATATCGGGGTGTTCGATCCGGCCTATGGCGGCGACCCGGTACTGTTCCAGCACCTGTTCTGGTTCTACTCGCACCCGGCCGTCTACATCATGGTCCTGCCGGGCATGGGAGTGATCTCGGAGATCGTCCCGGCCTTCGCCCAGAAGAAGCTCTTCGGCTACAAGTTCGTCGCCTACGCGGCGATCGGGCTCGCCTCGGTGACCTTCTTCGTCTGGGGCCACCACATGTTCGTCAACGGGCAGAGCGACTTTGCCAGCGTGGCGTTCTCGGTGCTCAGCTTCGCGGTGGCGGTACCCTCCGCCGTCAAGGTCTACAACTGGACCGCGACGATCCACAAGGGCTCGCTCAAGCTCGACACGCCGATGCTCTACGCCATGGGCTATATCGGCCTGTTCGTGCTCGGCGGCTTGACCGGCCTCTACCTCGCCACGCTCGCCATCAACCAGCACGTCCACGCCACCTACTTCGTCGTGGCGCATTTCCACTACATCATGGTCGGCGGCACGGTGCTGGCCTTCCTCGGCGGCCTGCATTTCTGGTGGCCGAAGATCACCGGGCGGATGTATATCGAGGCCTGGGGCCGGATCTCCGCCTTCCTGATCTTCATCGGCTTCAACGTCACCTTCTTCCCGCAATTCATCCTCGGCTATCTCGGGATGCCGCGGCGCTACCACGTCTACCCGCCGGAATTCCAGTTCCTCAACATCCTGTCCTCGGCGGGATCGACCATCCTGGCGGTCGGCTACATCTTTCCGATGGTCTATCTCGTCTACTCGATCTGGTTCGGGAAGCGGGCCCAGGCCAACCCCTGGGACGCCAGGGGCCTCGAATGGACGGTGCCCTCGCCGCCGCCGGCCCACAACTTCCTCACCGAGCCGGTGGCGCCGAAGGTGCCCTACGACTACCCGATCCAGGCGCGCGAGACCGGGAGGCAGCACTCGTGAGCGCGGGTGCCACCGAGACGCCGGTCGGCGTCAAGCTCGTCTCCCACTTCGCTTGCGTTGAGCAGCAGAAGCGCGCCGCCGTACTGGGGATGTGGGCCTGGCTGCTGACCGAGCTCCTGCTCTTCGCCGGCCTGTTCCTCACGGCGTTGATCCTGCGCCTGCTGCACCCGGAGGCGGTGCAGGAGGCGGCGCGCCACCTCAAGTTCTGGATCGGTGCCGTCAACACCGTCGTGCTGATCGGCTCCAGCCTCACCATGTCGGGGGCGATCCAGCTCTCGCGGCTCGGCTGGCAGCGCGGCATGGTGCGGTTCATGCTCGCCACCGCGGCGCTCGGCAGCCTGTTCCTGGTGCTCAAGGGCTACGAGTACTACGCCGACTACCACGAACACATGATGCCGTTCCTGGCCGATCGGCCCTACGAGCTGAAGGACTCGCCGCCCTCGCGGCTGTTCGTGAACCTCTACTACGTCGCGACCTCGCTGCACGGCCTCCACCTGGTCACCGGCATCAGCATCCTGCTGGCATTGACCTTGCAGGCGAGCCGGCCGGGCTTCCTGAGCCGGCACCAGAACCGGATCGAGATCTTCGGGCTCTACTGGCACTTCATCGACCTGATCTGGATCCTCGCCTTCCCGATCCTCTACGTGCTCAACCGCTAGGAGAGAGGCCCGTGTTCGGCACCCCCGACGAGCGCCGCATCCTCTGGCGGCACATGCGCGAGCCGGTCCTGACGGCGTGCGCGCTCCTGGCCCTACTCGCGGTCAATGTGGGTCTCGGGGCCGCCCTTCCCTTCCCGCATGTCTGGATCGTCGAGCTTCTGGTCGCCGGCGCCATGGTGGCGACGATCCTGCTGGTCTCCATGGAGGTCCGCCACGAGCCGCCGCTGGTGAAGCTGTTTGCCGGCATCGGCTTCTTCTGGGTCGGGATCCTGTTCGCGATGACCCTGGTGGATTACCTGTCGCGGGGATAGGGCCGTTCACTCCCCGCTCACCACCGCAGCGCTATATCGGTCGCATGTGCGAATTGCTCGGCATGAGCGCCAACGTCCCGACCGACATCCGTTTCAGCTTCGCGGGCCTGGCGCGCCGCGGCGGCGAGACGGGCCCGCATCAGGACGGCTGGGGCATCTCGTTCTACGAAGGCCGCGGCAGCCGCAGCTTCCACGATCCGGAGCCGAGCGCGCGCTCGGAGATCGCCCGGCTGTTGCGGCAATACCCGATCAAGAGCCGGATCGTGATCGCGCATGTGCGCCGGGCCAACCGCGGCCGGGTGACGCTGGAGAACACGCATCCCTTCAGCCGCGAATTGTGGGGCCGCACCTTCACCTTCGCGCATAACGGCCAGCTCAAGGGCGTGAAGCGGTTGACGCTCGGCCGCTTCAAGCCCGTCGGCACCACCGACAGCGAGCACGCCTTCTGCTGGATGCTGGGCAGGCTCGAGGAGCGCTGGGCCAGCCTGCCGAAACCCACACGCCTCGACGGGGCGGTGCGGGAACTCTGCGCCGAGCTGCACGGGCTCGGGGTGTTCAACATGCTGCTCTCCGACAGCCGCACCCTCTACGCCCATTGCGGCAAGCGCTTGTGCACGCTGACCCGGCGGGCGCCGTTCGGCACCGCGACGCTGATCGACGAGGATTGGCGGGTGGACTTCGCGCAGGAGACCACGCCAGACGACATCGTGACCGTGGTGGCGACGCGACCGCTGACCCGGGACGAACGCTGGACCGACCTCGCCCCCGGCGAGGTCCTGGCCTTCCGTCTCGGCGTGCCGGACGGTGACGAAGCGGGGGCCGGCATCGGCGGCTGAGCCGCTCCGGCCGGGCGGTCTATCGGTCCCGGCCCGTTTCTCGCTAAGGTTGCCCCTTTCCGGTCGCGGCCCCCGGGCCCATCTTCCCCTAGGCAGGCAGACGCGAGAGCCATGACGCGAGACATAGCCCCGAATCCGTCGGCCCCGATCCCCTCAGGGGAGGACCGTCCCGGCCTCTCGGCCACCATCCGGTCGCATCTCGGCAGCCAGCTCCGGGCGACCTACGAGGCCCTGGGCGACGCCGACCCGGACAACCGCTTCGCCGACCTGATCGCGCGCCTGGAGGCGGTGCTGAAGGCGCAGGGCGAGATCGTCTTGCCGGAATTCCGCGACGGGCTGCTGCAGGCGGTGCCGTCGTTGCGCGCCTTCGCGCTCTCGCTCACCAGCAACCCGGCCCGGGCCGACGACCTGGTGCAGGACACGCTGTTGAAGGGCTGGCAGCACCGGGCCCGGTTCCAGGCCGGCACCAACCTGAACGCCTGGCTGTTCACGATCCTGCGCAACATCTTCTACTCCGACCACCGCAAGCGCGTGCGCGAGGTCGAGGACCAGGACGGTTCGTACGCCGCCCGGCTCGCCACCGCGCCGCACCAGGGCGACCGGCTCGACGTCGAGGACCTGCAGAGCGCGCTCGCCAAGCTGCCGCCGGACCAGCGCGAGGCCCTGGTCCTCGTCGGCGCCGAGGGCGTCTCCTACGAGGAGGCGGCGACGATCATGGGGTGCAAGGTCGGCACGGTGAAGAGCCGCGTCAGCCGCGCCCGCGGCCGCCTGGCGGAGCTTCTGGGCTACGACGAGGAAGATCTCGGCACCGATCGCCTGATCCAGTCGGCGATGCCGAAGGACGCCTGACCCGGCTTCCTTCGCGGGTAGAGTACTCCCACCGGGTTCGGGTGTCGGTCATCGGGGTCGGTGCGACAAAACCCGCCGCATCGATTGAACCGTTTCGCCAACAGCGACGTTACATCCCCCGAGAGCCGCCCCGCTCGACCGGGGTGGACTGGACGAAACGGAGACCGATCCGATGAAGAAGACCCTTCTGGCCGCCGCCGCCCTCGCCCTCACTCTGCCGATGGCCGCCCAGGCCCAGGGCCTGCTGCCGGGCGCGCAGCGCGGCGCCGAGGACGGTGCCGCTGCGGCCGGTCCGGTCGGCGCGATCGTCGGTGGTGCCGTCGGCGCCGCGACCGGTGCGGTCGGCGGCCTGCTCGGCGTCGACGAGCGCCCCCGCTTCCGCTCCTACGCCGTGCGCCAGCACCGCTCCTACGACTGGGACGGCGACGTGGCCGTCGGCGGCGTGCTGCCCTCCTCGGGCGTGAGCTACTACGAGGTCCCGTCCGAGTACGGCATCCGCGGCCGCCGCTACACCGTGGTCAACGACCGCGTCGTGCTGGTCGATCCGGGCACCCGCCGCATCGTGCAGGTGATCGACTGATCGATCGCCTGCCGCGCCGCCCAACGGCGGCGCGACACGGACCTTCGGGAAGCCCCGGCCTCTTGGTCGGGGCTTCCTGCGTTTCGGCGGCACGATTTCCTTCGCTGTGTTGCGTCAAAGACTGCAACGAAACCACGTCGAACGTCGTTCTTCCCGAGGAAGGCGCGGATCGACTGCATCCGCTACCACGAAACCTTGACCGACGCGGACGCCCATGCCCCCCGATCTGCACGAGAACCACGACGCCGCCCTGCCGGAGCCGGTGCGCGAGCACCTCGGGAAGGAGCTTCGCTCGGCCTACAACGCCGAGGCCGACAAGCCGGACTACCTCGGGGATCCGGTCCTGCCGGCGGAATTCACGCCGCAGCTTCGCCGGCTGGAGAGCCGCCTCAAGGCACACGAGACCGGCCGAGAGGCGGTCGAGGACGTGGTGAACAACATTCTGCGCGAGTTGCCGCCCAAGCCGTAACGACGGAACGGCGGGACGACCCCGTCAGTGCGCCGGGGGCGGTAGGGCCGGGCCGGCGATGTCAGGCTGGAGCAGCGACACCGTGATCGCCCGGGTGACGTGCTCGGCCATGCAGCGATAGCCGAGATCGGCGAGGCGAAAGCCCGCGCCGGATTGCGACGCATTGCCCTTCAGCGCGCTGATCGCCCGGGTGGCGAGGTAGCGCATCGCCTCGTAGCGCTGCACCAGGGGCACCTGCTCGCGCTCGGCGACCTTCTGGATCGCCAGCACGAACTGGCGGTAATAGTCGTCCTTGGCGAGGCTGGCGGTGTATTGGGGATCGACCAGCACCACGTCGATGCCGTGCGACTTGATCCAGGCCACGGTCTCGGCGAGCGATTGCGAGAAGTCCTCGATGTCGACGCGGGCGAGCGCGTCGTTGCCACCGACCTGCCAGACCACGAGGTCGGGCTCGATCTCCGCCACCTGGTTGCGCAGCCGCTCCGCCGCCCCGAAGGCGATCTCGCCGGAGACGCCACGGCTCTCGACCGTCACCTCGATGTCGGGGAGCGAGCGGGTCAGGGCGTCCTCGAGCCGCACCGGGTAGGTCGCGGCGGTGCCGAGACCGCCGGAACTGGAGCCGATCGTCAGAACCTGGACGGCGCGATGCTCGCGCAGGGCCTTCTTGACCGCCTTGAGCTTGGCCAGGGTGTAGAGCTTCGAGCCCGGCACCCGGCACTCGGGCGACAGGCTCGGATCGGGCGCCTCCAGGCTCGGCGCGGTGGCCTGGAGCGCCGGAATCTCCGCCAGGGCGGGCTGCGACGGCGCGGGCTGGACCTGTGCTGCCGGCGGCGTCGTCGATTGCGCCTGCACGGCGAAGCCGAGGCTTGCGAGCAACGCGACGCTCACGCCGCCGAGGAGGGACGGGGAGAGCGAGAGCGCCATTCGACGAACCATGCCGTGAAGGAGAGAGAAGCCAAGCCACACCCTACGACAAAGACGTCGGTCGCGAAACCTCCCCCCGTCCAGAACCGAATCAGTTGTGCACCGAGGCTCGCCACCGAGCCGACGGAGAAGACCGCGAGCGAGTTGCGCCCGAGGCCGGCAAGCTGCTCGGTGAGCCATCGCGCCCGGGGCTGGACCAGTCCGAACACCGTCTGGAAGGCCAGCAGCACGCCCAGGAAGTGCACCAGCCGGGCCGGCGACAGGTAGGACTTGTCGAAGATGAAGAGCAGGCGCGGCTCGGGCACCGCCAGCGGATCGGGCCGCAGATTGAACCAGGACAGGACCGCGCCGACGATCACGATGACGATCCCGAGCGGCATCAGGCGACGGCGCCAAGCCAGGAACCGGCCCGCGCCGCGCCGCCACTCGTGGGCGGCAAAGCCCAGGACCAGCAGCAGCTGCCAGCAGAACGGGTTGAAGAACCAGTGCCCCTCCATCGGCCAGCTCGGGATGTTGATCTCGAACACCAGGCTGACCGCGTAGAGCAGCACCGAGATCCCGACCGACAGCCCGAGATGCACCCGCGCCAGCAGCACGAAGGCCGGGGCGAGGCCGAGCAGCACGACGTAGAGCGGCAGGATGTTGAAGAAGCCGAGCTGGTGCAGCAGCGTCACCCAGCCGACCGTGGCCTGGATCGGGTCGCTGAAGATCGGCCCGGCATTGTGCCACTCCACCAGCAGCGGGTTGTCGAGGTAGAGGGCGGCGCCCGCCAGCATCGCCAGCGCCAGCGCGGTGATGACGAGCTGGGCGCGGTAGACCTCGACCATACGCGACAGCAGCCGCAGCACCGTGCGCAGCGCCGGCTCGGGCGTGCCGTCGCGCCCGCGGGTGGCGATGCCGATCGACCAGCCGGCCAGGAACACGAACAGCTCGGCGGCGTCCGAGATCCCGTACTGGGAATAGGTATAGTTCTGGAAGACGTTGCCCGGGATGTGGTTGATGAAGATCGTGATCAGCGCGATGCCGCGCCAGAAATCGACCGCATTCGGTTCACGCATGATGCCCGTGGTCCCTCTCGCGGGTCTCGCTCGGCCGATCTCGGGGAGGCGCCGCCGCCCCTGGCGGCGCGGTGCAAGTCGAGTGCCGTCGCGCTACTTCACGATCCGGTCGAGCCGGTTGTTGACGAAGAAGTACAGCTCCTTGGCGCCGGGCTCGGTGTAGAGCACCTGGACCTCGCGCTGGCCCCGCCCGCTCTCGCCGACCAGCACGTCGGTCGGCGGGCGGCCCTTGAGCCGCACCAGCTCGCATTCGGGGATGCCGGGAGCGATCTCGGTGGCGGTCGCGGGCACGGAGCCGGTGCAGCTGCCGTCCTGCGCCAGGACCGGGCCCCAGGACGGGGCCGGCGGCGTGGGCTTGGGGGCGGCGACCACCGGCGGCGGGGCGGCCCGGTCGGTGCTGCCGCCGCAGCCGGCGAGCGCCAGCGTGCCGACACCCATCAGGACCGCCACCATGCGCCGCGTCGTCGTCTGGCCGGTCATCGCGCCTCGTCCGTCCTCGGGCCGCTTCCCCGTGCGGCCAGGGCCGTCTCGTAGAGGCGGATGGCGTCCCCGCGCAAGGCCGCCCGCGACGCCTGGCGGAAATAGAACATGTGCCCGCCGGGATAGACCGCCAGCGAGAGGCGCGGCGTCGGCCCGTAGGAGGGGATCTGGTCGAGGATCAGCTTCGAGGCGAAGTACGGCGTGACGAGGTCGGTGTAGCCGTGGGCGACGAGGACCCGCAGGTTGCCGTCGAGGGCGAGCGCCTGGCGCAGCTCGCCGACCACCTCCGGGGCCGCGCGGCCGCCGCCCCAGTTCCAGGCGCCGTTGACCGCGTTGCTCAGGAGCTCGTAGCGCAGGTTCGGCACCCGCCAGTTCAGGGTGCGGGCGGTGAGGTCGATCGTCGCGCTGGTGAGCGGCGCCTGCATGGCGGTGAGGATCGGATCCTGGAACCGGCCGAAGGCCGCGCTCGGATCCGGGTCCCATCCGCTCACGCCGGTATCGTAGGCGCTCGCCACCCGGCCCGCGTCGCGATCGGCCTCGCGCTGGTAGCTCGCTCCCGAGACCCGGCCGGCCTGGCGGCGCACGAGCGCCGGGTCGAGCCCGGTCAGGCCCGCGACGCGCTCGGTCAGGCGGTCGAGGGCGGCGGCATCGGCGGGCCCGCGCAGGAGGTCGGCGAGGTAGGGACCGGTGGCGTAGGCCTCGATCTCCTGCATCCGCGCGGGACCGGGCGTCTCGCCGCGCCGCTCGAGCCCGGCGGCGGCCAGCGACGGCAGCCGCGTCACGGCGCCGAGCGGGTTGTGCCGCGGCGGCTGGAGGTAGCCGAAATCGAGGACCGGCGAGAGCAGGACCAGGCCCGACAGCCCGACCCCGACATCGTCCTGGAGCTTGCGGGCGATCAGGGGCCCGCGAAAGCCGCCATAGCTCTCGCCGAGGAAGAATTTCGGCGAGGCGAGCCGGTCGTTGGTGCGCAGCCAGCGGGCGATCACCGCCGACAGGACGGCGGCGTCGCTCTCGACCCCGTAATAGCGCTTCGCGTCGTCGCCCGTCGCGCGGCTGTAGCCGGTGCCGACGGGGTCGATGAAGACGAGGTCGGTGAAGTCGAGCCAGGTCTCGTCGTTGGGGACCGGCACCGGCGCCATCGAGGGACTGATGCTGGTGCCGTCGAGGGGCAGGCGCCAGGGTCCGACCGCCGCGAGGTTGAGATAGGCCGAGGACGCCCCCGGCCCGCCATTGATCGCGAAGGTCACGGGCCGCGTCCCCGCATCCTTGCCGGCGAGGGTGAAGGCCGTGACGGCGATCTCGGCCTGGAGCTTGCCCGCTTCGTCGACCAGCGGCAGGCTGCCGGCGGTCGCGGTGAAGCTCAAGTTACGGCCGCCCGCCAGGGCGAGGCTGTGCTGGGTCGTGGCATCCGGCGGCAGGCGCCGCCCCTCGGGCTGGCGCGCCTCCTGCCGAGTCTCTTGCCGATTCTCCTGGCGGGCCTGCTGCGCCAGCACGGCCGGAGCGGGCCCGAGGCACAGGGCCGCCGCCAGCGCGAGGATCCGGGTCGTGATGCGGGTCATGACGTCTCCTCGGGAGGCGGGGCCGGACGGCCGGCGCCTTCTGTGTCGGGCGGGCCCGGTCAGGCCTTCTTCTGCCAGCGGCCGCCCTCGTCCTGCTGCCAGTAGGCGACGGCATGGCCGGCCTCCTTGGCGGTGCGCCACTGCTCGCGGGCGCGCAGCAGGGCGTCCTGGTCGGTGCCGTCGAACAGGATGCAGATGCGCTGGTACTCGGCCGCGTCGTCGGGCAGGGATGCGCCCTCGACCAGGAAGCGGATCGAGGCGGCGTTGGGGTTGGCGTCGCGCAGGGTCAGCACCACCGGCTGCGTCGCGCAGTCGGGGTCGCGGTCTGTGCCGTGGGGCAGGAAGCTCTCCTCCGAAAAAATCCAGAGGTGGTCGTCGAGGGCCTGCAGCCGCTCCTCGCTCGTCGCCTGGATGGCGACGCGCCATTGCCGCTCCAGGGATTTCTCCAGGAGGCTCGGCAGCACCGCCTCCAGGGGCTGGCGCTGCATGTGGTAGAACAGGATCTCGGTCACGCTCATGAGATAGGGCACCCCGGGGCCGGCGGCACCGGCCCGGGGCACGATGCTCAGGCCGCTTCCTGCGCCTGGGCGAGGAGCTTCACCAGATCGCAGCCGGCATAGAGGTCGTGGGCGACGCCCGCCGCCTGCAAGGCCGCCTCCAACTCGCCCGGCTTGCCGGCGAGATAGAGGGTCGCGGCGCCCGCCGCCCGCAGCGCCTCGGCGGCGGCGACCGCCTGCTCGGCATAGACCGCGTCCGACGAGCACAGGCAGGCGACGCGCGTGCCGGATTGCCGGAAGGCCTCCGCCATGGCGGCGTGATCCGCAAAGCCCTCGTTCGTCACCGCCTCGATGCCGCCGGCCTCGAAGGCGTTGCGGGCGAAGGTGGCGCGGGTGTTGAAGGCGCTCAACGGCCCGAGATTGGCGAGGAAGACCCGCGGGCGCCGGCCGGTCCGGGCGAGCGCCGCGTCGGAGGCATCGCGCAGGGCCTCGTAGGGCTCGGCGAGGCGCCGCGAGGGCAGCGCCCCCTCCGGCACGGGCTCGGCCGCCGGGGCCGGGGCCAGCACCGCCACCGGCGCCTCGTGCAGGTCCGGGAACTCGCTCGTGCCGGTGATCGGCTGGCGGCGGGTGGCGAGGTCGGCGTCGCGGGTCTTGCGCAGGCCCGCGAGGCGGGTCGCCAGGGCGCCGGAGCGCAGGCTCGCGGCGATCCCGCCGTCCCGCTCGATCGCCTGGAACTGCGCCCAGGCCTCGGTGCAGAGAGCCTCCGTCAGGGCCTCGAACCCGCCGGCGCCGGCGGCCGGATCGGCGACGCGCCAGAGGTTGGCCTCGTCGAGGAGGACGTGCTGGGTGTTGCGCGCGCAGCGGCGGGCGAAGGCATCGGGCAGGCCGAGCGCCGCCGTGAAGGGCAGGACCGTGATCGCGTCGGCCCCGCCGAGGCCGGCCGAGAAGGCGGCGGTGGTCGCCCGCAGCAGGTTGACCCACGGGTCGCGCCGGGTGGTGCTGCGCCAGGCGGTCTCGGCGTGGAGCCGGATCGGCGCGGGCGCGAGCCCGCAGGCCTCCTCCACCCGGACCCAGAGCCGGCGCAGGGCCCGGGTCTTGGCGACCGTCAGGAACTCGTCGGAATCGGCGACCAGCAGGAAGGCCAGGGCTTCACGCGCCCGCTCGAGCGGAATGCCGCCGGCCTCCAGCGCCCGCAGGGTCGCGAGCGCGCCGGAGAGCAGCGCGGCGAGTTCCAGCGCCTCGCCGGCCCCGGCCTCGTGGAACGGGCGGGCATCGGCCAGGAAGGCGCGGCCGGCAAATCCCGCGGCGTCGAGGTCGCGCAGGATCTCGGGCAGGGCCGGCCAGGACGGCGCGGCGCCGGTCGCGGCCTCGATCGCCACGGGATCGAGGCCGAGGTCGATGTCGAGGGCGGTGAGGTCGTCGCCCCGGCTTGTGGCGAGGGCGAGGAGAGCCCTCGCGGCGTCCGGCCCCATGGCGCCGGCATCGAGGCGCAGGCCGATCAGCGGCAGCATCACGCCGGAGAGTGCGGCGTCCAGGGCCTGCGGGCCGGGAAGGCCGAAGCCGCGGGCGGCCGGGCTTCCCGCCATCACCAGGGTCAGGGCGTCGGCACCGCCGTCGAGGTCGGTGAGCGCCAGGGCGTTGGCCTCGGCCGGATCGGGATGGTCGACCCGCTGGCTGACGCGCCAGCGGCCGGGCTCGGCGCGGCCCGGCTGGGGGGCGGCCTCGGCCGGCGGATAGAGCGGGGCGACCTTGATGCCGTCCGGGGTGCGGCGCACCAGCCGCTTCTCGAAATCGGCGCCTTTCAGCACCCCGTCGACCAGGGCACGCCACTGCGCCTCGGTGGCGGCCGGAAAGGCGGCGGCGAGCGTCGTATCGTCCATGTCGCGGGTCCTCGTGGCGCGGATCTCTCCCTAACGCCAGCACATAGCCGCGCCACACGCCATTGGTCGAGGTCCCTCGCGGGGCGTGGGTCGAGGTCCCTCGCGGGGCGTGGGTCGAGGTCCGTCGCGTTCGGCGGAGGCGCGGGGCGCCTCCGCCGAAGCGTCACCCGAAGATGATCAGCCCGGCGAAGCCCGCGGCACCGACCAGGATGCGCCACCAGGCGAACAGCGCGAAGCCGTGCCGCGAGACGTAGTCGAGGAGCTTGCGGACCACGAACAGGGCCGACAGGAACGCCACCACGAAACCGATGGCGATCAGCCCGACATCGTCCTTCGAGAGGTTCTTGTAGTTGTCGAGGAGGTCCTTGGCGAAGGCGCCCGCCATGGTGGGCATGGCAAGGTAGAACGAGAACTCGGTGGCGGCGCGCTTGCCCGAGCCCATCAGCATCGCCCCGACGATGGTGGCGCCGGAGCGCGACACGCCGGGGATCATCGCCAGGCACTGGAAGAAGCCGATCTTGAGTGCCATCGGCAGCGAGTACTGGTGCACGTCGTCGTATTTCTGCTCGATCTCGGTCTCGTCGATGACGAGCAGCACGAGGCCGCCGGCGACGAGCGTCGAGCAGATGATCCAGGGGTTGAACAGGTAGAACTTGATGTACTTCGAGAACAGGCCGCCGATGATCGCGGCGGGCAGGAACGCGATCAGGATCGCCAGGATGAACCGGCGGGCGCTCGGGTCGCGGGGGGCGCGGCGCAGCAGGTCGAGGAGCTGGCGGAAATAGACCCCGACGATCGCCAGGATGGCGCCGAGCTGGATCAGCACCTCGAAGGTGTTGTTGGGCGATTCGAAGCCGATGAAGTGGCCGACGAGGAGCTGGTGGCCGGTCGAGGACACCGGGATGAACTCGGTGGCGCCCTCCACGAGGGCGAGCACCACGGCCTTGCCGATGCTGGCGACGTCCATCACCGCGCTCCCCGGTCCGTGGTCGTGCCGTACGCGGGCCGGCCCGCCTTCCACCCTGTCACCGTCGTCATCGTCGCCTGCTCTCGTGGTCGCGCCGCGGGCGGTCGCGACCGCGCCCGGCGGGGATGGGGGGGAAGAACTGGGGTCGCCCTGGTCGGGCCGGCGCCGTGCCCCGCCTGCCGGTCCGTGTGGCAAGACCTCTGTGGCAAGTCTGTGGTGGGAGGCCGACCGGCACGGGGGACCGGACCGCTCCGGCCGCATGGCTCCGTTCCGCGACCCCGATCGATGGTCCCGGCTACGGGACGAAGCCTCGCACCGGTACGGTTGAGGCTCGGTTACCAGCCTCGCATCACCGTGTTAAGGATGCCGAAAGACATAGCCATGGTGGTGACCGGGCGTTAATCACGCGCGGGCCAAGCCTGACACAGACGCGACCCACCGCACGACCCACCGCGAGCCGACCTTCAAGGCCAGCCAACAGACGAAGCGCGAAACGGCCCCGCATGGCGACGCTCCATCACTCCTCGTTCTGCCCGCATTCCCGCTTCGTGCGCCTGGTGATGGCCGAGATGGGCATGGAGCCCCAGCTCGTCGAAGAGCGCCCCTGGGAGCGCCGGGACGACTTCCTGATGCTCAACCCCGCCGGCACCACGCCGGTGCTGGTGGAGGAAGGCGGCCTCGCCGTACCCGGCGGCAGCGTCATCGCCGAGTATCTCGACGAGACCCGGGGCCTCGGGCTCAGCGGCATCCGGCTGCTGCCGGAGGCGCCGGCCGCCCGGGTCGAGGTGCGGCGCCTGCTCGACTGGTTCCTGCAGAAGTTCGACCAGGAGGTGACCGGCTACCTCGTCACCGAGAAGATCCACAAGCGCTTCATGACCTCGCAGCACGGCGGCGGTCCGCCCGACATGAACGCGATCCGGGCGGCGCGCAGCAACGTGCGCTACCACCTGAAATACATCGGCTACCTGATCTCGCGGCGGAACTGGCTGGCGGGCAGCCATCTGACCTATGCCGACCTGGCGGCGGCCGCGCACCTGTCCTGCGTCGACTATCTCGGCGACGTGCCGTGGGACGAGGACGAGATGGCACGCCACTGGTACGCGCGGGTGAAGTCGCGCCCGTCCTTCCGCAGCCTGCTGGCCGATCGGGTGGCCGGGATGGCGCCGGCCGACCATTACGCGGATCTCGACTTCTGACGGCGGCCCCGACCCCGGACAAGCTTCGGCTTTTCCTCGAGACCCGCGCCCGGATCCTCGGCTTCGACACACTCGCGGTGACCCGGCCCGACGCGGTGCCGGCCCTGCCGGAGCGGCTCTCCGCCTGGCTCGCCGCCGGTTACCACGGCGAGATGGCCTGGATGGAGGAGCGCACGGCCGAGCGGGCCGAGCCGGCGCGGCTGTGGCCGGCGGTCCGCAGCATCGTGATGCTGGGAATGAATGCCGGGCCGGAGGGCGACCCGCTGGCGGCCCTGGCCGATCCGGCACGCGGGTCGATCGCCACCTACGCCCGGCGGCGCGACTACCACGACGTGATCAAGGGCAAGCTCAAGGAGCTGGGCGGCGCCTTCGCCGCCAAGGCGGGGGCCAAGGTCAAGGTCTTCGTCGACACCGCGCCGGTGATGGAGAAGCCGCTCGCCGAAGCCGCCGGCCTCGGCTGGCAGGGCAAGCACAGCGTGCTGGTGTCGCGGACGTTCGGCAACTGGCTCTTGCTCGGGGCGATCTACACCACGGCCGACCTCGCCGTGGACGCATCCGAGCCCGACCGCTGCGGGAGCTGCCGGCGCTGCCTCGACGCCTGCCCGACGAACGCCTTTCCGGCTCCCTACCGGCTCGATGCCCGGCGCTGCCTCGCCTACCTGACGATCGAGCACGAGGGGCCGATCCCGGCGGAGTTCCGGGAGCCGATGGGCAACCGGGTCTTCGGCTGCGACGATTGCCTGGCGGTCTGCCCGTGGAACAAGTTCGCGGCCGCGGCCCGGGAGGCACGGCTTACGGCCCGCGCGGACCTCGCCGCCCCTCCCCTCGCCGAACTGGCCCGGCTCGACGAGGCGAGCTTCCGCCAGCGGTTCGCCGGCACGCCGATCAAGCGGACAGGGCGCGATCGCTTCCTGCGCAACGTGCTGATCGCGGTGGGCAATTCAGGTGATTCGGACCTCGCCGGGGAGGCCCTGCGGCTCCTCGGCGACGCCTCGCCGCTGGTGCGCGGCATGGCGGTGTGGGCGCTCGCCCGCCTCGGCCGCCTGCCCGATGGTCCACCGCAGGACGAGCGGGATCCCGACGTCCTCGCCGAATGGGCGGCGGCAAAAAACCGAGGGGTTCGCAGGGCGCGCCCACTGGCGGGGGCCGGGCGGCGCCCTGCATAAGACGGCACGTTCCCTCGGGCGAGGCTTTGGGCCGCATGAACCTGTTCGTCTTCGGGCTCGGCTACACCGCCGGCCATTTCGTCGCGCGCGAGCGCGCCCGCTTCGCCTCCGTCACCGCGACCCGCCAGGCGCCCGCCGCGATCGACGGGGTGACGCTGCGGGTCCTCTCGCCCGGGGAGGCGGATCCGCGGATCGCCGACGACCTCGCGCGGGCCGACGCGATCCTGGTGTCGATCCCGCCGGATTCCGGCCACGACCCGGCGCTGCACGCCTTCGCGGACGCCATCGCGGCCGGGCCGGCGCGCTGGATCGGCTACCTCTCGACGATCGGGGTCTACGGCGACCAGGGCGGGGCTTGGATCGACGAGGCGACGCCGCCCACCCCCACCCACCAGCGCACCCGCGACCGGGTGGCGGCGGAAGAAGCCTGGCTGGCGCTCGGCGCGCGGACCGGCAAGGCGGTGCAGGTCTTCCGGCTGTCGGGCATCTACGGGCCGGGCCGCAATGCCTTCGAGAAGCTGCGCCAGGGGAAGGCGCAGCGCATCGTCAAGCCCGGCCAGGTGTTCAACCGCATCCACGTCGACGACATCGCCACCACGCTCGCCGCCTCCCTCGACCGGCCGCGCCCGGGCGCGGTCTACAACGTCACCGACGACGAGCCGGCCCCGCCCCAGGACGTCACCGCCTTCGCGGCGGAGCTCGCCGGGCTGCCGCTGCCGCCGGCGGTCGATTTCGACACCGCGTCCCTGAGCCCGATGGCGCGCAGCTTCTACGGCGAGAACAAGCGGGTGCAAAACCGCCTGATCCGGGAGGAGCTGGGAGTAGAGCTGGCCTACCCGACGTATCGGGAGGGGTTGCGGGGGCTGGTGTAGGGGCACGCCGTGTCCGTCCCGCCGGCTCCCCTGGTCGTCGCGGTCGGCGGTTCGGGCCGGCACGCCCGCGTCGTTCTGGAGGCCGCCGATCTCGCCGGGCTGGCGGTCCTCGGCGTTCTGTCGGATGCGATGCCGGCCGGCGCACCGTTCTTCGGATCGCATCGCGTGCTCGGCGAGCTCGACCTTCTCGACGACCGGAGCTTCTTGCAGGGCTGCCGCCTTCACCTCGGCACCGGCGACCGGGCGGTGCGGCGGTCGATGGCGGAGGTGGTCGAGGCCAATGGCGGGCGACTCGGCACGATCGTGCACCCCGCCGGCATCGTCTCGCCGAGTGCCGTGATCGGCGCAGGGGCCTTCGTCGCGGCCGGCGCGATCGTCGGCGTCGGTGCGATCCTGGCGGAAGCCTGCCTCGTCAACACGGGCGCGAGCCTCGACCACGATTGCCGGCTCGATGCCGGGGTTTGCCTCGGCCCGGGAGCGCGCCTCGCCGGCACCGTCCTGTGCGAGGCCGACGTCTTCGTCGGGCTCAATGCCTGCGTCCTGCAAGGCCTGCGGATCGGCCGAGGGGCGGTCGTCGGGGCCGGCGCCGTGGTCACGCGGGATGTCGGGGCTGGTGCGACCGTTGTGGGTTGCCCTGCCCGACCTTTGAAGCGACGATTGCCCCGATCGGAAACAGGTGCCGAACCCCACCGCACGATGTCATGAGCGCCGACGCGACCGGAAAACCGCGATGCCCCGGACACGGATCCATCCTGGGGAATACTTGGCCGGGGAATATCTCGGGGGCTCCAACCTCAGCGCCGACGAACTCGCGGACGCGCTCGATCTGCCCCGATCCCGCATCGGTGATTTGATGCACAAGCGCCGAGGGATCGATGCCGACTTGGCCCTGAGACTCGGCCGCTTCTTCGGCACCACGGCTCAGTTCTGGAGCAACCTGCAAGCTGCCCACGACCTTTCGACAGTGCGCGCGACGACCGTCGCGCCGGGGAGACCATCCCGCCCGACGCCCTGACGTGATGCAGCCACGAGACCTGACCGCCTCACGCCGCGTGCCGTCCCGCCTCCGCCCCGAAATGCCCGATATACCGCTTGGCGATCGCCTCGACGGGCAGCACCACGAACACGTCGGTCGTGCCGAACTGGTAATCGACCACCGCCCCGTCGCCGAAGGTGGCGCCGACCCGCAGATAGCCCTTGATCAAGGGCGGCAGGGCATGGAGGGCGGCCTTCGGGTCGATCGCCTCGCGGCTGAGGCGGTCCATGGCGACGTGGCGGCCGGGCAGCGCCCGGGCGCGCCAGCCCTCGGGGGCGCGGGCGAAATGGTGCAGGAAGCTCAGGGGCAGCGCCAGGCGGTCGGGATCGGTGCCCTCGAGGCTGGCGCAGCCGAGCATCGCGTCGATGCGGTGGTGCAGGACGTAGGTCCAGATGCCGTGCCACAGGAGCTCGACGGTGCGCTTGGTGCGGTAGGGCTTGAGCACGCAGGAGCGGCCGAGCTCCAGCAGCCGTTTGCCCGCATTGGCCTCCAGCACCGGGCCGAGATCGTACTCGCCGGCGGTGTAGAAGCCGAAATGCCGGTCGGCCTGCTCCTGGCGCAGCAGCCGGTAGGTGCCGACCACCCGGGGCTTGGGCTTGCGGAACGGCGTCTGCTCCTTTGCGTCGTGGTCGATCACCAGGAGGTGGTCGCAGACCGCGTCGTACTCGTCGGCGTCGCGGCGCTTGAGCAGGGCTAGGCCGGTCGGGATCGCCGCCATCTCCTCGTAGAAGACGCGGTAGCGCAGGCGCTGGGCCCGCTTGATCTCCTTGGGCGTCGTCGCGAGGCGCACCTCCAGCGAGCCGATGCGGCCGAGCACCGGGTCGAGGCCGGGGGTCTCGAAATGCCTCAGGCGCGGGAAGAGCCGCGAGGTCTGGCCGAACCCCTTCTGGCCGATGTCCTTGAGGTGGATGCCGCCCTCGGCGGCGCGGCCGAGGAGGCGCGCGAGGGGGATGCCGGGCGGGGCGTCGCGGCCGTCGCCGGAGGGGCCGCGGGTAAGGAACGGAACCATGGTCGAGGCATCCCGTGCGGCGCCGACCGATCCGGCGCCCGTGGAGCGGTCGCCGCGACCGTCCCCGCGTGCCGACACAACACCACGAAGCCGGCACGGGAATATGACAAGGGTTGTTGAGATCGATCAGAGGGTTGGCGGGGCAGTCCTGCCCCGCCCGCGCGCCGTTCAGACGAACTGGCTCAGGCCCGGGATCGAGCCGACGATCGGCCCCATCACGTCCTCGCCGGCCTTCTCGCGGCCATAGGCGAACAGCTCGCGGCCGAGCGGCTGCATCTGGTTCATCGGCACGCCGGCCGACATCAGCTTCTGGCCGAGCGCCATCACGCCGCCGCCCATCATGCCGCCGAGCATGCCCATCAGGCCGCCGCCGCCCTCGCCGGAGCCGGCCTGGGCGATCGCCGCCTCGGAGCCCGGCATGGCGGCGATGAGCTGGTTGACCTCCGTCGCCGGGCCCTCCTTCTGCAGGAAGGCCAGGATGTGGCCGATCGCCGTCTGGGCCGTGGTCGCGTCCAGTCCCGTGGCCTGCGTCACCCGGGCAACAAGCTCTTCCATCGTGGTCTCCCGCGCGTCGGCACCGCCCATGTCGGTGGGGTGACATGCGGCCTGCGACCGGGCGGTCTTCGGCGAAGGCCGCCGCGAAATCAAGGCGGGGAGCCGAATCCCGGCGGCCGCGGCGTTGACAGACGGGATGCGGACCCGTAACGGAGACATCTGGCGCGCGGACCGTGAGGGACCGTGTGCCGTCGCGTTCGCGGACCGCCCTTCGGGCGCCCGAGCGTCAATTGCCAAAAAGACGATCCCGGCGAAATGCCGGAGGTCGGATGGAACACGGACGAGAACGATGTTCGCAGTGATCAAGACCGGCGGCAAGCAGTACCGCGTCGCCGCCAACGACGTCATCACGATCGAGAAGCTCGAGGGCGAGGCCGGCACCGCGGTCACCTTCGGCGAGGTGCTGCTGTTCACCGACGGCGCCGGCGCGACCCAGGTCGGCGCCCCGCTGGTCTCCGGCGTCAGCGTCGCCGGCGAGATCGTCAAGCAGGCCCGCGGCCCGAAGGTCATCGCCTTCAAGAAGCGCCGCCGCCAGAACTCGCGCCGCAAGCGCGGTCACCGCCAGGACCTCACCGTGGTCCGCGTCACGGGCATCAGCGCCGCGTAAGCTGGCCGCGAGCCCTTTTCCCAGAATCCAGGAGTTAGCCCCATGGCTCACAAGAAGGCAGGCGGTTCGTCCCGCAACGGTCGCGATTCGGCTGGTCGTCGTCTCGGCGTGAAGAAGTTCGGCAGCGAGGCCGTGATCGCCGGCAACATCATCGTGCGTCAGCGCGGCACCAAGTGGCATCCCGGCGTCAACGTCGGCATGGGCACCGACCACACCCTGTTCGCCCTCACCGCCGGCAAGGTGCAATTTATTACGAAACGCGGTCGCGCGTTCGTAACGGTCGTCGCCAACGACGCCGGCCCGGCCCTGGAGGCCGCAGAATAACCCGACGGAGCCAGTGACGAGGGAGCTCCGCCGGTGTCCCCACACCGACCCGGCGACTCCTGCTCACCTTAGGCCCCGAAACGGCCAAGCTCCGAGCGAGATCACGAGGGGAAGGTGGGGAACCACCTTCCCTTTCGTCGTTCTCGTAACCGTGCCCGAGCGGGAGGCTCTGGGTTCGGATCGGAGTCAGGCGATGTTTCCCGACCTCACCCGCGACGATGTCTTCCGGCTCGAGACCCGGAGGCTGTGGCTGCGCTGGGCCCGTCAGGCCGATGCGCAGGCCCTCGTCCGATTCGCCGGTGAGAAAGCCGTAGCCGGGATGACCGCCCGAATTCCCCATCCGCTCGATCCGCCCTCCGTGGACAATTTCATCCTGGAGTCGCGGCGGGCCAACGCGGAGGGCCGCGCGCTGGTCATGGCGATCACGCCGCGGCGGCACCCGACCCAGGCGATCGGCATCGTCAGCATCGAGCCCGACCCGGACGGCCACGCGCCGCATCTCGGCTACTGGCTCGGCACGCCGCATTGGGGCCAGGGCCTCGCGACGGAAGCCGCGCGGGCGATGATCGACGCGTTCTTCGCCTATACCGAGGGCGAGGAGCTGTCCTCCTCGGCCCGGGTGGTCAACCCGGCGTCGCGGCGGGTCCTGGAGAAGTGCGGCTTCGCCTCGGTCGGGTCGGGCCTCCAGGCCTTCCCGGCCCGGGGCGGCGTCTTCCCGGTCGACCGGTTCCGGCTCGACCGGCGCGCCTGGGACAGCCTGAAGACCTGGCACGCCGCCGGTCTCGTCTTCGCGCGCCACGACGGGGCGGAATGCCGCGTCGGCGCCTGATCGTCCGATAAGATCCGGCGGCCGGGGTCCCCTCCCCGGCCGCCTTTCCCCATTCAGGAGTTCGTCCCGTGAAGTTCCTCGACGAGGCCAAGGTCTACGTCCGCTCGGGAGACGGCGGCGCCGGCTGCGTCTCGTTCCGACGCGAAAAGTTCATCGAGTTCGGCGGGCCGGACGGCGGCGACGGCGGCCGCGGCGGCGACGTCTGGATCGAGTGCGTCGAGGGGCTCAACACCCTGATCGACTACCGCTACCAACAGCATTTCAAGGCCCGCAAGGGCGAGCACGGCTCGGGCCGCAACCGCGCCGGCGGCAAGGGCGAGGACGTGATCCTCAAGGTGCCGGCCGGCACCGAGATCCTGTCGGAGGACCGCGAGACCCTGATCGCCGACATGACGACGGTCGGCCAGCGCTTCCGCCTCGCCAAGGGCGGCAACGGCGGCTTCGGCAACGCCTACTTCACCACCTCGACCAACCGCGCCCCGAAACACGCCAATCCGGGCCTCGAAGGCCAGGAGCACTGGCTGTGGCTGCGGCTGAAGCTGATCGCCGATGCCGGCCTCGTCGGGCTTCCCAATGCCGGCAAGTCGACCTTCCTGGCCACCGTGACGGCGGCCAAGCCCAAGATCGCCGACTATCCCTTCACCACCCTGCATCCGGGGCTCGGCGTCGTGCGGGTCGACACCCGCGAGTTCGTGCTGGCCGACATCCCGGGCCTGATCGAGGGCGCGCACGAGGGCGTGGGCCTGGGCGACAAGTTCCTGGCCCATGTCGAGCGCTGCCGGGTGCTGCTCCACCTCGTCGAGGGCACGAGCGAGGATGCCGGCGCCGCCTACCGGTTGGTGCGCACCGAGCTCGAAGCCTACGGCCACGGGCTCGAGGACAAGCCCGAGGTGGTCGCGCTGTCGAAGGCCGACACCCTCGATCCCGAGACGCTGGAGCTCCAGGTCGCCCGGATCGAGGAGGAGACCGGCCAGAAGCCGCTGATCCTGTCCTCGGCGACCCGCCAGGGCGTGACCGAGGCCCTGCGGACGCTCATGGCCCGCATGGACGCGGCCGCCGCCGAGACCTCCGTGGAGCGGCCGGCCTGGCAGCCGTGACGGCCTGGCAGCCGTGACGTAGCCCGGGGGCGCCGCCAGGCGTCCCGACTATCTCAGGATCTCCTCGAACGCGGCCCTCACCCCGGCCCGCGTCTCGGCGAGCTGCGCGACCAGGGCCGCCTCGTCGGGCTGGCCCGAAGCGGCGGCGAGGCGGGCGCGAGCCGCCGCCGGTGCGGTGCGGCCGAACTCGCCCTCGACCATCAGGCGCTGCCAGTGGTGCACGTCGTCGAGGAGCCGGTAGGCGGTGACGAGGCGGCCGGCGAGGCCGGCCTCGATCAGGCCGAGGGTCCCGGCCTGCTCCAGCAACTCCGGCGCGGCGAGGCCGACGAGCCCGGGATGGGCCGCGGCGTGCGACAGGACCAGGGCCTGCGCCAGGAAGTCGAGGTCGAGGAGCCCGCCCGGGGCGAGCTTGAGGTCGAGGGGGCCGTGGTCGCCCTTCTCCTTCGCCACGAGGGCCCGCATCGTCCGCACCTCGCGGGCGACCGTCTCCGGGTCGCGGGGCTGGCGCAGGATCGCGGCGGCGGTGGCGTCGGCCTCCGCCATCAGGCCGGGATCGCCCGCGATGGCCCGGGCCCGGGTCAGCGCCATGTGCTCCCACGGTGCCGCCTCCTCGCGCCAATAGGCGGCGAAGCGCTGCCACTGGTTGGCGATCGGGCCCTGGCCGCCGCTCGGGCGGAGCCGCAGGTCGACCTCGTAGAGCCGCCCGCGCCGGGTCGGCACGGTGAGCGCGGCGACGAGGCGCTGGGTCAGGCGGTTGTAGTAGACCGCAGCATCGAGCGGGCGCTTGCCGTCGCTCTCCCGGGCGTCGGGATCGAAATCGTACAGGACCACGAGGTCGAGGTCGGAATCGGCGGTGAGCTGGCGCGAGCCGAGGCGCCCGAGCCCGAGCACCGCGAAGCGCCCGCCCGGCACCCGCCCGTGATCGGCGGCGAAGACCGATTCGACCGCCCGGAGCGCCGAGGCCACCACCGCCTCGGCGATGCCCGCATAGGCCCGGCCCGCGCCCGCGGGCGGCAGGATGCCGGAGAGGAGGCGCGCGCCGGTGACGAAGCGCAGCTGGCGGGCGGCATCGCGGCTGCGGTCGAGGAAGTCCTCGTAGTCGCGGGGCTGGCCGAGGCCGGTGCGGAGCTGCTCGGCCAGCGCTCCGGCCTCGGTCACCGGGGCGACGAAGGCCGGGTCGATCACGGCGTCGAGGACGTGCGGGCTGAACGCCACGGTGTCGGCGAGCCGCGGCACGGTGCCGAGGAGGTCGGCGAAGAGCAGCCGCAGCCGCTCGTGCGAGCGCAGGATGGTGAGAAGCTCGACCGCCGCCGGCATCCGCCCGAAGGCGCGGTCGAGGGCGGCGAGCGCCCCGTCCGGGTCGGCGGTGCCGGACAGCGCCTGGATCAGGGGCGGGACCAGGTCGGTCAGCACCTCGCGGGCACGCGGGCTCGTCACCGCCGGTCGGCGGCCGAAATGCCAGCCGCGCACCGTCTCGGTCGCCCGCTCCGGTGCCCGGAAGCCGAGGCTGCGCAGGGTGGCGAGCGTGCCGGGATCGTCCTCGACCCCGGTGAAGACGAGGTCGCCGACCTCCGCGGCCAGATCGGGCTCGGCCTCGAACAGCAGGGCGTAATGGCCCTGAACCCGGCGCGCCTCGGCGGTCAGCGCGTCGCCGAATGCGGTCTCGTCGGCGTAGCCGAGGAAGCGGGCGAATCGCGCGAGCTTGCCCGGATCCGCGGGCAGGCGCTGGGTCTGTTCGTCGGCCACCATCTGCAGCCGGTGCTCGACGGTGCGCAGGAAGCGGTACGCCTCCCCCAATTCGTCGCGGGCCTCCGGGGTGATCCAGCCCTCGTCGTGCAGCGCGCCCAGCATCTCGAGCGTGCGACGGCCGCGCAGGGACGGGCGGCGCCCGCCGAAGACGAGCTGCTGGGTCTGGACGAAGAACTCGACCTCGCGGATGCCGCCGCGCCCGAGCTTGATGTCGTGGCCCGCCACCGCGATGGCGCCGTGGCCGCGCACGGCGTGGATCTGCCGCTTCATCGCGTGGACGTCGGCGATCGAGGCGAAATCGAAGTACTTGCGCCAGATGAAGGGCCGCAGCTCGGCGAGGAATTTGTCCGCCAGGGTCCGGTCGCCCGCGACCGGACGCGCCTTGATGAAGGCGGCGCGCTCCCAGTTCTGCCCTACCGTCTCGTAGTAGGTGTAGGCCGACGGCAGCGACAGGGCGGTCGGAGTCGAGCCGGGATCGGGCCGCAGGCGGTAATCGACCCGGTGGACGTAGCCGTCGGCGGTGCGCTCCTGCAGGAGCTTGGCGACCGCTTGCGCGATCCGGCTGAAGAACGGCGTCGCCTCGACGCCGGCGCGCAGGGGTGCGGTCTCGGGATCGAACAGCACGATCAGGTCGACGTCGCTCGAATAGTTCAGCTCGCCTGCGCCGAGCTTGCCCATGCCGAGCACGATCAGCCCCGACCCATCCTGGGGCTTCGACGGATCGGGCGGCAGGAACCGGCCGGTGCCGGCGGCCTGGACCAGCGCCGCGTCGACCGCGGCGGCGACCGAGGCGTCGGCGAAGTCCGACAAAGCCGCCGTGACCTCTTCCAGCGACCACACCCCGCCGATATCGGCGAGCGCCACCAGCAGTGCGTGGGCTGCGCGGTTGCGCCGAAGCCTGGCGGCGACGTCGCCACCGGCAAGTCCCGCCGCCCGCTGGTCGGCCAGGATCCCGGCGTTGGACTCCTCCGGCGCGCGCTCCAGGAGCCCGGCGAGCCGGGCGGGATCGCGGGCGGCGAGCCACCACAGGAACGGCGAATGGTCGGCGAGCCCGAGGAGCAGGTCGCGAGCCGGGCCGCCCTCGCCGATGAGCGGCGCGAGGCCGGGCGCCTCGGCAAGCAGATCGGCGACGCGAGAATGCGCGCGCTCCGGGTCGGCGAGGCGGGGCGCCCGGGCGAGACGCGCGGAGAGCGAGCCGGTCACGCCGTCGTCTCCCGCGGGGCTTGAACCTCCCGTGCGGCCGGCGCCGGCAGGCGCAGCACGGCGCGCAGGCCCGGTGCGTTGTCCTCCAGCACGAAGGTGCCCTGGTGCAGCCGCGCCACCGCGTTGACGAGGCTGAGGCCGAGCCCGAAGCCCGGCCGCGTGCGGGCGGTCTCGAGGCGCACGAAGCGCTCCAGCACCCGGCCGCGATCGGATTCGGGTATCCCCTCGCCCTGGTCGGCGACGGCGAGCAGCACGGCCCCGTCCTCGCGCCGGGCGGTGACGCGGACCACCGGCGGGACCGCCGGATCGGCCGGCCTCTGCCCGTACTTCAGGGCATTGTCGATCAGGTTCGCCATCGCCTGTCCGATCAGCTCGCGGCTGCCGTGCAGCAGGAGACCGTCCTCGACCTCCGTCCGCAACCCGACGCCGCGTTCCTCCGCCACCGCTTCGTACAGCTCCCCGACCTCGAGCGCGACTGCGCCTGCGTCGAAATCCGCCAGCCCCTCGCGGGCGTTGCCGGCCTCGAGGCGTGCGATCATCAGGAGCGCGTTGAACACCCGGATCAGGTTGTCGCTCTCCTCGATGTTGGCCTCCAGCGCGGCGCGCAGGGCATCCGGGTCGTCGCCCTCGCGCAAGGCCGCGTCGGCCTTGTTGCGCAGGCGGGTGAGCGGGGTCTTGAGGTCGTGGGCGATGTTGTCCGAGACCTCGCGCATGCCGCGCATCAGCTCGCCGATGCGGTCGAGCATGGCGTTGAGGTTGCTCGCCAGCCGGTCGAGCTCGTCGCCGGTGCCGGCCAGCGTCAGCCGCCCGTCGAGGTCGCCCGCCATGATGCTCCGGGTGATCTCGGTCATGTGGTCGACGCGCTTGAGCACCCGCTGAGCGATGAACCAGCTGCCGAGGAAGCCGAGGCCCACCACCAGCATCAGCGACCAGGCGAAGGCGCGCCCGATCACCGCCCGCAGCCGGTCGCGCTCCTCGACGTCGCGGCCGACGAGGAGGCGGAAGCCCCCCGGCAGGGTGAAGATGCGCACGATCGCCCGGTGCTCGACGCGGTCGCCGTCGGTGCTGCGGCCGTAGGTCGTCTCGGTCTGGCCGGGCTCGTTCAGCACCCCGGGCGGCAGGGTCTCGACGTTGCCGACGACGTGCTCGCCCGCCGGTGTGGTGACGAGGTAGAGCGAGGCGCCGGGCTCGCGCGAGCGGCGCTCGACCACGCTGACGAGGCGGCGGATGCCGCCCGCGGCGTACTGGTCGGACAGGCCGTTGATCTCGGCCTCGATGGTCGAGACGATCTGGTCGTCGAGGACGCGCCGGGCGTTCCAGGCGACGTAGCCGAGCGCGAAGAACGCGAAGGCGGCGAAGACCAGGAGGTAGGCCAGCGAGAGCTTGAAGGCGGTGGTGCGAAACAGCGTGCCGAGGCGCACGAGCACGCCGTCGGGCGTCGCGGCCTGGCCCGCCGGCGCCGGCGGGGTCGCGGTCCGGACGCTCACGCCTCGCCGCCGGCGCGGACCATGTAGCCCGCCCCCCGCACGGTGTGGATCATCGGCCGCTCGAAGCCCTTGTCGACCTTGGCGCGCAGGCGCGAGACGTGGACGTCGATGACGTTGGTCTGCGGGTCGAAATGGTAGTCCCAGACGTGCTCGAGCAGCATCGTGCGGGTGACGACCTGGCCGGCATGGCGCATCAGGTATTCGAGCAGGCGGAATTCCCGCGGCTGGAGCGGGATCTCCTGGCCGGCCCGGGTCACCCGGTGCGACAGCCGGTCGAGCTCGAGATCGCCGACGCGGTAGCTCGTCGCCTCCGAGGCCGCGGCGCCGCCGCGGCGGCGGGCCAGGACCTCGATCCGCGCCATCAGCTCGGAGAAGGCATAGGGTTTCGGCAGGTAGTCGTCGCCGCCGGCCTTGAGGCCCTTCACCCGGTCGTCGACCTGGCCGAGCGCCGAGAGGATCAGCACCGGGGTCTCGACGCCCTGCTCGCGCAGGGAGCGGATCAGCGACAGCCCGTCGAGCTTCGGCAGCATCCGGTCGACCACCAGCACGTCATAGGCGCCCTCGCGGGCGAGCGCATAGCCGTCGAGGCCGTCATCGGCGGTGTCGGCGACGTGGCCGGCCTCGCGAAAAGCCTTGGACAGGTAGCTGGACGCCTCGCGGTCGTCCTCGATGATCAGGAGGCGCATGTCGGACATTCTAGGGCAGTTCCCGGGCGCGCGGGAGAGCGTCCCGCGCCGGGATCCTGGCGCCTCGGACCCGGGGCGGTCCCCGCCCCGGCGCACCGCGCCGGGGGAGGAGAACCGGCACGGTGCATCGGGCGTCGCCGAGGAGGGTCGGCAGGCCGAGCCGGGGGACTCGGCCTGCCGTGGCGCAAGGCGCCGGGTCGTCTGGGGGGCGATGATGGTGACCCGGCGCCCCGGCCCTCGGGGCCTGGAACGCGCCGGCGCCCCGGGGGTGGGAGGCGCCGCCGCGTCCGGCGACCATCCCTGTCTAGGCTCCCCGGGCTTACGCCCGTGTCTCCGCACCATGAACTCCACGTAATCCTGGCTGCGGGCGACATCCTCCCGCGGGCGACGCCCGCGGGAGGATGCGTCACACCACCGGCGGCGCCGTCGCGGCGGCGTCGGGCGCCGGGGACTTCGTGCCCGAGACCAGCGGCCCGTCGCCGTGGACGAGCGTCATGACGAGCGCGACGACCGCGAGCAGGGCCGCCACCACGGCGGGAACCAGGAACGCGCTCTCGCCGAAGGCGGCGTGCAGCAGGCCGCCCGAGATCGCCCCGAGGGTCAGCGCGGCCCAGAGCGGCGCCTGGATCCAGAACGACGGCGAGGGGTGGCCAAGCAGCAAGTTGGCGAGCCCGGTGCCGAAGCGCACCACCGCACCGGTGACGTAAGTGAGCGCCAGGCTGCGGCCCTCCTCGTCCTGCAGCACGGCGTTCTGCATCCCGAGCGCCAGCACGATCGGGTAGGCGTGGAGCGGGAACTCGAAGGGCCCGCGCGGCATCAGGAGGCCGACGGCGAGGAGCAGCGCCTGCAGGGTGAGGAGCACGGCGAGCCGCCAGTAGCCGACCGCCGCGGCCAGCAGCGTGCCGATGAACGCCCCGAAGCAGAACAGCGCGATGGTGCTGCCGACCCGGGTGACGTTGCCCCAATCGCCCAGGCTGACCGCGACGCCGAAGCGGGTGGTGTTGCCGCTCATGAAGGACATGAACAGCTGCGAGAATTCGAGGAACCCGATCGCGTCCGCGCAGCCGGCCAGCGCCGACAGGGCCAGCGCGAACGGTACCCGCGTGCTCGCGGCGGCCGGAAAGGCCTTGGTTTCCTTCTCTGCCATTCACCCCTTCTCCTCGTGCTGCCCTGGGGGCAGATTGATTGCCCATGCGGAACCGTGCCGGAGCGGAACGGTTCCGTTGCGCGGCATCGAACGCGGTGCGAGACGGTTGGGGTGTGCGGATTCTCACTTCGGGTGTCGGGGCCGCCGGTATCCCTGCCGCCGGAGGAGGATGGTCCCTCCCTCACCGGACGTGCCCCGGGCACGGGATGGCGCGCGGCGCCGGCTCAGTAGAGCCGGGTGCGGTAGGATTCCTCCATCAGCCGCTCGGCCTCGGCGACGCCGATCGCGCCGGTCTGGTCGGACAGGATGCGGCCGAGGCTCGGGACGCTATCGCGGGATACCTGCGCCGCCGGGTCCCACAGCCGGGCACGCATCACCGCCTTGCCGCAATGGAAGAACGCTTCGCGCACCGTGACGACGAGCCCGGTCGTCGGCACCTTTCCTTGCGCGGCGAGCGGCGCCAGCAGGGCGGCGTCGGTGGTGAGGCGGGCGGTGCCGTTCACCCGCAGGGTCTCGGTGACGCCCGGCACCAGGAAGATCAGGCCGATGCCCGGCGCCGTCAGCAGGTTGCCGAAACTGTCGGCGCGGTTGTTGCCGCGCCGGTCCGGGATCAGCAGGGTGGCGTCGTCGAGGACCTGGACGAAGCCCGGCGCGTCGCCCCGGGGGCTCGCATCGGCGCGGCCCTCGGCATCGGCGGTGGCGACCACCAGGAACGGCGAGAGCGCGATGAAGGCGCGGGCATGCGGATCGAGCCGGGGCAGCACCTTGCCCTCGGCGAGGCGGCTGACCGGGCCCATATGGCCGCGCAGGTCGTCCTCGGTGCGGATCTCCGCCCCGGTGCGCGTCTCGTCCATCCAGCTCTCCCGCTCATGTCCGGGCGTGGGCCCCGTCACGCCTGCGGCCCGTTGTCCGGCGCACCCGCCCCGGCCCGTCACGCCCTATCTCGACCAGGGTGCGGCCTGCGGGCGGGCCAGGCAAGGTCCGCGACACGGCAAGGTTCACGGCGAGGATCGGACAAGCGATGAGACGTCCCGGCCGCCGGCCGTTCCGAGGCGCGCGCCGCCTCGCCGCCGCGGCTCTTCTGACCGCCCTCGCCCATCCGGCCGCGGCGGGCCTGACGCCGAAGGATCTCGCGGGGGTCGCCCTGGCGCCGCCGCCGGATGCCCGCGCGCCCCTCGATGCCGCCTTCACCCGGGCCGCGGACGGACGCGGCACGAGCCTCGGCGAGGCGATGGGCGGCCGCCCCACCCTGCTGATGCCGCTCGATTATGCCTGCCGCAACGTCTGCGACCCGATGCTGGCGGTCGCCGGCACGGCGCTTGCCGCCACCGGCCTGCAACCCGGCACCGATTACCGGCTGGTGACCCTCGGCTTCAATCCGCGGGCCGATGCGGGCCAGGCCCGCGCGATGGTGGCCGAGCAGCTCGGGACCGGCCCCGTCCTGGACCAGGCCGTGGTGCTGCTGGGCTCTCCCGCCCCGGTCGCCGCGGTGACGCGGGCGGTGGGCTACGCCTACGCGTACGACCGGGACACCGAATCCTACGCCCACCCGGCCGGCGCCCTGGTTCTCTCGGGCGACGGGCGGGTCGCCCGGGCGCTCTCGCCCCTGGCGATGACCGCCCGCGACCTGCGGCTCGCCCTGGTCGAGGCCGGCGAGGGCCGGCTCGGCGGGCTCGCCGACCGGCTGGTGCTGCTCTGCTACGGCTACGATCCGCAGACGGGCGTCTACACCCCGCTGATCCGCCGCATCCTGACGATGTTCGGCCTCGCGACCGTGCTGGCGATCGCCGGGCTGGTCTGGTGGCTGCAGCGGCGGTCGGGCCCGGCCCGTTCGGCGTGACGGGAGCGAACGGTCCCGCTGGGCGGCGGACCGCCGGCGGTGCAGAGTGCGGCGCCGGGCCCCGAATCGCCCGGCGCAGGACGCGGGCCGCGGGGCCGCGAGCGAAGGGAACCGAGCGACAGGATGACAGCCCCCCTCGTGATCACGGTGGCGCCCAACGGCGCGCGCCGCACCAAGGCCGACCACCCCGCCCTGCCGATCGACCCGCGGGAGATCGGCCTCGAGGCGGCGCGCTGCCGCGAGGCCGGCGCGGCGATGATCCACCTGCACGTCCGCGACGCCGAGAACCGCCACACCCTCGACCTCGACCGCTACCGGGCGGCCCTGGCGGCGGTGCGCCGCGAGGCGGGGCCGGAGATGATCTGCCAGGTCACCACCGAGGCGGTCGGCCTCTACAGCCCGGCCGAGCAGATGGCGGCGATGCGGGCGCTCAAGCCCGAGGCGTTCTCGGTCGCCCTGCGCGAGCTCTTCGCCGAGCCGGAGGACGAGGCGGCGGCCGCCGCCTTCCTGGCCGAGCAGGCCCGGGCCGGCGTGCTGGTCCAGCACATCCTCTACGATGCCGGCGACGTCACCCGCTTCCAGGGGCTCGCCGCCCGGGGGCTTATCCCGCTCGAGCGGGCGAGCGTGCTGTTCGTGCTCGGCCGCTACGCGGTGGGCCAGCGCTCGGACCCCGCCGACCTCCTACCCTTCCTCGCCGCCTGGACGTCGGAGCACCGTCTCGACCTGCCCTGGGCGTTGTGCGCCTTCGGCCCCCGGGAGGCGGCCTGCCTCGTCGCGGCGGCGGCGCTCGGCGGTCACGCGCGGGTGGGGTTCGAGAACAACCTCTGGCGCCCCGACGGCCGTCTGGCCGCGAGCAATGCCGCGCAGGTCGCGGACCTCGCCGGCCTGGCACGGGCGCTCGGAATCGCGGTCGCGACCGGGGCGCAGGCGCGGGCGCTGTTCGCCGGGGAGGCGTGACGGGGCCGCCGGCCCCGGGGCCGGCTACTGGCTGACGGCGGCCGCGGCCGGCTCGGGAGTCGCGGCGGCGGTCTGCGGCACCGGGGGCGCCGGCTTGCGCACGACGAAGTGGCGGAACTCGACCGGGCGGCGCGGCGGCATCGGCATCGCGGGCTTCGCCTCTTCCGCCGGAGCTGCGGCGGGATCGAGGGCGGCAACGGTCGTGGTCGCGGCGGGAACGGCGCGGGCCGGATTGGCCGCGAGGCTGATCGTCTGGCCAGAGGTCGGGAAGGGCGAGGCGGCGGCGGAGCCGGCATAGGCCAGGGCGGCGCCCGCGACCGGCTCCGGGGCGGCGTGGAACGCCAGGGAGGCGGGGCGCACCGGCGGCAGCGGCACCTTGACCACCGGCTCGGGGAGGTCGGGCAGCTGGTACTGCGAGGGCGCCTGCGCCTGGGTGCCCGTCGGCTGGAAGGCCGCCGCGGCGACCTGCTGCGGGGCGGTGGTGGGCGGCGGCAGGACGTACTGCGTCGTCGAGCCGGTCGGGGCGAGCGCGGTGGAGAGCGCGGCGACCGACGGGTCGGCGGAGGCGGTCGCGGTCGTGGCCGCGGGCCGGGCGCCGAAGACGTTGGAGAGGAACTTGCCGAGGGGGTTGGGGCTGGCGGCGACGTCGCGGACCTGCGGCGCCTCGAGCTCGGCCACGTCGGTGCGGACACCGGCGCGCTTGGCGGCGTAGTAGTAGCCGCGGGCGTAGTAGCTGTAGGCCTGGGACTCGTTGCCGTGGGCGGTCTTGTAGGCGCCGGCCAGGTAGGCGACGCCGTAGGTCAGGTTGATCTTGGCGTCGAGCAGGCCGGAGGCCGGGCCGCTATAGCCGAGGGCCCGGGCGGTGCCGTGCTTGATCTGCATCAGGCCCATCGCGCCGCCGCGGCCGACCGCACGGGGATTGTAGCCGCTCTCCCGCTTCACCACCCGGTGGATGAAGCTCGCCGGGACGCCGTTGGCCTTGGCATGCGCCTCGATCAGCGCGTCGATGTTGTCGCGAACCGGGCTCACCTGGGCCGTGGCCGGGAGCGGCGCCGCGACGGCGACGGCGATGAGGAGGCGCTTGCGCATGCAGGACCTGCTGGAGGAGGCCGGTGCGCTGCCGCACCAACGGGAAGGCCCATCCTGCTCCGTTTCAAATACGGCGGGAAAGAGACTTGGCCGTTCCAGGGCCGAACTTGGCCGTTAACTCCACCGGAAAACGGCCAGGTTTCGCACTGCGGTGTGGCCCGGCGGGCACAGGATCGGCGTGTTTTTCGGTTTCCCCAGGCGCCGGCCCGGCGCTGGCGGGACGGGTGATTCGCCCCTAGCGCCGTCCGCCGCCGCCGAAGCCGCCGCCGGGTCCCGCGCCCCCGAACCCGCCGCCGGGCCCCTCGCCGCCGGGACGGCCGAACCCGCCGGGGCCGCCTTGCCCGCCGAGCCCCCCCGGCCCCCCGAAGCCGCCCGGTCCCCCGAAGCTACCTGGACCACCGAACCGGCCCGGCCCTTCGGCGCCCGGCATCCGCATGTCGATCTCGCCGCGGCCCGGTTGCCCGCCCTCGCGTCCGCCGAACGGGCGCTCGCCGCCGGGACGCCCGTTCGGGCTCCCTTGCCCGCCGCCCGGCCGACCGGGCGATCCCTCCGGGCCGCCGCGACCCGGCCCACCCCGGCCGGGCCCCCCTTGTCCGGCCCGTCCCTGCCCGGGACCACCTTGTCCGGCACCTTCGCCCTGCCCCCGTTCCCGCCCGGCCGGGTCGGGCCGCAGGCGCACGGCGTCGAGGTCGATCCGGCCGCCGCGGCCGGCGCGGCCGTCGAGGACCGCGAGGCCGCCGCCGGCCGGGACGAGGCTGCCGCGGCCCGCCACCGCGTAGCCGGCCCCGGTACGGAAGCCCCCCCCGCCCTCGCGCGCGACGTAGGCCTCGATCGAGAGGCGCCGGGCCTCCGGTCCGAACGGCTCGCTCGCCGGTATCGCCCGGGTCACCGACAGGCGGCCGCCCGCCAGGCTTCCCTCCGCCACCGCCCGGCCGCCTGCGAGCGCCGCATCCATCCCTGCAAGCGGCAGGTTGCCGATGCGCAGGGCCCCGGCGGGCCCGCGCCGCACCGGGCCGGCGACGAGATCGGGGGCGCCGCCCGCCGGGTCGATCCGGCTCGCCGCGATGCTGCCGTCCGGCCGTCGCAGGCCGCTGACCGCGATCCGCTCGCCGACCCGTGGCCGCGGCATCTCGGGCGGCAGGCCGGCGGTGACGACCGTCTGGCCGAGCACGGTCAGCCGGTCGGGCGCGGTGCGCTGGACCGGGCCGACGACCTCGTGGATCACCGCGATGCCGGCGGTGGCGAGCCCGGATTCTTCCCCGACCGCCAGCGTCCGCACGACCTGGCCGACCCGCAAGTCGGCGACCCCGGCCGGGCGCCCGTCGATCGTCACCGCCACCTCGGGCGGGTAGGCGATGCGCAGGTCGTTGACGATGATGCTGCCGAAGCCCCGGATTGTGCCCACGACGCCGGTGCCGCCGATGCCGCGGTCGCCCTCGTCTTCGGCCCCCGGGCGGATGCCGGTGCCGCCGATGCCCTGGTCCAGGATCTTGTCGCCGGCCGCCCGCACCGGCCCGGCCGCCGCCAGCCAGGCGACGCCGGAGAGGAGGCGCAGCAGACCGCGCCGGGACAGGGACGGGGAGCGGGGCGGGTGTCGCAAGGGCCGGGTCCTCACGGCGCACCGCTCTCCGGCGCCGGCGGGACCGGGCGCGGGGCGTCCTCGGCGTAGATGTAGATGCCGAAGTTCCAGCGCGCCTCGCCGCCGGGATCGGTCTCGCAGGCCGCGTGCGCCTCGCGGTTGGCCTGCTGCAGCGCCTCCATGGCGATCTCCCGCGCCCGCGCCTCGAGCCGCCGCGCCAGGGCCGGCGAGAGCCCGTCGTAATGCACGGCGCGCTCGAGGAAGCGCGGCTTCTCCTCCAGGATGTTGGCGACCGAGGCGGCGATGTGGTCGTGCAGGTTGCGGCCGAAATAGTAGAGCTGCTGGCTGCCGCCGCCGCTCGGCACGAAGGCGGCCTCGGCGAGCACGATGCGCTCCTCGGCGTCCAGGGTGACGAGGCCGCGGTCGAGCCACTCGTCGAGCACCGCGCGGGGGCGCAGGTCCCGGGTCACCGAGGCGACGAGGCTCTCGAAGGACGGCCCGCTCTCCGCCGCGCGCGGCAGCGGGCGCGGGCGTCCGTCGGCGTCGGTGAAGTCCGGGGCGGCGACCCAGCGGGCGATGATGCGGCTGGTGCGCGAGACCGCCGCCGGCACCGCGCTCACCGGGGCCCCGGCCCCGCGCAGGCGGCGCACCTCCTTGCGGTGGATGCCGGTGAGCAGGCTCACCCGGCTGTCGGTCTGGTCCTTGCCCGGCAGCGCGAAGTCGTACTCTGCGACGTTCACGTAGAGCTCGCGCAAGAGGTCCGTCAGCGCCGGGAAGGTGATCCCGCTGCGCACGAACAGGCGCACCAGCGGGCGCAGCAGGCGAGCGAGCGGGGCCTGCAACGCGCCGGCATCCGGCGGCACTCTGGGGGTCGGCTCTGACATCACGGTCGTTGTAGCGAACCGCTCGTGGGACACAATCCCACAGCTCGGCGACGCCCCGCGATTTCCGATTGACGTGGGAATTTTGCCCACATAAACGAATGGCGTGGTCGGATTTCCCACGCCGGGAGCGGTCACAGGTTCAGCCGCAGGACGCTTCGATGGCCCGCCCCCTTCCCCTCTCGTGCCGTTCCACCGGTCCCGAGCCGATCCGGCTCGACGCCGCCCGCCGCCGGCCCGCCCCGCGGCTGCCGGTGGCGATGCTGGTGCGCAGCATCGCGCTGATCGGCGGTCTCGGCCTGCCGGTGGCGGCAGCCGCCCTCGCCGACCTCGCCCACCCGGCGCCCGCCCTCTCCCGGCTCCGCTGACGAAGGACCGTCTCCCATGCTCGAAGCCCTGCGCGGCGACCAGAGCCGCAACACGCCTCTCGGGCGAGCCTTTCCGGCGCCGCAGGTCGAGATCGGCGTCCCCGCCCTCCGCTCCCGGCGCGAGCCGGCCGACGGCGGCGATGCCGTGATCCTCGCCGCCCTGTGCCTCGTCATCGGCGGCGCGATCCTCCTGGTCGCCCTGCAGGCGATCAGCATCGTCCAGAACCTCTGAGCGGGTTCGAACGGGCCGGCGCCGAGCCGGCCCGACGATCGAGAGCCCGGACGGCCCGCCGCCCCGGCTCGACTTCCCCGGCATCTCGCCCCGGCATCCCGCCGAAGACTCACGCACGGCTTCCACGATGATCAGATCGACAAAGGCGCTCGGCCACGCCGGCGCGCTCGCCCTCACGGCTGCCCTCACGGCCCCCCTGGCGGTCGCCACGCCGGCCCTCGCGGCGGACCTGCCGCGCCGGGCGGCCCCGCCGCCGGCCTTCACTCCCGTCCCGGTCTTCACCTGGACCGGGTTCTATGCCGGCGTGAATGCCGGCGCCGGGTTCGGCGGCGGGGGCGGCACCTTCACGGACGCCACCTACGGCACGGTGACGCCCGGCAGCCGCGACGCCGCCTTCGTCGGCGGCGGGCAGATCGGCTACAATTACCAGTTCACGCCGGGATCGGGCTTCGTGATCGGCGCCGAGGCCGACATCCAGGGCACCACCTTCGGGCGTCCCCGCGGCGGGCTCGTCGGCACCACGACCTTCACCGATATCGGCCCGAGCCTCGACTGGTTCGGCACGGTGCGCGGCCGGATCGGCTACGCTTTCGACCGCTTCCTCGTCTACGGGACCGGCGGCTTCGCCTATGGTGGGGGCAGCACGCCGTCCACCGCCTCGTACTATACCGGTACGCTGCCGAGCACCTTCCGCACCGGCCGGACCGCCGGTGGCGGCGTCGAATACGCCATCACCGATCGCCTGAGCGCCCGGATCGAGGCGCTCTACGTCAGCCTCGACCGCAACGGCGGCAGCGGCGGCCTCGTCTACGATGCCGCCACCACCGCCTATTACGGGCTTGGCCGGCCCAAGACGGAGTTCGGCGTGGTGCGCGCCGGGCTGAACTACCGGTTCTCGACCGACTGACCCCAGCAGGCGCCGGTCGAGGAGTGCCGGGGGCGATGCGCGCGCATCGCCCCCGGTGCCTGTCGGGGCGCGCCTACTTGTCGAGGGCGTTCTCGATGGTGTCCTTGGCCTTGCCGCGCTCCTGCAGCGCCTGGCCGCGGAGCTTCTGCTCGCGTCCCTCGGCCTTCAGCGCCTCGTCCTCGGTCAGGTTGCCGACGCCGCGCTTGGCGCTGCCGACCGCCTCGTTGGCGAGACCCTTCAGACGGTCGACCGCGCCCGCCGTCGTCGGCGTGTCGTCGGCGAGCGCCGGGGCGGCGGTCGCCAGGACGAGACCCAGGAGGGCGCAACGGAGCGCCGGGATGCGGATGCTGCTCATGCGGGGATACCCGACAGTTTCAGGGGAGCGCGGTCATACCGGCCGGTTCCGTCCGGGCAATGGTCCGTCCGTACCAGATCGCGCCGCCGGATACCGGTATCGAGCCGGTGTCCCGCCGCGGCCCGGCCTGCCGCTCAAGTCTTCGCGTCGATGAGCTGGGCGATGCGGCGCAGGGCCAGCCCGTAGCCCTGCGTGCCCAGGCCCGCGATGACCCCGTCGGCGCGCAGCGAGACGTAGGAGTGGTGGCGGAAGGCCTCGCGCTTGTGCACGTTCGAGATGTGCACCTCGATCACCGGCGGATCGAAGGTGTTGAGCGCGTCGAGGATCGCCACCGAGGTATGGGTGAAGGCCGCCGGGTTGATGACGATCCCGCCGGCGGTCTCGCGCGCCTCGTGGATCCAGTCGATGATCTCGTATTCGCGGTTCGACTGGTGGAAGCGGATCTCCAGGCCCAGTTCGCCGGCGAGCGCCCGGCAGGAGGCCTCGACGTCGGCGAGCGTCTCGCTGCCGTAGATGTGCGGCTGGCGCTTGCCGAGCAGGTTCAGGTTCGGGCCGTTCAGCACGGTGACGAGGCGGCTCATGAGGGGGGCTCCGGAAGCCAGGGGGTGATCGCGAGGCCCCGTTTAGGCCCCCGCCCGTCCCCCCGCGTCAACCGTGGGCGGGGACGCGGCCAGAGCCGGACGGCATCGCCACGATAGGCGAACGGCATTGGCCCGCGGGGGAGCCCCGGGGCGATGATCCCTCTCGACCAGGGGGCACCCCGCCCCCTCCCACGAACGGATCATCGTCCGATGCGCAGCCTTCTCCTCGCCGGCGCCGTGCTCGCCGCCCTGTCGACCTCCGCCCATGCCTGGACCCAGTCGCTCCTGCACCCCGAGGGCCGGGAGGCCGCGGTCGTCTCCGCGATGCCCGCGCCCCCGCGTTACACCGGCTATGACGATGCGCGCATGCGGCCGGCCCCGGTCCAGGCTCCGCGGGCCGTGCGCTCCACCGCGCCGTCCCGGCCCTCGGACCCGCCGGCCTGGCGCTCCTGCCCGTGGTGCTGACGCGCCGGCCCGCACGGCCGCGTTCCCGCCCCGCCCCCGCGGTGTTAGCCTTCGATCCGTCCCCGCAGCGCCGGGGCTCCCGGGTTGAAGGCTCGCAGCGGAGAGCGACGATGGAGATGCACCAGATCCGCTACTTCCTGGCCCTGTGCGAGGAGCACAACTTCACCCGCGCGGCCCAGGCCTGCCACGTCACCCAGCCCTCCCTCACCCGGGCGATCCATTTCCTGGAACAGGAGCTGGGCGGGGCGCTGTTTCACCGCGAGCGGGCCGGCACGCAGCTCTCCGAGCTGGGGCGCACGGTGCGGCCCTACCTCGAGGAGGTCTACGCCAAGGCGCAGGCCGCGCAGGCCGAGGCCCGCGCCTTCGGCCGCCAGCGCCGCACCCGCCTGACGCTCGGGGTGATGTGCACGATCCAGCCCGACGTCCTGGTCGGGCTGATCGGGGGCCTGCGGGCGCGGCATCCGGACCTCGAACTCGACATCGTCGATGCGAGCGCGAGCGCCCTGGAGGAACGCCTGCTCGCCGGCGGCCTCGAGGTCGCGCTCTACTGCCTGCCGGGCCGCGAGCCGGACGCCCGCCTGCACCACCTCGCCCTGTTCCGCGAGCCGATGGTGATCGCGGTGGCGGCCGCCCACCCGCTGGCCGCCCTCGACGCGATCCGCCCCCGCGACCTCAACGGCCAGCACTACGTCCACCGCCTCAACTGCGAGTTCCGCGGCACCGTCGGGCCGGTCTGGGAGGCGCAGGGCTGCACCGATTGCGAGACGATCTACCGGAGCGAGCGCGACGACTGGATCCTGGCGATGATCGCCTCGGGCCTCGGCTTCGGCTTCATGCCGCGCTCCTGCGTGACCCATCCGGGCGTCGTCGCCCGCCCGCTCGTCGAGCCGGACTTCTGGCGCGAGGTCGCCCTCGTCACCGTCCGCGGCCGGCCGCACGCCCCGGCGGTCGGCGCGCTGCTGCGCGAGGCGATGCGGGCGGAGTGGTTCGGCGCCCCGGCGCTAGCGACCGCCCGGGCGCGCGACGATGCAGGAGCCGACGTCTAGAGCGGCGCCCGCTCGGGCCGCATCACGATACACGACACTGGCTGGGCCCCGTGCCGCCAGGCTCCGCGGCTCATCGTCGACCAACCCCTTTCCGGGCCCGGTACGGGCCTGCACGACTGAAGCGAAGCGGAAGGAGATCCGGGATCCAGCACGACAAGCCGCGAAGCGTCCTTGCGTCTGCGACGGTGCATCAAGCAGAGCCGCTTCGCGGCACATCTTCCGCTGGGTCCCGGATCTCCTTCCGCTGACGCTCCAGTCGTCCGGGAAAGGGGGCGAGCCCTCATGGAACGTCTGCGGACGGCATCCACATTCTCAGTGTCGCGTAATACGAGGTCCCGGGGCAACGCCCTGCCGCTGGCCGGGTTCGCGCCGGGTGGATCCGGCGCGGATCGTTCAGCGCTTGCGATAATACTGGTCGATGCTGACCGCCCCCAACAGCACCAAGCCCTTGATGACCTGCTGGTAGTCGATGCCGATGCCGAGGATCGACATGCCGTTGTTCATCACGCCCATGATCAGCGCGCCGACCACCGCGCCCGTGACCTTGCCGACGCCGCCCGAGGCCGAGGCGCCGCCGATGAAGCAGGCGGCGATGACGTCGAGCTCGAAGCCGAGGCCCGCCTTGGGGGTCGCGGTGTTGAGGCGGGCGGCGAAGATCAGGCCGGCCAGCGCGGCCAGCACCCCCATGTTGACGAAGGTGAGGAAGGTCAGGCGCTCGGTGTTGATCCCCGAGAGCTTCGCCGCCTTCTCGTTGCCGCCGAGCGCGTAGACCCGCCGGCCGATCACCGTGCGGCTGGTGACGAAGCGATAGAGGAGGATCAGCGCGAACATCACGATCAGCACGTTCGGCAGGCCGCGATAGGTGGCGAGCCAAGTGCTGAAGGCGACGATGACGGCGGCCATAATGGCGTTCTTGAGCGCGAAGGCGCCGATCGGCTCGGACGTGAAACCCTGGCGCTGCTGGCCGAGCCGCCGGCGCAGGTTCGAGCCGACGAGGATGAGAGCGAGCGCCACGCCGACCAGGACCGAGGTGATGCGCAGCGAGCCGCCGGTGACGACGTCCGGGATGAAGCCGGAGCTGAGCTTCTGGAAATCGGACGGGAACGGCCCGACCGACTGGCCGGCGAGCAGCGCCAGGGTGAGGCCCTTGAACACCAGCATGCCGGCCAGCGTCACGATGAAGGACGGGATGCGCAGGTAGGCCACCCACCACCCTTGCGCCGCGCCGATCAGCCCGCCGGCGACGAGGCACAGCACCGTGGCCAGCAGCGGATGCAGGCCCATCTGCACCATCAGCACCGCGGCGAGCGCCCCGATGAAGCCCGCGGTCGAGCCGACCGACAGGTCGATGTGCCCGGCCACGATGACGAGCAGCATGCCCAGCGCCATCACGACGATGTAGCTGTTCTGCAGCACCAGGTTGGTGAGGTTGAGGGGGCGAAGCAGCGCCCCGTCGGTGAAGAACTGGAAGAAGAGCACGATGCCGACGAGGCACAGGATCATGCCGTAGTCGCGCAGCGAGCCCGAGAACGCCTTGGCGCTCAAGCCGGCGAGGGCGGGCGGGCGCGGTGCCTGGAGGGGAGTGGCGGTGTCGCTCATCGTTGGTCTTCAGCCTCCCGAGGTGACGATGGCCCGCATGATCGCCTCCTGCGAGGCCTCAGCCGCGGGGAGCTCGCCGACGATGCGGCCGCGGTTCATGACGAGGATGCGGTCGCACATGCCGAGCAGCTCCGGCATCTCCGACGAGATGATCAGCACGCCCTTCCCCTGGGCGGCGAGGTCGTTGATGATCGCGTAGATCTCGTACTTGGCGCCGACGTCGATGCCGCGGGTCGGCTCGTCGAGGATCAGCACGTCCGGATCGGCGAAGAGCCACTTGCTCAGGACGACCTTCTGCTGGTTGCCGCCCGACAGGTTCACGGTCGCCTGGTCGATGCCCGACGAGCGGATGCGCAGGCGTTCGCGGTAGCGCTCGGCCACCGCCCGCTCGCGGTCCTCGTCGATGACCCCCTTGGCGGCGACTCCGGGCAAGTTGGCCAGCGACACGTTGGTGCGGATGTCCTCGTGCAGCACGAGGCCGTAGCCCTTGCGGTCCTCGGTGGCGTAGGCGAGGCCGGCCCGGATCGCCTTCTCGACGCTGCCGAGATCGGCCGGCCGCCCGTTGAGCCGCGCCTCGCCGGCGACGCGCTGGCCGTAGGCGCCGCCGAACAGGCTCATGGCGAACTCGGTCCGTCCGGCCCCCAGCAGCCCGGCCATGCCGACGACCTCGCCGCGGCGGACCGTCAGGCTCACGTCCTCGACCGCGAGGCGATCGGGATGGAGCGGGTGGCGCACGCTCCAGTTCCGCACCTCCAGCAGCGGCTCGCCGATCGCGACGCCCTCCCGCGGCGGATAGCGGTGGGCGAGGTCGCGCCCGACCATGCCCTTGATGATCCGGTCCTCGTTCAGCCTGCCGTCCGGGCCCAGCATCGCCTCCCGGGGCAGGGTCTCGACGCTGGTGCCGTCGCGCAGGATCGTCACGCTGTCGGCGACGCGGGCGATCTCGTTGAGCTTGTGCGAGATCAGGATCGAGGTGATGCCCTGCCGGCGGAAGGCCTCCAGCAGGGTGAGGAGCGCGGCGCTGTCGCTCTCGTTGAGCGAGGCGGTCGGCTCGTCGAGGATGAGGAGCCGCACCTTCTTCGACAACGCCTTGGCGATCTCGACGAGCTGCTGCTTGCCGACGCCGAGATGCGTCACCAGCGTCTCGGGCGCCTCGTCGAGGCCGACCCGGGCGAGCAGCTCGCGGGTGCGCGCCATGGCGAGCGGCCAGTCGATCAGGCCGAAGCGCGACGCCGCCTCGTTGCCGAGGAAGATGTTTTCCGCGATCGACAGGAGCGGCACCAGGGCGAGCTCCTGGTGGATGATGATGATGCCGAGCGCCTCGCTGTCGGGGATGCCCGAGAAGCGCCGCTCCTCGCCGTCGAACAGGATGCTGCCGTCGTAGGAGCCGGCGGGGTAGACCCCGCTCAGCACCTTCATCAGGGTCGATTTCCCGGCCCCGTTCTCGCCGCAGACGGCGTGGATCTCGCCGGCGCGGACGGCGAGGTTGACGGCGTCGAGCGCCTTGACGCCCGGGAACGCCTTGGTGATGCCGCGCATCTCCAGGATCGGAGAGGCGCTCGGCACCGCGCGCGGAGCCGGGGACGCCGCCATCACTTGACCTGCTGGGCCTTGTAGTAGCCGCTGTCGACCAGCACCTTCTGCCAGTTGTCCTTGTCGACCGTCACCGGCTTCAGGAGATAGGACGGCACCACCTTGACGCCGTTGTTGTAGGTCTTGGTGTCGTTGACCTGGACCTCTCCGCCGGACGAGATCGCCGCGACCATGTCGCTCGTGACCTTGGCGAGCTCGCGGGTGTCCTTGAACACCGTCATGCTCTGGTCGCCGCGGACGATCGCCTTGACGGAGGGGATCTCGGCATCCTGGCCGGTGATGATCGGCATCTTCTGGTCGGGCGAGCCGTAGCCGACGCCCTTCAGCGACGAGATGACGCCGATCGAGATGCCGTCGTAGGGCGACAGGACCGCGTCGAGGCGCTTGTTGCCGTAGAAGGCCGACAGCAGGTTGTCCATCCGGGCCTGGGCCGCCGCGCCGTCCCAGCGCAGGGTCGAGACCTTGTCCATCCCAAGCTGCTTGCTCGGCACGGTCAGCTTGCCGGAATCGATGTAGGGTTTGAGCACCGACATCGCGCCGTCGTAGAAGAAGTAGGCGTTGTTGTCGTCCGGCGAGCCGCCGAACAGCTCGACGGTGAACGGCCCCTTGCCGTCCTTGAGGCCGAGCTTGTCGACGATGTAGCTGCCCTGCAGCACGCCGACCTGGAAATTGTCGAAGGTGGCGTAGTAGTCGACGTTCTTCGAGCCGCGGATCAGGCGATCGTAGGCGATGACCTTGATGCCGCGCTCGCTCGCCTGCTGCAGCACGTCCGACAGGGTGGTGCCGTCGATCGCGGCGATCACCAGCACCTTGGCGCCGGTCGCGATCATGTTCTCGATCTGCGACAGCTGGTTGGGGATCTCGTCCTCGGCGTATTGCAGGTCGGCGGTGTAGCCCTTGTCGTTGAGCGCCTGGACTAGGCCCTGGCCGTCGGCGATCCAGCGCGCCGAGGACTTGGTCGGCATCGAGACGCCGATCTTGCCCTTCTGCTGGGCGGCAGCCGGGGTTGCGAGCATCGCGGCAGCCATCAGGGCTCCGCCGACGAGAGCGACGAACGACTTCATGGTTCCTCCCAAATCCCCGCATCTTGGTCGCGCGGGGCTGCGGGTGAGTTGGGGCCCGGCAGGATTTGCGTCCTGCTCATCTGCCGGGGTCGGTGTTTCTGTCGTGTGGCTGGCGGATGGGTCAGCCTGATACTTCCGCAGGGGGAGCCTTGGAGCTACCCGGGGAAGGAATAGCGCGGGTTTCCCCCTCCCCCGCAGAGAGGGGAGGGAGAAACCTGCGCTAGGACTGGCCACCGGCGTGCCTGCGGGAGCCTCCCCTCACACCCACCCGCCATCCACGACGTAATGCTGGTTGGTGCACGCCCCGGCCTCCTCCGAGGCGAGGAACACGGCAAAGCGCGCGACGTCCGCCGGCACCAGCTTGCGCTTGAGGCACTGGCGGGCGTTGATCTCGGCGTCCGATTCCGGCGTCACCCACAGCGCCAGCTGGCGCTCGGTCATGATCCAGCCCGGCGCCAGCGCGTTGACCCGGATGTTGAAGGGGCCGAAATCGCGGGCGAGCGAGCGGGTGAGGCCGATCACCCCGGACTTGCAGGCGGTGTAGGCGGCCATGCCGCCCTGCCCGATCATCCACGACACCGAGCCGAAATTGATGATCGCGCCGCCGCCCGTCGCCTTCATGTCGGGCAGAACGGCTTGGGCTGCGAAGAACTGGTGCTTGAGGTTCACGGCGATGCGGCCGTCCCAGTAGGCCTCCGTCACCTCCTCGGTGGCGTGGCGCTCGTCGTGGGCGGCGTTGTTCATCAGCACGTCGACCGGGCCGAACCGGTCTCGGATGCGCCCGATCGCGCGTTTCAGCGCCGGAATGTCGGTCACGTCGGCGTGCTCGAAGGCGACCGACAGGCCGTCCCCCTCCAGCTCGGCGGCGAGCGCCCGCGAGGGCTCGTCCGCGATGTCCAGGAAGCCGACCCGAGCCTTCTGCCGGGCGAAGTGCCGGACCAACTCCGCCCCGATCCCGGAGCCGCCGCCCGTCACCACCACGACCTTGCCCGCAAGGTCCGGATAGATTGCCGTCACCGCTTCCTCCCTCGAAGCCCGTCGGTCCGCTCGACGCGCTGTAAATCATTTAATATGACTATTGCAGCGGTCCGGCCCTTATCGCGGATTCCTGACGCGTGGGCAAGAGGCCGGAATCCACCGGGAGGGCGCAACCTTGGATGGGAGCGAGGCCGCGGCGATTTCGCGCAAGAGGATTCCCGGGGTGCCGGCCCCGGGCCGGGTCGGGGGCCCGGGTCACGCCCGGATCGCCCGGGCGCTCGGCACCGGCATCGTCGCCGGAGATTTTTCCGAGGGCGCGGTACTGCCGGGGGAGCCCGTCCTGCTGGCGCGGTTCGGCGTGTCGCGCACGGTCCTGCGCGAGGCGATCAAGACCCTGTCGGCCAAGGGCCTGATCGAGACCCGGACCCGGGTCGGCACCCGGGTGCGCGAGCGGGCGGCCTGGAACCTGTTCGACCGCGACGTGCTGGCCTGGACGATCGAGGGCGGCATCGATGCGCGCTTCCTGCGCGACCTCGCCGAGATCCGCCTCGCGGTCGAGCCGGCGGCGGCGGCGCTGGCGGCGGAGCGCCGGACGCTCGCCGATCTCGACCGGCTCGACGCCTGCGTGACGGACATGCGGGCCGCGGCCGGGCTCGATCCGGCCTTCGCGCGGGCCGATCTCGCCTTCCACCTCGCCCTGGCGGACGCCTCCGGCAACGTCTTCATGCACTCGGTCGGCGCGGTGACCGAGGCGGCGCTCGCCGTGCTGTTTCAGCTCAGCCGGCCCACCGACCCGCACGAGCACGCCGTCGCCTGGCGGGCGCACGCGGCGATCGCGGCGGCGATCCGGGCCGGCGACCCGCCCGCCGCCGCCGCGGCGACCGAGGTCGTGGTGCGCGACGGCCTGCGCAACAGCGCGGCGGCGGTGGAGAGGGCGCCGGGCGCGCCCTACCCTTAGAGGATGACCCGCCCCGATCTCGGCGCGCATCAGGACATCCGCATGAGCGACAGAGCCCCCGTCCCCGTCGGCACGATGCCGGACGGCAGCCCGATCCTGGAGGCGCGGCTGGCCGGCGAGGGGCTGGAAGTCGCGGTCCTGAGCCTCGGCGCCGCGATCCGCCGCCTCGACGTCCATGGCCGCCCGGTGGTGCTCGGCCGCGACGATCCCCACGACTACGTGGAGAAGACTCCGCAATGCGGCGCCGTCGTCGGGCGCTTCGCCAACCGGATCGCCGGCGGACGCTTCACCCTCGACGGGGTGACCCACGCGCTTCCCCGCAACGAGGCCGGCCGCACCCACCTGCATGGCGGGGCGCAGGGCTTCTCGCGCCGAAACTGGAGTTTTGCCGAGGTGGGACCGCGCAGCCTGACCCTGACCTACCGGTCGGCCGACGGCGAGGAAGGGTATCCGGGGGCGCTCACGGTGGCGTGCACCTACGCCATCGTCGCGCCCGGTACCCTCCGCCTCACGCTGACCGCGTCCACCACCGAGCCGACGATCGTCAACCTGACGAACCACAGCTACTTCAACCTGACGCTGCCGCCCGAGGGGCACCCCGCCCCGCCGATCGACGACCACGTGATCGAGATCCCGGCCGAATCCTACCTGCCGGTCGACGAGGCCCAGATCCCGACCGGCGCGGTCGCCCCGGTCGCCGGCACCCGGTTCGACCTGCGCCGCGCGACGCGGATCGGCGACCGGGCCTTCGACCATGCCTTCGTGCTCGGGCACGGGAGCGCCGCCGAGCCGCGCCCCGTCGGCCGGGTCACGGCGCCGGGCAGCGACCTCGCGCTCACGGTGCTGGCCACCGCGCCGGCGGTGCAGTTCTACGACGGCACCCACCTCGCCAAGGCCGGCCTGGGTTTCGCTGCCCGCAGCGGCCTCTGCCTCGAGCCCGAGGCCTTTCCCGACGCGCCGAACCATCCGGGCTTCCCGAGCGCGGTGGTGCGCCCCGGCGAGACCTACCGCGAGATCATCGAGTACCGCTTCACGAAGGAGACCGCCCGATGAGCGGCTGGGCCGGCATCTTCTGCGACCGCGCCTGCATCCTCGGCGAGGGACCGGCGGCGCATCCCGGCCTCGGTCGGCTCTACTGGCTCGACATCCTCGGCAAGCACCTGTGCGAGCGGCCGTTCTCGGGTGGCGCCACCACCCTGCACGACCTGCCGGTGATGGCCTCGATGGTGGCGCGGGTCGACGACGCCACCCTGCTGCTCGGCGCCGAGAACGGGCTCTACCTGCGCGACATCGACAGCGGGCGGATGCGCCTCCTCACGGCGCTGGAGGCCGACCGGCCCGAGACGCGCTCGAACGACGGCCGGGTCCACCCCTGCGGTGCCCTGTGGCTCGGCACGATGGGCCGGGAGGCGCAGGCCGGCTACGGCGCGATCCACTGGTTCTTCCGCGGCGCGATGCGGACCCTGTTCACCGGTCTCACCATTCCGAACGCCATCGCGTTCGCGGCCGACGGCACGCACGCGATCTTCGCCGATTCCGAGGCCGGCACGATCTGGCGCGTCGCCACCGATCCGGCGACCGGGCTCCCGGTCGGCGACCGGAAGGTGTTCGTCCAGGTTCCGGCCTCCGAGGGCGCGCCGGACGGAGCGGTGATCGACGCCGAGGGCCTGGTCTGGAACGCCCGCTGGGGTGGGGCCAGCCTCGACGCCTACGCCCCCGACGGCACGCGGGTGCGCAGCATCGCGATGCCGGCCCGCCAGGTGACCTGCCCGGCCTTCATCGGGCCCGACGCCGACACCCTGGTGGTGACCTCCGCCACCGAGGGACTCGACCCCGACCGCACCGACGACCGCTTCGCCGGGCGCACCTTCACGGTGCCGGTGAAGGTGAAGGGGCGGTTCGAGCCCGTGGTGCGGGTGGAGTAGGCTCAGCGCATGGCTCGCCGCATCCTGATCACCGGCGCCAGCATCGCCGGCACCACCGCGGCCTGGTGGCTCGGCCGCGCCGGGTTCGACGTGACGGTGGTCGAGCGCGCCCCCGTCTTCCGCGACGGCGGCCAGAACGTCGACATCCGCGGCGTCGGCCGACGAATCCTGCGCGAGATGGGACTGGAGCGGGCGGCGCTCGATCGCGGCACCGGCGAGGAGGGCACCGCCTGGATCGACGCGGACGGCCGGCCGCGGGCGCGCTTCATGACCGGGCAGATCGAGGGCGACGGCCCGACCGCCGAGATGGAGATCCTGCGCGGCGACCTCGCCCGCCTGCTCTTCGAGGCGGCCCGACCCCACGCCGTCTTCCGGTTCGGCACCGTGGTCGAGCGCATCGACGACGGCGCGGATGCCGCGACCGTCACCTTCGCGGACGGGCAGACGGGTGCCTACGACGCCGTGGTCGTCGCCGAGGGCGTCGGCTCCTCGACCCGCGAGCGGGTGTTTCCGGGCGACAACGACCCGCGCTGGATGGACCTGACCCTCGCGTACCTCACGATCCCCCGCACCCCGGACGACGACCGGCTCTGGCGCTGGTACAACGCGCCCGGCGGCCGCAGCCTGTCGCTGCGCCCCGACCGGCACGGCACGACCCGGGCGATGCTGGCGGTCCACGGCCCGCTCGCCGAGGCGCAGGGCTGGGACCGCGACCGCCAGAAGACCTTCCTGCACGAGCGCTTCCACGATGCCGGCTGGCAGGCGCCGCGGGTGCTGGCGGCCCTCGACGGCACCGACGACCTCTACTTCGACGTGCTGCGCCAGGTGCGGATGCCGCGCTGGTCGCGCGGGCGCGTCGCTCTCACCGGCGACGCCGCCTGGTGCGTCACGCCGCTCGCCGGCATCGGCGCCACGCTGGCGCTCACCGGGGCGCGGGTGCTCGCGGGCGAGCTCGCCCGCACCGACGACGTCCGGGCCGCCTTCACGGCCTACGAGCGGGCGATGCGCCCGATGGTCGAAGACGCGCAGGGCGTACCCAAGATCGCGCCGCGGCTGATGCATCCGCGAACCCGGCTCGGCATCCGCGCACTGCACGCGGCCCTGTGGACGGCGAGCCGGCCGGCGTTTCGCCGCGTGGCGGGCAAGCTGTTCGGCGGGCGGGCGGAAGAGCCCGACCTGTCGCGGTACGAGGACGGGACGGCGGCTCGGAAGCATGCGTGACCAGGGCGGAGACGGTCCGGCGGATCTCGCCCCGAGCCCTCCTTCGCCCCCCTTGGATCGCCCCCTGGGACGAAATCGAGGACGGGAGGGCACCCGGGGCCGCGAGGCGCGTCATGTCGGCCGGCCGCTCAACCGTCGTGGAACACCGCGTAGCTCTCCACCGCCTCCCGCTCCGCCCGCAACGCGTTCACGGGCTCGTCCGGGTCGGCGAAGCCGAGCGCCATCCCGCACACCACCGTCTCGCTCTGCGGGATGCCCAGCTCTCCCCGCACCACCCCCGGATAGCTCGCGATCGCCGCCTGCGGGCAGGTGTCGAGGCCGCGCCCGCGGGCGGCGAGCATCAGGGTCTGGAGGAACATCCCGTAGTCGAGCCAGCTGCCCTGCTCCAGGTCGCGGTCGATGGCGAAGACGAGGCCGACGGGAGCGCCGAAGAACGTGAAGTTGCGGCCCATCTGGCGCTTGGCGCCCGCCTTGTCGCCCTTCTCGATCCCGGCGAGCCCGTAGAGCTGCCAGCCGAGGCTCCGGCGCCGGCCGAGATACGGCTCGCGCCAGTCGACCGGATAATACTCGTACTCTCGCGCTTCCGGCATGTCGCTCTCATGCGCCGCCGAGAGCGCGGCGGTCAGGCGCGCGAGGGCGGCGCCGGTGACGACGTGGACCTTCCAGGGCTGGATGTTGCTGCCGCTCGGGGCCCGGCCGGCGAGCGCCAGGAGGTCGCGGATGGTCGCCGTCGGCACCGGATCGGGAAGGAAGCCCCGGACGCTACGCCGGCTGGTGATCGCCGCGTCCACGGCGTTGGATTCGGTCATGCGGGCCTCCCTGGAAGACCAGTCTAGGCCGGTCCCGCTCCGGCGCCAGCCGTGGCGCGGATACGAGCGATCGGGCATGGTGCCGGACCGAGTCCAGGACCCGACAGACGCGTGACCACCGATCCCCGCTCGCACGGCCTCTGGGCGCGCACCGCCCCGCCCTCTCCCGACACGACGCCTCTGCGCGGCGAGGCGACCGCCGACGTGGCGGTGGTGGGGGCGGGCTATACCGGCCTCTCGGCGGCCCTCCACCTCGCGCAGGGCGGCGCCCGGGTGGTGGTGCTCGAGGGCGAGACCGTCGGCTTCGGCGGTTCGGGGCGCAATGTCGGCCTCGTCAATGCGGGGCTGTGGGTGAAGCCCGACCTCGTGCCGGCCGCCCTCGGCACCGAGCGCGGCGAGCGGCTGCTCGCGCTCCTCGGCGCCGCGCCGCGCCGGGTGTTCGATCTCGTCGCCCGGCACGGCATCGCCTGCGAGGCGGAAGGGGCCGGCACCCTGCACTGCGCGGTCGGCCGGAAGGGCCTGGCCGACCTCGCGGACCGGGCCCGGCAATGGCAGGCCCGCGGGGCGCCGGTGCGCCTCCTCGACGCGGAGGAGGCGGCCCGCCTCACCGGCACGCGGGCCTACGCGGGCGCGCTCCTCGACGAGCGCGCCGGCACGATCCAGCCGCTCGCCTATGCGCGGGGCCTCGCCCGGGCGGCGATCGACGCGGGCGCGGTCGTCCATACCGGCAGCCCGGTCGTCGGCGTGACCGAGACCGGCCCGCGCTGGCACCTCGCGACGCCGGAGGGCGGCGTGACCGCCGATTGGGTGATCGTCGCCACCAACGCCTATACGCGCGCGCCCTGGCCCGAGATCCGGGCCGAGATCGCCCACCTGCCCTACTTCAACATCGCGACCGCCCCCTTGAGCGACAACCTGCGCGGCACGATCCTGCCCGGGCGCCAGGGCGCCTGGGACACCAAGCCGGTCCTGACCTCGTTCCGCCTCGACGCCGCCGGGCGGCTGGTGATCGGCAGCGTCGGTGCACTGCGCGGCACCGGGGCGGCGATCCACCGAGCCTGGGCCCGGCGCACCCTGAGGGCGCTGTTTCCGCAGGCCGCCGACGTGCCGTTCGAGGCCGAATGGTACGGCCGGATCGGCATGACGGCGGACGCCCTGCCGCGCTTCCACCGGCTCGCCCGCAACGTGGTCGGCTTCAGCGGCTATAACGGCCGCGGCATCGCCCCCGGCACCGCCTTCGGCGCGGTGCTGGCCGACCTCGTGGCCGGCCGCATCGCGGAGGCCGACCTGCCGCTCCCGGTGACCGACCCGGCGCCGATCGGGTTCCGGGCCGTCCGGGAGATCGCCTACGAGGTCGGCGCCCAGGCCGTGCACCTCGCCGAGGCGCGGGGGCCGGCCTCGGGGTGACGCGCCCGGGCCGCCGGGTTCAAGTCCCGAACCGCTCGGCCCGGCCGTGCGGCGCGTCGTAGTCGAGCACGGGCCCGAGCGGGACGATCCCGGTCGGGTTGATGGTGGCGTGGCTCTCGTAATAGTGCCGCTTGATGTGGGTGAGGTCCACGGTCGGGGCGATGCCGGGGGTCTGGTAGAGGTCGCGAAGGTAGGGCGCGAGATTGGGGTAATCGGCGATCCGGCGCAGGTTGCACTTGAAGTGGCCGACATAGACCGGATCGAACCGCACCAGCGTGGTGAACAGCCGGATGTCGGCCTCGGTCAGCCGGTCGCCGACGAGGTAGCGCGAGCGGTCGAGGCGGGCGTCGAGGGCATCGAGTTCCGTGAACAACGCCGTCACGGCCTCCTCGTAGGCCTCCTGCGTCGTCGCGAAGCCCGCCTTGTAGACGCCGTTGTTGACCCGGTCGTAGACCCGGGCATTCACGTCGTCGATCTCGGCGCGCAGGTCCCGCGGGTAGAGGTCCGGCCCGCCCGGGAAGGCGGCGCCCAGCATCCGGACGATCTCGGCCGATTCGTTCGACACGATCGTACCCCGGACCTTGTCCCACAAGACCGGCACGGTGACCCGGCCGGAATAGTGCGGGTCGGCCTTGAGGTAGACCTCGTAGAGCCGCGTCGCGCCGTTCACCGCGTCCGGTCCGGTATCCTCGCCGAACACCCAGCCCTCGGACCCCATCAGCGGATCGACCACCGAGACCGAGATCGCGTCCTCGAGCCCTTTCAGCGCCCGCACGATCAGGGTGCGGTGCGCCCACGGGCAGGCGAGCGAGACGTAGAGGTGGTAGCGCCCGGGCTCGGCCGGGAAGCCGCCTTCCCCGCTCGGGCCCGGTTCGCCGCCGGGCGTGACCCAGTTGCGAAACGCCGCGTCCTTGCGCACGAAGCGCCCGCCGGTCTCCTTGGTGTCGTACCATTGGTCGTGCCAGACGCCGTCGACCAGAAGCCCCATCGCACCCTCCTCGCCCGTCGCCTCCGAAGGTGGGGCGGCGGGGCGGCACCGCAATGGGCGGGCTCAGGCCGCCGGGAGCGAGCGTGCGCCCTCCGCCGCGACGTCGAACCGGTCGGTCGGCACCCGGGCGAGGAAGCGCTCCGCCACCTCGACGAGCAGCAGGTGCGGCCGCACCCGCTCGATATAGGCCCAGTCGAGATTCGCCGACCAGACGAAGTGCAGCTCGCGAAAGCTCTCGGCGAGCAGGCCGGTGAGGAAGATCGGGTGGAAGTGCGAGCAGGAATCGCCGAACAGCATCAGGGTCCGCGGGTCGGCGGCCGGGCTCTCGTTGCGGAAGACCACGTGGGCGCCGACATGCAGGTCGGCCGCGGTACCCCGCGACTCGTGGCCCTCGACCAGCGGGTTGGCGAAGACCCGCACGGCGTCGCGCTGGACCTCGTGGACCCGCATCGTCTCCCGCACCGGCGGGTCGAGCTTGGCGCCGAGATCGAGGAGCCCGTCATGGTCGTGGAACGGCCGGCCGGCGAGGTCGGCGGGCGGCACCGCGCCCATCGCCCGCATGATCTCGCCGTAGGCCAGCCGGCAGCCCTCCTGGCTCCAGTGGGTGTCGGTGCGCAGGTACAGCGGCGGCTCCGCGTCGCGCGCCGCCCGCAGCGGCCCGACGAGATCGATCCAGGCCCCGGCGACCCGCGAGCGGGCGAGCCGCGCGCCGAGGCGGCGGGCCGGCGAGAGCGCCGGGTCGAGGGCGAGCCCGTCGAGGCGGTCGTCGTAGATGCTGAGCTTTTCCGGCACCACGACGTGGAAGGCGCGCAGGCCCGCGGCGGCGGCCCGCGCGGTGCGCGCCTCGATCAGCCGGCGCCAGCGCCACAGCCGCCAGGCGACGGGCAGGCTCGCCCGGTACTGCTCGCGCACCCGGTTGGTGCCGCCGGTCAGGAAGAGCCAGCCATCCCGGCCGAGATGGACCATGTCGGTGCTGTCGCGCATGGGCGCCGTGTAGCGGGAACGGTACGAGCTGAACAGCACTGGCTTTTGGCGCCGCCCGCGCCATGTCGCCTGGAGGATGTCGCAAGCCCCCCTGATCCTCACCCTGGAACTCGACGAGGCCGCCTTCGCGGAGTTCGACGGCCAGCGCCGCCGCCACTTCCCGCCGGCCCTCAACAAGATTCCGGCCCACGTCACGCTCTTCCACCACCTGCCGGGCGAGGAGGAGCGCGCCGTCGTCGAGACGCTCGCCGCGGAGGTGCGGGCGGAGAGTCCGCTGCCGGTCGCGGTCGCAGGCCTGCGCTTCATCGGCCGCGGCGTCGCCTACACGCTCGATTCGGGCCGGCTCTCGGCCCTGCGCGGGCGTCTCGCCACGACGTTCCAGCCCTGGCTGACGCCGCAGGACCGGCAGGGCTACCGGCCCCACGTCACCGTGCAGAACAAGGTCGCGCCGGAGGAGGCCCGCGCCCTCCACCGCGAACTCGAGGCGTCGTTCGTGCCGCGCACGATCACCGGCACCGGGCTCCTGCTGTGGCGCTATCTCGGCGGGCCCTGGGAGGCCCGCGGCCGGTTTCCGTTCGGGGGCGCCTGATGGTCCAGATCCCGTTCCGGCGCCACGCCACGGCGGTGTGGCTGCGCCTGCGCCTCAACGAGATCGGGCCGCTCGCCTCGCTGCTCGCCGTCAGCCTGTTCGGCTTCGGGTTCTTCAAGCTCGCTGACGAGATCCGCGAGGGCGGCTCGTTCGGCTTCGACGACCGGCTGCTCCTGGCGCTCCGCGTCCCCGGCGACCTCGCCCAGCCGATCGGGCCGTCCTGGCTGCCCGAGACGATGCGCGACATCACCGCCTTCGGCAGCGTGTTCGGCATCGTCTACGTCACGGCCTGCGTCGTGCTCTATCTCGCCATCACGGCGCGGCGGCGTGCCGCCCTGTTCGTCGTGGTGGCGATCGGCGGCGGCGAATTGCTCTCGACCGGCCTCAAGCTGTTCTTCCGCCGCCCCCGTCCCGATCTGGTGCCGCACGGCATGGAGACCTTCACGGCGAGCTTCCCGAGCGGCCACGCCATGCTGTCGGCGATCGCCTACCTGACGCTGGCGATCCTGCTCGCCCGGGTCGAGCGCTCGGGCAAGGTCAAGGCCTTCGTGATGGGCCTCGGGGTCGTCACCACGCTGCTCGTCGGCATCAGCCGGATCTACCTCGGGGTGCACTGGCCAAGCGACGTGCTCGCCGGCTGGTGCATCGGCGCCGCCTGGGCCTCGCTGTGCTGGTTCGTCGCCCTGCAGCTCCAGCGCCAGGCCGTGGTCGAGGCGCCGGACCCGCCGCCGGCGTAAGGATGCCTCCGGCCTGAGAGCGCTTGCGCCCCGCTTCTCCCTCCCCTAGCCAAGCGGGAGAGGGAAGCGGGAGGAACGCCGTGGACTACGAGAACATCCGGGTCGAGACGCGCGGGCGCGTGGCGCTCGTCACCCTTCACCGTCCGGCGGCGCTGAACGCGCTGTGCAACGCGCTGATCGCCGAGCTGAACCACGCGCTGGACGGCTACGAGGCCGACGCGGGAATCGGCTGCATCGTCATCACCGGCTCCGAGAAGGCCTTTGCCGCCGGCGCCGACATCCGCGAGATGCAGGACCGCACCCATCCCGAATTCTACATGGCCGACCCGTTCGGCGAGTGGGACAAGGTCGGCCGGCGCCGCAAGCCGATCATCGCCGCGGTGGCGGGCTACGCGCTCGGCGGCGGCTGCGAGCTGGCGCTGATGTGCGACTTCATCCTGGCCGCCGACACCGCGAAGTTCGGCCAGCCCGAGATCAAGCTCGGGGTGATCCCCGGCGCCGGCGGCACCCAGCGCCTGACCCGCGCGGTCGGCAAGGCCAAGGCGATGGAGCTCTGCCTCACCGGCCGGATGATGGACGCGGCGGAGGCCGAGCGCTCCGGCCTCGTCGCCCGGGTCGTCCCGGCGGCCGACCTCCTCGCCGAGGCGATGAAGGCCGCCGAGACCATCGCGTCGATGTCGCTGCCCGCCGTGATGGTGGCCAAGGAGAGCGTCGACCGCGCCTTCGAGACCACGCTGACCGAGGGCATCCGCTACGAGCGCCGGGTGTTCTACGGGCTCTTTGCCACCCACGACCAGAAGGAAGGCATGTCGGCCTTCGTCGAGAAGCGCAAACCCAACTTCGAGAACCGCTGATGAGCCTCGCCTACGCCGACGTCGAGGCCGCCGCGGAGCGCATCCGCGGCATCGCCCACCGCACGCCCGTGCTCACCTCCCGCACCGCGGATGCGCGGACCGGCGCCACCCTGTTTTTCAAGGCCGAGCCGCTGCAGCGGGCCGGCGCGTTCAAGTTCCGGGGCGCCTGCAACGCCATCGCGGCGCTCTCGCCCGAGCAGCGGAAGCGCGGCGTGCTGGCCTTCTCGTCCGGCAACCACGCCCAGGCGATCGCCTATGCCGGCGCGCTGCAGGGCGTGCCGACCGTCATCGTGATGCCGCACGACGCGCCCGCCATCAAGGTCGCGGCGACCCGCGGCTACGGCGCCGAGATCGTCGTGTACGACCGCTACAAGGAGGACCGCGAGGCGGTGAGCCGGCGGCTCGCCGAGGCGCGCGGCCTGTCGGTGATCCCGCCCTACGACCATCCGGACGTGATCGCCGGCCAGGGCACCGCCGTGAAGGAGCTGATCGAGGAGGTCGGCCCCCTCGACGTCTTGCTCGTCTGCCTCGGCGGCGGCGGCCTGCTCGCCGGCTCGTCCCTCGCGGCCCGGGCCCTGTCGCCGGAGGTCGAGATCTGGGGCGTCGAGCCCGAGGCCGGCAACGACGGCCAGCAATCGCTCGCCAAGGGCGAGGTGGTGCGTATCCCGGTCCCGGTCTCGATCGCCGACGGGGCGCTGACCACGCATCTGGGCCAGCACACCTTCCCGATCATCCGGCGCGAGGCCGCCGGCATCGTGACGGCGACCGACGCCCAGCTCGTCTCCGCCATGCGGTTCTTCGTCGAGCGGATGAAGCTCGTCGTCGAGCCGACCGGCTGCCTCGCCGCGGCAGCGGCCTTCGAGGGCGCGGTGGCGGTTCAGGGCAAGCGCGTCGGCGTGATCCTGTCGGGCGGCAACGTCGACCCGGCGGCGCTCGGCCGCCACCTCGCCGCGTGAGACCCGCGCGATGAACCCCGCGACGCCCGAGGCACTTTTCGCCCTCCTCGACGGCCTTGGGATCGCTCACGCCACCGTGGTGCACGCACCCGTGCATACGGTGGCGGAGTCCCGCGACCTCAAGGCTGGGATGCCGGGCGGTCATTCGAAGAACCTCTTCCTGAAGGACAAGCGCGGGAGGCTTTTCCTCGTCGTGGCGGAGGCCGAGGCGCGGATCGACCTCAAGCGCCTCCACGGACCGCTCGGCGCCACCGGGCGGCTCTCCTTCGGCTCGCCCGAGTTGCTCTACGAGCGCCTCGGCGTCCGGCCGGGCTCGGTGACGCCGTTCGGGCTCGTCAACGACCGCGACGGCACCGTCGCGGTCGTCCTCGATGCCGGGCTGATGGCGCACGACCCGGTCAACTTCCATCCGCTCCACAACGGCGCCACCACGGCGGTGTCGCCGGGCGACCTGATTCGCTTCCTGGAGGCGATCGCGCACCCGCCCCGGGTGATGGCCTTGCCGGAGCCGCCCGGGGACGAGGTGGAGTAGCCGCGAGGGGTGAGCCGGTGCGTCCGGCGCTCGATCCCGCGGCGCCGGTGCGACCGGGACGTTCCTTCTCAGATTCGCCGCTTTTTCCGCCTAGGTCCCGACGCTGCCGGCCGATGCGGCCTGCCTCGTTAACCGTGCGGATGCCGGCGCGGCGCATGATCGGACAGGCCCAAGGCCGTCCGGCCCCTGCCCGGACGGCGACCGCCAGCCCTTCGAGCGTGCCTTCCCGCCGATGATCCGCCTCGACAACGTCACCAAGATCTACAAGACGGACGGGTACCGCCGCGTCATCCTCGACCAGGCGTCGCTGACGCTGAAGCCGGGCGTGAGCTACGGCATCCTCGGCATCAACGGCGCCGGCAAGTCGACCACGCTGCGGCTGCTGGCCGGCTGCGAGCTGCCGACCCGGGGACGGGTGATCCGCACCACCCGGATCTCCTGGCCCCTCGGCTTCGCGGGCGGCTTCCACCCGTTCATGACCGGGCGCGAGAACGTGATCTTCGTCGCGCGCATCCACGGCGAGGATCCGCGCCGGGTGCTGGCCTTCGTCGAGGACTTCGCCGAGCTCGGCGACTACATCAACGTGCCGATCCGCAACTATTCCTCGGGCATGGGCGCGCGGCTGGCCTTCGGCATGAGCATGGCGATTCCATTCGACTGCTACATCGTCGACGAGATCACCGGCGTCGGCGACGCGCGCTTCGCCAAGCGCTGCGAGGAGGTGTGGAGCCAGCGGCGGGCGAATGCCGACATCATCATGTGCTCGCACTCGATGGATACGATCCGGGACTACGCCCAGCAGGGGATCGTGCTGGCGAACGGCCGCGCCGTGATCTATCCCGACGTCAACGACGCGATCGAGGTCTACCAGCGCCTCAACCAGTGAGCGATCCACGACCCGCTCTTCCTGCCGGCCGGCGCGCCCCGCGCCCCGGCCACGCCCGCAGCCGGAACACCTGTCCATGACGATCGACGCCCGCAACCCGGAAGGCAAGGCGCTCAGCCCCGCCGACCGCTCCCGGATGATCGGCGAGGCCCTGCGGCAGGCGGCCCGGGTGTCGCGCTTCTCGAACCCGAACAAGACCACGATCCGCACGATCCGCGCGCACCGGCGCCGGGACATCGTGACCCCGCTCCTGTTCCTGTTCCTGTTCGTGCTCCCATCGGTCGGCAGCGCGGTGTTCTTCGGCCTCTACCTGTCGGACCGCTACGTCACCGACGCCCGCTTCGCCCTGCGCCCGGCGATCGGCGGGGCCGAGAAGGCGGCGCCCGATGCGGTCGGTACCTCGTCGAGCGTCCCGGCCCAGATGATCGCCCAGGACTCGATGATCGTCGGCGAGTACATCAAGAGCCGGACGATGATAGAGACCCTCGAACGCAGCCTGCCGCTGCGACAGATGTTCTCCCGCAGCGACATCGATGCCTATTCCCGATTCGATCCCGAGAAGCCGATCGAGAAGCTCGTCAAGTACTGGGCCGACCGGGTCAAGGTTACCATCGAGACGTCCGGCCTGATCGGGGTTTCGATCAACGCCTTCGACCCGGACGATTCCCTGACGTTGAGCAGGGCCGTGCTCGCCGAGAGCGAGCGGCTGGTGAACCAGCTCACCGTGCGGGCCCGCAACGACGCCCTGGCGGAGAGCGAGCGCGAGATGAAGCGCGCCGAGGAGCGGCTGACCAAGCTGCACCTCGCCGTGCGCGACCTGCGCAACCGCGACGGCGTGCTCGACGCCCAGAAATCCAACGACACGAACCTGAAGATGATCGCCGAGATCCGCTCGCAGCGGATCGGCCTCGCGGTCAAGCTCAGCCTGCTCCAGCGCGACCTGCGCGACGACAGCCGCAGCATCCAGGACCTGAAGGCGCAGATCGCCCAGCTCGACGACACCATCGCGCGCATCGAGCGCGAGGCGGCCAACCAGGATCCGGACCAGCGCCGGGTGCTCTCGGCGACGCTGACCCGGTTCGAGGAGCTCGACGCCGAGCGCAAGACCGCCGAGAAGTACTATTCGGCCACCATCGCGTCGCGGGAGCGCTCGCGGATGATCGCCGACCGGCAGATCGAGTTCTTCAGCATGATCGTCGAGCCGGTGCGGGCCGAATCGGCCCAGCAGCCGCGCCGCACGCTCTTCATCGCGATCTCGGTCGCCGTGTCGGCCCTGGCCTTCGGTCTCTCGATCCTGACCCGCAAGCTCCTGGCCTGATCGCCCGTCGCGACGGGCCCTCCTCCTCAATCCCGCCGCCCGATCCGGCGGGCACGGACCGACCATGCTCTCCCCCGCCCCGTCCGGCTGGACGCTCTTCCGCAATCGCGACTTCCGGCTCTTCGGCGGCGCCCGCTTCCTCACCGGCCTGGCCTACCAGATGCAGGCGGTGGCGGTGGGCTGGTTCGTCTACGACCTGACCCGCAGCGCGCTGGCGCTGGGCTTCGTCGGCCTCGCGAGCTTCGCCCCGGCGATGCTGGGCGCCCTGGTCACCGGCCACGTCGCCGACACCTACGACCGGCGCCGGGTGGCGGCGCTCTCCTACGGGCTCCTGGCGCTCGCCGGCCTCGGCCTGATGGCGCTCGCCGCCTCCCATGCGGCGCCGGTCTGGCCGATCTACGCCCTGATGATCCTCGTCGGCACCGCCCGCGCCTTCGCCAACCCGGCGAGCCAGGCCCTGCTGCCGACCCTGGTCCCGCGCGAGCAGTTCGGCAGCGCCATCGCGCTCAACTCGTCGCTGTGGCAGAGCGCGTCGGTGACCGGCCCGGCCTTCGGCGGCCTGCTCTACGCGCTCGGGCCCGCGGTGGTGTTCGGGCTCGCCGCCGCCTGCTTCGCCCTCGCCGCCGTCAGCATCATCGGCATCCGGCCGCGGCCGGCCGCCGTCGCCACCCGGCCGGCGGTCACCTGGGGCACGCTGCTCGCGGGCCTCACCTATATCCGCTCGCAGCCGGTGGTGTTGGGGGCCATCACCCTCGACCTCGTGGCGGTGCTGCTCGGCGGCGCCACCGCGCTGCTGCCGATCTTCGCCCAGGAGGTGCTGTTCGTCGGGCCCCTCGGCCTCGGGCTCCTGCGCAGCATGCCGGCGCTCGGCTCGGTCCTGACGGCGATCGTCCTCGCCCACCGGCCGCTGACCCGCGGCGTCGGCCCGCGGCTCCTGATCGCCGTCGGGGTGTTCGGCCTCGCCACGGTCGGCTTCGGCCTCTCGACCTCGCTGCCGCTGTCGATGGCCTGCCTGTTCGTCACGGGGGCGGCCGACATGGTCAGCGTCTACGTGCGTCAGAGCCTGGTCCAGGGCGAGACCCCGGACGCGATGCGCGGCCGGGTCGCGGCGGTCAACACCGTGTTCATCGGCGCCTCGAACGAGCTCGGCGAGTTCGAATCCGGCACGCTCGCCGCCTTCGTCGGCGCGGTGCCGGCGGTGGTGATCGGCGGCGTCGCGACGGTGGCGGTGGCGGCCCTGTGGGGCCGGCTGTTTCCGGCCCTGAGGCGGCGGGACCACCTGATCACCTGACGATCCGGGCCGGGATGTGCGCCGATCCATCTCCCTTGGCCGTCCGGAACGCGCGCATCGGCTGAGCCGAGATCCCCGCGTCGAGGCTCGTCGCAGACGGTGGCGACACGGGCGGTTCGTGGCACGGCCAGCATCAATCGCGATGGGACAGGTTGAGGCTTGTGCTGGCCCCGACCCGGGTGAACGCGATTTCTCGGCCGCCGCGTCGCCAAAAGGCGCTTACGACGTCATCCTGCCCGTCGAGCGTGTCGGGTGCGCCGAAGCGGCCGCGCAACTCCTCCAGCAGGCCGGGACGGTCGGTGGCGAGGGTACAGGCCGTGTGAGCGTTCGGTCCGGAGGCCACCCAGAACGACAGCAGCCCATCGCCGTCGCGTGGGCCCCGACGCCAGCCGGCGACCCGTACGGTGCCGCCGTTATGCCGCTCGAAGCCGGTGCGCCAGGCTCGATCCTCGGGTGCGACGGGCCAGCCGAGCTGGCCGCCCCGGATCGTCGCCTCGTCCAGGGTGCGCGCCTCGCAGACGTCGAGGATCGCGGCGAACTTGGGTCCCGCCTCGGCCGCCCGCGCGCTCGTCACGGCGAACGCAGCGGCGGCGACGAGGACGGCCTGGAAGATGGGCGTCGGATCGCGAATCATGGAAACCTCCGGCCGAGCGGGCTATGACGGTCGTGAGCCGTCGAGGCGCCGTCACGTTACGCCGCCGATCGTTCGCCCTCCAGACCCGGCACCTCTTCGGCGTCAGGCACCGCTCGCTGGGTGCAGCGACAGCACCCGCCCGGCCCGCTCCCGCACAGGCGCCCCGTCCCGGCGGCAATCGGCCACCGCGGCGCGGGCGGCATCCACCGCGAGGATCAGCGCGCTCATCGTGCGGATGTCGGTGGAATGCTCGCGGGCGTGGCGCACCACGTCGACGACGAGGCCGTCGATCTCCGCCGCCAGGGCCTCGAGGGCCGCCGGGTCCTGCGTGCCCCGCGCCTCGATCAGGATGGCGAGCAGCCGGTCGAGGACGGCGTCGATGCGGGCGCGCTGCTCGCGGGCGAGGCGCTGGCCGAGCCAGGCCACCGCCGAGCCGAGGCCGCCGCCGAAGAACGCCACCAGGTACACCCAGTCCTCGTAGCGCTGGAGAAAGGTCTGCTGCTCGCGCTCGTAGTAGTCGACCGCACCGGGATGGATCGGCAGGCGGGCGCTCGTCGCCTCGGCGGCGCTGTCGAAGTCCGGCGCCTTCATCAGGTTGGCGGTCGGCACCATCGCGGCGAGCCGCGAGCGCAGCTCGAACAGGTGCTGGGTCACGCTTGCGGCGGTATCGCGGGCGAGCGACGAACGGGCCATCAGCCGATAGGAGGCGCCGACCGTCTTCACCTCGTCGTCCGGGCGCTTGGGGCGGCCCCCGAAGGTGCCGGCCGCGATGGTGACGGCCTGCAACTCGGGCAGGCGCTGGACGATGGCCTCGCCGTCGGGGATCGCCACGATGGTCGCGCCGCGGCCGGGCGCGGCCGCCTCGACCGCTTGCACCACCCGGGCGGCGGATTTCGCCGAGGGCGCGGCGATCACCGCGGCGGCATCGATCCGGTGTTCGGCCAAGGCCGCGGCGACCTCCGAGGCGTGCAGGGGGACGAGGGCGACGCTGCCGGCGGCGGCGGGCAGCGCGCCGCCGGGATCGGCGGGGGCCGGCGCGGCGCCGGCCGGCGTCGGCGTCAGGGCGTAGTAGGCGAGCAGGCTCGCGACCAGGGGCTGGTCGGCGCCGTGATGGGCGACGAGGCCGAGGCGCTTGCCGGCGAGGTCCGAGAAGGCCTGGATGCCCGAATCGGGCGGGGCCGCGATGATCAGGGCCTCGTCGTGCAGCACCGCCAGAGTCAGGCCGTTCTCGGGCAGGCGCACGTCGGGGCGCACCACCGCGAGATCGGCCCGGCCGCTCTGGAGCGCCGCGGCGCTGTCGCGCACGTCGTCGTACGGGACGACCTCGAGGCGTATATCCTCCCGGGCGCGGGCGAGCGCGTCGGCATAGGCCTGGATCAGGTGGGTCTCGACCCGGTCGCGGGGGCCGACGGCGACCCGCAGGGTCGTCGGCCGCGACAGGTACAGGACCGCGCCGGCCACCGCCCCGAGGGCGAGGGCGATCAAGAGGAAGAAGGATTCACGCTTGTGGAGAAACGCCGGCATCACCCCTCGCACGGGCCCGGGGCGGACGCCTCCGCCGGGACGGAGGCGATCCGGGACGGCGCCGATCAACCCGCCCGCGATGGCGCTTTGAGGGCGGCGCGGCCGATCACCCCGGCCTACCTCGAGCGGGCCGCGCTCTACTACCTCGAACGCTACGGCGCCTCGGCCGAGATGCTGCGCCGGGTGCTCCGGCGCCGGGTCGAGACCCGCTGCCGCCTGCGCGGCGAGGCGCCGGACGACTTTTCCGAGATGGTCGAGACGGTGGTGGCCCGGGCGCTCGGGGCCGGCCTCGTCGACGACGCCGCCTTCGCGGCCGCCAAGGTGCGCTCGTTGCGCCGCCGCGGCGGCTCGGCCCGGGCGATCGGCGCCAAGCTCGCCGCCAAGGGGGTGGATCGCGAGACGGTGGGCGCGGTGCTGGCCGGGCAGGAGGACGGCAGCGAGGACGAGGCCGCCCTCGCCTATGCCAAGCGCCGCCGCCTCGGCCCGTTCCGCCAGCCGGCCGCGCGGGCTAACGCCCGCGAGCGCGACCTCGCCGCGATGGCGCGGGCGGGCTTCGCTCTCACCTTGGCCCGCCGGGTGATCGACGCCGAGACGGAGGACGACCTGCGCGACGGATGAATCGGCGCGACGGGTGACCTGGCGGCGCCGTGACCTACCTGTGGCGTGAGCGCGCCGGGACGGACCCGCGCGAGGTCACGGGAGACGAAGCCATGAACCGCAAGGCGAACGCCGTTTGGCAGGGCAACGGCAAGGAGGGCAAGGGCCAGCTCACGACCCAGTCGGGCGTGCTGTCGAGCAACCCCTACGGCTTCAATACCCGCTTCGAGACCGAGCCGGGCACCAACCCGGAGGAGCTGATCGCCGCCGCCCATGCCGGCTGCTTCACCATGGCGCTGGCCTTCCAGCTCCAGGGCGCCGGCTTCACCGCCGACGAGCTGCGCACGGAAGCGGTGGTCAGCCTGGAGAAGGACGGCGAGGGCTTCACCATCACGGCCTCGGCCCTGACGCTGACGGCGAAGATCCCGGGCATCGACCAGCAGAAGTTCGACGAGCTCGCCGGCATCGCCGAGAAGAACTGCCCGGTCTCGAAGGTGCTGAACGCCAAGATCAGCCTGAACGCGACGCTGCAGGGCTGAGCGGACGAGGCGCCGGCCGAGCGCCGGCGCCATCATCGATGATCCACTCCTCGCTCACCCCGGGCCCGCGAGGCGGAACCCTGGGTGACGCGTGGGACTGTCGGAGGCCGGACGGCCCCCGCCTCACAGCATGCTGGGCAGGATCCGGTCCGGCGGCCGATGGCCGTCGAGGAAGGTCTTGATGTTGATGATGACCTTCTCGCCCATGTCGACGCGGCTCTCGTGGGTGGCCGAGCCCATATGGGGTAGGAGCACCACCTTGCCGGCCTTGGCGAGCTTGACGAGGCGCGGGCTCACCGCCGGCTCCTGCTCGAACACGTCGAGGCCGGCCCCCGCGATGTCGCCGACCTCGATCAGGCGGGCGAGCGCGGTCTCGTCGATCACCTCGCCGCGGGCGGTGTTGACCACCACCGCCTCGGGCTTGAGCAGCTTCAGGCGCCGGGCCGAGAGCAGGTGGTAGGTGGCCGGGGTGTGCGGGCAGTTGACCGACACGATGTCGACCCGCGCCAGCATCTGGTCGAGGGATTCCCAGTACGTCGCCTCGAGGTCGCTCTCGATCCGGGCGCCGACCCGGCGGCGGTTGTGGTAGTGGATCGACAGGCCGAAGGCCTTGGCGCGGCGGGCCAGCGCCTGGCCGATGCGGCCCATGCCGACGATGCCGAGGCGCTTGCCGGTGATGCGCCGGCCCAGCATCCAGGTCGGCGACCAGCCGCCCGACCAGGCGTCGTCCGGGATGATCCGGGCGCCCTCGGTGACCCGGCGGGCGACCGAGAGGATCAGCGCCATGGTCATGTCGGCGGTGTCCTCGGTCAGCACGCCCGGCGTGTTGGTGACCGTAATGCCGCGCTGGAGCGCGACGCCGACGTCGATATGGTCGACGCCGTTGCCGAAATTGGCGATCAGGCGCAGGTTCGGGCCGGCCTGCGCGAGCACCGAGGCGTCGATCTCGTCCGTGACCGTCGGCACCAGGACATCGGCCTCCTGCAGGGCCTGTGCCAGGGCGGCGCCTGTGAGCGGCGTGTCCTCGTGGTTGAGGCGGGCGTCGAACAGCTCGCGCATCCGCGTCTCCACGACGTCCGGCAGGCGCCGGGTGACCACCACGAGCGGCTTGCGCTTCAACGACATGATCCCTCCCTCGCCACCGGGCGGGCCCTCGGCCCGTCCGTGCGGTCCCGACACGCGTCACGGGCTCCCGCACCGCACGATAGGCGACGCGGCGGCCCGGCGAAAAGCCCCGCCTTGGTGCGGGCCACAGGCGTCGTTACGCCCCTTTAACCACGCCCCGGCGATACGGGCGGGTACGCACCCCTCGATCCGGGGCCCGGCGGCCTCTCTAGCAGAGGCCGACCGGAAGACAATCCGCGCCGCGGCCCCGCGCCGCCGGATGGGAGACCGATCGTGACGCTCCACCCGCGCCTTCTCGCCCTGGCGATCCCCGCCCTGCTGATGCTGGCGGTGCCCGCCGTCCTGATGCTGGCAGCGCCGTCCCACGCCGCGCCGCCGACCCCCGCGGTCAACCCCGCCCCCGGCGAGATCGGCGTCACCATCGGCCCGGCGACCAAGCTGCCGATCCCGCGCTACGTCAGCCTCAAGACCGACCGGGTGAACCTGCGCGAGGGCCCGTCGAAGGACCACCGCACCCTGTGGGTGTTCCAGCGCGCCGGCCTGCCGGTCGAGATCATCGCCGAGTACGAGACCTGGCGCCGGATCCGCGACTCGGAGGGCACGGAGGGCTGGGTGCTGCACTCGCTGCTGTCGGGCCGGCGCACCGCCGTGGTGCTCAACCGCGGCGACAAGGACAAGGGGGCACCGGTGCCGCTCTACGACCGGGCCGATACGGGCAGCGGCGTGGTGGCGCAGCTCCAGGCCGGGGTGATCGGCAGCGTGAAGACCTGCGACGGCAATTGGTGCCGCCTCATCGTGGCGCTGCCGCAGCGGCGCGGCGACGTCGACGGGTACATGCGCCAGGACCGGCTCTGGGGCGTCTACCCGAACGAGAAGGTGGACTGAGGCGGGCCCGGCTTCCGGACAGCAGAAGGGCCGCGCTCCTTGCGGAGGCGCGGCCCTTACATTCGGTCCGAATTCGGCTGTGGATCAGGCCCGGCCGGTGCGGCGGCGCAGGCGCACGATCACCTCGACGCCGGCAATCTCCATGCCCTCGGGGGCCTGGGGCAGCGAATCGACGGTGATGCCGCAATCCGGCATGTCGAGGACCTGGCCCTCCTCCTCGAGGAAGAAGTGGTGGTGCTCGCTCGGGTTGGTGTCGAAATAGGCCTTGGAGCCGTCGAGCGCGAGCTGACGCAGCAGGCCGGCCTCGGTGAACTGGTGCAGGGTGTTGTAGACGGTGGCGAGCGAGACCGGGACCTTCGCCCGCATCGCCTCGTCGTACAGCATTTCGGCGGTGAGGTGGCGGTCGCCCTTGCCGAACAGCAGCCAGCCGAGGGAGAGGCGCTGGCGGGTCGGGCGCAGGCCGGCGCGACGCAGACGGTCCCGAAGCTCCGACAGCGGGCAACCGCGGCGCTGCCCGGCAGCGCCGGTCTCGAGGGCCGGGACGCGGGCGCCGAGGACGGCGCGCAGGGGCGACAGGTCGTTCATCAGCGGGACTATCGACTCGTTGGACTGCGACAAGGACAACTGTCGTTATAGGCCCGCGCCTGTCCTGCCGCAACCCGACCGGGGCCGTCGCGGCGCAGATCAGAAGCGTTACAGACTAAGGCGGCGGCGCGGCTTTGAACAGTCCCGGGCGCTGTGTTAACGAAGCGCCACCCCGCCGCGGACCGGCCCATCGCCGGAGCGCCCGCGGCGTCCCGCACGAGGAATTCGCCCCGCACATGTCCGCCGACCAGACCTCCGCTCCCGACGCCCCGAGCCGGCCCTCGCACTTCTCCTACGAGGACCTGCTGGCCTGCGGCCGCGGCGAGATGTTCGGCGTCGGCAACGCCCAGCTGCCGCTGCCGCCGATGCTGATGTTCGACCGCATCACCTCGATCGGCCGCGAGGGCGGCGCCTACGGCAAGGGCCACGTCGTCGCCGAGCTCGACGTGCGTCCCGACCTCTGGTTCTTCCCCTGCCACTTCCAGGGCGACCCCGTGATGCCGGGCTGCCTCGGCCTCGACGCGCTGTGGCAGATGGTGGGCTTCCACCTCGGCTGGCTCGGCTCGCCGGGCCGCGGCCGCGCGCTCGGCGTCGGCGAGGTCAAGTTCAGCGACCAGGTGCTCCCGAGCGTCAAGAAGGTCGTCTACGGCGTCGACCTGAAGCGGGTGCGCCAAGGCCGCCTGGTGCTCGGCATCGCCGACGGCTGGCTCGAGGCCGACGGCCGCCGCATCTACGAGGCGAGCGACCTGCGCGTCGGCCTGTTCCAGACCGCGACGCCCGCCGCCTGAAACCGACGGCCCGACCCGCGACCGCGGGTCGAACCCGCCCGCCGATGCGGGTGCGAAGCGCTCGTTCTGGGCACGAGGTCCGCTCGTGCGGGCGCGAGCCGCCCGCCGGGAGCCTTTCCCCGAACGGGCGGTTGAGATTGGGACGCAGGGCGCCTAGGTGACACCCGCGTGGCGAGAGCGCCCGCGGGCGTTCACGGGCTTGTCCGTGACGCCGCTCCGGAGGGTTCCGACGATCATGAGGCGCGTGGCAATCACCGGGATGGGCATCGTCTCGTCCATCGGAAATTCCACCCAGGAGGTGCTGGCGTCGTTGCGCGAGGCGCGCTCGGGCATCTCGCGCGCCGAGGATTTTTCCGCGCACGGCTTCCGCAGCCAGGTTGCGGGCGCGCCGACCCTCAACGCCGAGGAGGTGGTGGACCGCCGCGCGATGCGCTTCCACGGTGGCGGCACCGCCTGGAACCACGTCGCGATGGAGCAGGCGATCCGCGACGCCGGCCTCGAGCAGGCCGAGGTCTCGCACGAGCGCACCGGCATCATCATGGGCTCGGGCGGTCCCTCGACCCGCGCGCTCGTCGAGGCCGCCGACATCGCCCGCGCCAAGGGGCCGAAGCGCGTCGGGCCGTTCGCGGTGCCCAAGGCCATGTCCTCGACGGCCTCGGCCACGCTCGCGACCTGGTTCAAGATCCGCGGCGTGAACTACTCGATCTCGTCGGCCTGCGCGACCTCGAACCACTGCATCGGCAACGCCGCCGAGATCATCCAGGCCGGCCGCCAGGACATCATCTTCGCGGGCGGCTGCGAGGAGCTGGACTGGACCCTCTCGGTCCTGTTCGACGCCATGGGGGCGATGTCCTCCAAGTACAACGACACCCCGGCCCGGGCCTCGCGCGCCTACGACAGGAACCGCGACGGCTTCGTCATCGCGGGCGGCGCCGGCGTGTTGGTGCTGGAGGAGCTGGAGCATGCCCGTGCCCGCGGCGCGCGCATCTACGGCGAGGTCGCGGGCTACGGCGCGACGTCCGACGGCCACGACATGGTGGCTCCCTCCGGCGAGGGCGCGGTGCGGTGCATGCGCCAGGCGATCGAGGGCCTGAAGGGCGCCCGGATCGACTACATCAACCCGCACGCCACCTCGACCCCGGTCGGCGACGATAAGGAGATCGAGGCGATCCGCGAGGTGTTCGGCGCGGGCGACGCCTGCCCGCCGATCGCCGCCACCAAGTCGCTCACCGGCCACTCGCTCGGCGCCACCGGCGTGCAGGAGGCGATCTACTCGCTGCTGATGATGAACAACGGCTTCATCTGCGAGAGCGCCCATATCGACGAGCTCGACCCGGCCTTCTCCGACATGCCGATCCTGCGCGCCCGCCAGGACGACGCGAAGCTCGGCCACGTGCTGAGCAACTCGTTCGGCTTCGGCGGCACCAACGCCACCCTGGTGCTCAAGCACGTCGACGCCTGACGCGGTTCCCTGTCCCCGACACGTGGACAGGAGCCGGCCGCCCGCGTAAACGCCCGATCCATCGACACGAGAGCATCGCGCGATCGCGCGATGCTCTCGTTTTTTGAGTTGCCGCATTTTCTCTCGACGATCCGTCGTCGGAATATGCCGGAGCGGAGGATCAGGCGTGACGGGTTTGATGGCAGGCAGACGCGGCCTCGTGATGGGCGTCGCGAACGACCACTCCATCGCCTGGGGCATCGCCCGGGCCCTGAGGGCCCAGGGTGCCGAACTGGCCTTCACCTACCAGGGCGAGGCTTTGGGGCGCCGCGTCGGGCCGCTCGCCCAGACCCTCGGCTCATCCCTGGTCCTCCCCTGCGACGTCGAGGATCTGGCGAGCGTCGATGCGGTCTTCACCGCCCTCGACGAGGCCTGGCCCGAGGGCTTCGACTTCATCGTCCACGCCATCGGCTTCTCCGACAAGGCGCAGCTCAAGGGCCGCTACGTCGACGCCACCACGCGGGAGAACTTTTCCCGCACGATGGTGATCTCCTGCTTCTCGTTCACGGAAGTGGCCCAGCGGGCGGCCAAGCGCATGCGGCCGGGCGGAAGCCTCCTGACGCTGACCTATGGCGGTTCGACCCGCGTCATGCCGAACTACAACGTGATGGGGCTGGCGAAGGCGGCGCTCGAGGCCTCGGTGCGCTACCTCGCGGCCGATCTCGGCCCCCAGGGCATCCGGGTCAACGCGCTCTCGGCCGGCCCCGTGCGGACGCTCGCAGGCGCCGGCATCGCCGACGCCCGGCTGATGTTCAACCACCAGGCCGCCCACGCCCCCCTGCGCCGCACCGCGACGCTGGAGGATATCGGCGGCTCGGGCCTCTACCTGTTGTCCCCGCTCTCGGGCAGCGTCACCGGCGAGACCCACTTCGTCGATTCGGGCTACAACATCATCTCGATGCCGCGCCCGGACGTGCTGAAGGCGCAGGACGCGGCGGGCGTGACCGATGCGTGAGACGGTCTGCGGCTGATCGAACCGGATCGGCTTCGAACCGCGGGCGGATTCCAGCGCCGAGGGTGGGCGTTGTCTGTCGCGTGAGCTGCGGATGCCTGGATGTTTGGTCCCGGAGTTTGGTGGTGTGGGTTCTGCGTGATCCTGGACGGATCGTCTGTCCAGGCTTTGCAGATGGCCTCGCAGGGCGTGAGGCCGCGTAAGGTCTTGAGACGACGTGCGATGTTATAGGCAGCGACAAAATCAGCGAGGTGCTGTCGAAGCTGATCGTGGCTATCATGATGGAAGCGCTTCACGGTCGCTTCCTTGATCGTCCGGTTCATCCGCTCGACCTGACCGTTCGTCCAGGGATGACGAGGCTTTGTCAAACGATGCTCGGTGTCGAGATCAGCACAAGCCGCTTCGAAGGCGTGACAACGAGACAAAATCTTCTCGGCCCGCATCGCTTTGACGTCGTCGGGCGTCCACCCATCGCCGGTCGGGTCGGTGAAGTGTGTGCCGTGGTCGGTGAGCACGATCTGGACCCTGTAGGGAACAGCACCGGCGAGAGCTTCGAGGGAGTCGCCAGCCACACGGCGGGTTGCCGTCTCATGCAGCTCGACGAAAGCGAACTTGGACGTCCGGTCGATGGCGACGAACAGGTAGCGCTTGCTTTCCTGTGTTCTGACTTCGGCAATGTCGATGTGGAAGTAGCCGATCGGGTAACGTTTGAGCTTGGAACGCTTGGGCTGCTCGTCATTCGTTTCAGTTGACCGCGAGATGCCGTGGCGCGGCAAGCAACGATGCAGTGACGAGCGCGTCAGATGCGGGATCGTCGTCTGCAGAGCGTAGAGGCAATCATCCAGCGGAAGGAGAGTGTGGCGTCGGAACGCCGCGATGACGGCTTCGTCCTGGTTCGACAGTATCGTTGATTTTGGTTAGTATGGCCCTGTCTTGCCGTCCTCGGTTGAGGTTCACTGCTTCCATTCGGCAACGGTCTTGGGATCGATGCCGTAGCGCGGGTCGAGATTTCTCAAGATGTCTTGACTATGCTGGATCGTTCGACGGATCGCCGCAGTCGTTGTGGCGCTGCCGTGGTGAACCTGGCCCACAGCGCATCCTTCCACTCGCGCGTGAAGAGTGCACCATCAAACCCCGGGATCAAACAACTAGCGAGCGCTCTAGAGCGCTTCACGATCGAGTTGCAATCGCGAAGCTTCTCTATGTCTTTGATTTTGACGCATTTTCTTCGACGAACCGGTTCCCACTTCGTCGGAAAATGCTCTAAATCGCCTCCGAAGCGCTTCGAGGTTATCGCCGGCCCCGAGCAGCCGGGTCTCCGTGCATGTCCCCCCGGCGGCGTGCATGACGACGGATCAAGATCTGCCATTCAGCGTCTTGGCGTTTTCGATCCGGCGCCGATGGCCCGTGTGCCTCCGGTCGGGTCGAATGGAACGATGGGGCCACCGCAGCCCGTGCAAATCGAGGCGCCGAGCTTATTCATGCGCTCGTCGCGCTTCCGATCGGCATCCCTTCTTCTTCTCGCGCCCTCTGCGATTTTCGTGGGATCCAATTTGACCTTGGACGCGACTCCATCGATGGATCGCTCGGTGGACTGCCCGGAACCGATCCCGGCACCTGCCGGGCGCGCCTCGACACTCGACCTTGCGCCGGAAAGAAAAATTGCGCAGATCATCGCAGTCGGAAACAGCACTGCATTCTTTTGCATGTTCATCGAGAGACCTCTCAAAAATTCACTCTATCATAAATTGAGATCATAGGGTGCCAGCCGGATTCCGACGCTGTCGCGGGTTTCAGCCCGTCTGGTCCACGACGTCGAAAGGTCCGCGACGAACGCGAATGTCGCCACGGAAGGTAGCGATCGGCCGCCGCGCTGTAGGCCCGGTTTCGCTTCGGTCATCGCGGTCCGGCGCGGCGACCGGAAAAGCTTCTGGTTCGTGCTGTACAGAATGCCCATTCGTGTCATGGATCGTTCGAGGGCAGCCACGTGAACCGGAGACGCGATCCGATCCGCGTTCAGGGAGCGCGCGACCCTGCCGTTCCCCTGGAGACACGCGATGCGCATCCATGTCGGCTGTGAAATGACCTACGACTTCGTGCAGGACACGCCGGTCGTCACGATGCTCAACGTCCACGCGTCGCGTTTCTCCGATCTCGAGCGACCGGACAATGTGTTGACGGTACCGGCTGTGCCCCTCGAAGGGTATCGGGACACATTCGGGAACTGGTGCAATCGGCTCGTCGCGCCGGCCGGGCGCTTCACGCTCCGGACCGACACGGTCGTGCGCGACCATGGCAACTGGGACATGACCGACACGGGCGCGCGGCAGGAAGAGGTGCGCAGCCTGCCCGTGGAGACGTTGCTCTATCTGCTCGGGAGCCGGTACTGCGAGACCGATCGCCTTTCGCAGACCGCCTGGGACCTGTTCGGGGCCATGACGCCGGGATGGGCGCGGGTGCAAGCGATCTGCGACTACGTGCACGATCGCATCACCTTCGGTTACGAGCATTCCCGTCCCACGCGCACGGCGCTCGAGGCCTTTGAGGAGCGTCGCGGCGTCTGTCGCGACTACGCCCACCTGGCGATCGCGTTCTGCCGCTGCCTCAACATCCCGGCTCGCTACTGCACCGGGTACGTTAGCGACATCGGTCTGCCTCTCCCGCATGCTCCAGGAGATTTCGCGGCGTGGATGGAGGTCTTTCTGGGCGGTCGCTGGCACACCTTCGATCCGCGCAACAACAGCCCGCGCATCGGCAGGATCCTGATCGCCTATGGGCGCGACGCTGCCGACGTGCCCCTGACGCTCACATTCGGGCCGAACACCCTCGTGAGCTTTCGGGTGACGACCGAGGAGGCATTGCCGCTCACGGCGTGAGATGATCCGGACCTCGCGATCGGCTCGTGGGGTCACGTGGGACACCCCTGGTCACGGGGACAGGCTGCAGGGCAGCGCTGCGTTTCGCCACCGGATCGATTCTCGGTCGTGGCGGGTTGACCCCGTGCCGCATCTGCCGCGGTGCGGAGCGAGACATGATCAACCTGTTTCTGTCCTCGATGATGCTCGCGATCGAAGCCCAGAAGGTCGTCGAACTGCGAATGGTCCGGCTGGCCTGGGGTGGCCAGGAGGGGTGGGCCGAGGCTCAATCCATGGTGACGGAGAAAGTCTCGGCAGCTGGCGAGGCGATGGTGACGCTCTCGTTCGGCGGGTCTCCCGACGCGGTGATCGCCCGCTATCGCGAGCATGTCGCGGCGAACACCAAGCGGCTTGCAGCGCCATGACCGCATCGGGAGTGACTGCATCGGGGGTCGCGCTGGATGCGCAGTGCCTGATCGAGACCGAACATCAACTCGCCTTGGCCGATCGTGCGTGGCGAGCCGAACTTCGGCGTCTCCACGGTCCAGATGGCGTCCTGCTGCATGGCTACGGGCCTCTCGGCATGGGTGAGCCGGGGACGCGGCAGCGCATGGCCTACGAAATCCGCCGGGCCGCCATCGCGGCATGGCGACGGGCGAGAACCCGCAGAATCTCCGCGATGTGATCGCCATACTATCTCGTGACCTCACGCCCCGCCGGCGTCGGTCGCCGTGTGAAGAGTGGAGCAAGGTTCCGTAGGAACCGGCAGGGCCGCCACCAGGCAGCCGTGCGCCCGCTCTCAGGGGGACGTGCGATTACCCGATCGGACTCCCCAAACCGCTGAGTATCGTACGGTGCGCCATGCGAACCTTACACGTCGCATGTCGCGTTCCCGGTTCCCACCGAGATGCCATCCGCGAACACCGACGAGCGTTGGAGGGCGGTGACGGTCGCGCTTTGCCAGGAAGAGGTTTCGCGTCGGCAGGCGCGGAACCGCGGATCTCGATCCGAAGCAGGCGCTCGCAACGTCCGCTCAGAGGGCATGTGACCTTGGTCACGGTATAAAGCCGCTCTCCCGGTAAGCCGAGACGACCTCGTCGTAGAAGGCGACTTCGCCCCGGCCGTGCGCGATCATCTGCGCGCCCGACACCGCAGCGAAGATGGCCTTCGCCCGCCGCCGGATGTCCTCCTGGGGATTATCAACCCCCGGAGCCAATACCCGTCCAATCCAGCGCTCGTTCATCTCGCCCCACCTGACGACCTCGGTACGAACCTCGTCAGGGACGTCGTTACGTTCCGCAGCCAGTATCCCGGCCAAACACATGCGATTGCCGTTCAGCAGCGTGTCTCGAAACACGTCGGTGTATCGCCGCATCGCGGTCGTGCTGTCCGTGGCATCATTCAGGATATCTTGAAGGTAGCGCTCGTAGCGATCGATATATCGCCTAACGATTGCCTCGCAAAGATTACCCTTTGTTGGAAAATAGTAGTGAATACTTGCGCTTTTGATCCCAACATCTTTGGCTAATTCGCGGAAGCTGAGGCCATTATAGCCGAGGTCCTGAACGGTAAGCCGCGCGGCCTCCATGATCCGGTCCCTGGTGTCGCCGCTCATCCCTGCCCCCCACTACCTGACGATAGATAGGCTTTGACAAGCGAGGTGTGAAGCCCGTACGAAGGCTCACCTACCTGACGACAGGTATATGACGATCGTGAGGATGACTCGATGACGGCTAAGCCCTACCTCTTCACCTCCCCCTCGGCGTTTCCGAACCCGCAGCGCGTGCGCCTCTTCCTGCACGAGAAGGGCATCGCCGATCAGCTCGAAGAACACATCTACGACATGGCTCCCGGCGGCGAGCAGCGGCAGTGGCGCCACCTCAAGATGAACCCGTGGGGCGAGACGCCGACCCTGCGCCTTGCGGATGGCAGCATTCTCTCCGAGACGACCGCCATCGTCCGCTATCTCGACCAGAGCTTCCCGGGCCGCCGCATCATGGGCGAGTCGCCGATGGAGCAGGGTCTCGACGCGATGTGGGACAACCGCATCTGGGTTCACATCCTCTACCGCATCACCACGATGTTCCACGTCCTACACCAGGGCCTCGGGCTGAAGCTCGAACTGACGCACAACCCGGCTTGGGGCGAGCATTGCCGCAAGGAGGCGCTGGCCCACGCGGGACTGGTGGATCGGCATCTGTCCGACGGCCGCTCCTGGATTCTCGGCGGAGACGCTCCGACCTTCTCGGACATCACCCTGGCGACGGCGGTGGCGTTCTCGAAGTTCCCCGTGAACGCGACCCCCCTGGACGAGCGGTTCGAGTACCTCGATGCCTTCTGGCAACGCTGGCAGGCGCGCCCGGCGTTCCAGGCAGCCTATTCTGATCGCAATAGCGGCGTGTCGGAGTTGGACGCCCGCAACTGACCCTGAGGCCTAATAAGGTGGTCACGTGGGCCGGCCCTATCGCGGATGCTACGGCGATCAGGGCCGATCTACGCTTATGAAAGAGGAATCCAAGCAGATTTCGCGAAAATGGCGTCGGCCTTCCGGCCCTGCGGTCCCTCGTGAAAGCGGTGCGGAGGTCTACGTGTGGCCGTATCCTGCTGCGCCCATGGAAAGCCGCTCCCAGCAGAGCTACTTCGTGTAAGCTGAAGTTGTCGCGCTGGGCTCGGGATGCCCCAGGACTGCCGGACCGACGCAGCGGCATGAGCTTCTGGCGCGTTCCCGAACGCGCGGCATAACGCCTTTCAAGCTTCAACGATATGTGCCCTCCCCCAGCCCAGGGCATGGGGCGAGCTGACCCCTGGGATGCCGCTCGCTGAGTGCACCCTCGGTAACCACGAGCGTTCGACGTCATGGTAGGAGCGCTACCCCGAGGGGCTTTGCTGCTGTTAACGCCCGCATTGATCGGCGCAGGAACTGATGGATGCTCTGGCCGGCCTGCCTCGTGCCAGCGACAGCGATGCCACCGCCAGTGACTGCCTGGTCATCAAGGCCTGCGAGTTCGCCGCCTCCTCGTTCACATCAGCGTTCGTGAGGATGACCAACCGGTGGATCGGCGCCAAGCCCAGACCGGCGTGCGACGTGCTCGCAGATAATTGCGCGCTGTTACTCCGTCCCCCACAGGGTCTTCCCGTGCCGTGGCTTGAGCCGGCGCGGGAAGGCCTCGTACCGGAGCCTCCCTCAATCCACGACCTTGAGGTCGTTTACATTCACGTCGCCATTCTGGGTGGTGAAGCTCGGTGCCCGACCGTTCGACTGGGAGACGCCGCTGATGCGGTGGTCGCCGCTATCGTAGGTAGCCAGCTTGCCGTCGGTCTCGACGAGGAGCCGCTGCTTATCGGGGAAGAACGCGTAGCGCATACCGTCCTGACCGCCACTGGTCGAAGGCTGGCCGAGTTCCTGCGGCCACCAGGGCTCCGAGCCCTTCATCGGCTCCATCGGCTTCATGGGTTCCATGGGCTTCATCGGTTCCATCGCGGTCGATCCTCTGGCGGAATGTCTGAAGCCGACGCTACGCTCGAAGCGCCGAAAGGTTTCCCAAAAAACTAGGATGACGAAGTCTGCCGTCGAGCCTATCGTTCGAGAACGTTGAGATAGGCGCCGGGATCGCTGCGGAAGCGGATGAGCTGGGTTCGGGTCTGGGATTGCCCCGGATCGGTGGTTCTTGCTCACTTTGCGTGGATGGCGGTGGATCGCCTCGGGCCGATGATGGTCTGATCTGTCCTCCCCATCGTGGGAGGCATGAACATTCCCTTCGCCATCCCCGAGTGCCGCGTTGCGCATCTCGTCGAACGACACGACGATCACCTCGTCGTCCCGGTGCGACTGGACGCAGCCAGCGGCCGATGCCCCGAGTGCGGGCAGGCGAGCCGGTCCGCCCATAGCCGCTACCACCGCCATCCCGCCGACCTGCCGCTGTCGGCATCGCAGACAAGGCTCCGCATCGAGGTGCGGCGGTTCTACTGCCTCACCCTCGGGGCTAAATGCGAGCGACGCCGCTGTGGTGAGACGCGTCGAGCAGGATGACACCGCACGGACGATCACGGGTCTGGCTGGCCGCTTCACGGCCCTGGTGCGCGCCGCCGGGAAGGGCAAGACCGTCACCAATGATCAGGATGCGGACGGCGCAGCGGACATCGCCGCCTGGATCACGCAGGCACGGACCTGCGACGCTCCCGCCATCGCGACGTTCGCCTCGGGATTGGAGGCGGACATCGCTGCCGTCCGGGCTGCTCTCATGGAGCCATGGAGTAGCGGCCAGGCGGAAGGCCAGGTCAACCGGCTCAAGCTCATCAAGCGCCAGTGCTACGGACGGGCAGGCCTCGATCTCCTGAAGCGCCGCATGGTTCTGGCCGCCTGACCTACGCAAAGTGAGCAAGAACCAGAAACGGGGTAATCCCATCCATCGGGTATCGAACCACGGGATCGCGGCCTTCTGCGGGATCGCCTTGCCGCTCTTGCCCTTGCCTCGTACCTGCAGCCGGATGTCGCGGTCGCCGACCGGCTTGCCCCGCCCCGCCCGATAGCCGAGCACATCCCCCTACGTCAGATTGTACATCTCCGTCGGCCTGAGCCCCGAGAACGCGCCGATTATCACGTAGGCGTGCAGCAGGGTACGATCCCGCCGCGTGTGGTCGTCCAGCCGCTTGATGCGCCAGCGCCGCTTGTCGCTGGCCTCTACGAGCGCACCGGTGCCGTCCATGATGGGGTCCGCCAGCCGGCCGAGGCTGATCTTCTGCAGGTGCGCGAACTCGTGCGGCTCGAAGCTAGGTCGCCGGTTGTCCGGCGTGCGCCGGGCCTTGATGGTGACCTCTGGTGGCGTCTTCAGGTAGCCCTGCCGCGAGGCCCAGCGTAGCAGCTGCCGCAGCAGCACCAGCTCGCCCTGGGATTGGGATTGCCCCGGATCGGTGGTTCTTGCTCGTTTTGCGTGGATGGCGGTGGATCGCCTCGGGCCGATGATGGTCTGATCCGTCCTCCCCATCGTGGGAGGCATGAACATTCCCT